>QXZU01000058.1:0-22299 GCA_009886205.1 K189A clade bacterium | reverse complement strand
CCGCTCTGCTAGTGGGTGTGGGCATAGGTATCGCCGCCGGCTTTCACCAAGGCACATTTGCGGACCGCCTCATTATGGCTGCGAACAACCTAAATATCGCGCTGCCTACCATTGTAGTTGCACCGCTAATGGTACTTGTTTTCTCCGTGTTACTGCGCTGGTTCCCCGCTGGCGGCAGCGATTCTATTTGGCATTTCATACTGCCCACCATTGCCTTAGCCCTGCCCTACAGCGCCGCTATTGCGCGCTTAACACGAGCAGGCATTATTGCAACCAAACTTGAACCCCATGTTAAAACAGCAATGGCCAAAGGCCTGACTCACTCACGCCTGATATCTCGTCACATTTTACCCATGGCACTGCTACCCGTGGTTTCATTTCTTGGTCCAGCCGCCGCCACCTTACTGACCGGCTCAGTGGTGGTAGAACAAGTGTTCGACCTGCCCGGCATTGGCCGCTACTTTGTTCAAGGCGCGCTAAATCGCGACTACACCCTCGTCATGGGCGTGGTGGTGGTTTACTCAGCAGCCATCGTTACCTTCAACTTTATCGTTGATTTGGCCTATGCAGGGTTAGATCCACGGATCAGATTGAGCCACTGATGCAGCAGTTAGATGGCCAGATAACAAGACCTAACAACAAGCGCAAGATGCGGCGCAGTACCCGGGTCTCTATCGCTCTGCTCGGCATCATTATCGTCGCGGCTATTATTGGACCCGAACTGAGTAACTGGCAGCCGGAAGACATTGACTGGGAAGCCATGGAGCAAGGCCCCTCGCTAGCCCACCCCTTTGGTACTGACCTGGTAGGCCGGGATCTATTCGTGCGCACCATGATCGGCGCACGTACCTCACTGACCATTGCGTTCATAGCCACCCTCGTAAGCCTCATTATTGGCGTACCTTGGGGCGCCTTTGCAGGTTATTTAGGTGGCCGCGTTGACCAAGTCATGATGCGCATCGTCGACGTATTATATGGTCTACCCTTTATCCTCCTTGTCATATTGTTAGTCGTGCTGTTCGGCCGCAATCCCTACCTACTCTTTGCGGCTCTTGGCGCAATATTTTGGCTTGATCTCGCGCGTATTGTGCGCGGTCAAACGCTGAGCATTCGGCAAGCTTTGTTCATTGAGGCGTCTCGAAGCTTAGGCGCACATACGGGCCAAATAGTTTGGCGGCACATCATTCCCAATGTCACCGGTCCAATTATCGTCTACGCAACCCTTACCCTACCCAGTGTCATTCTCGCCGAGAGCTTCATCAGCTTTCTCGGTCTGGGCGTGCAAGAACCCAATACCAGTTGGGGAGTACTCATTGCAGACGGCACCGCAACCATAGAATCATCTCCCTGGATGCTGATATTCCCCGGCATACTTTTAGTCACCACCCTTTGGTGTTGTAACACCTTAGGCGATCGACTGAGCGATCACCGCGACGATATCCAACGCAGCCCTTTTAACTTATAAATCTGACCGGTCCATGCCTTAACTGTCACTGTTAAGTGACTCCACAAACTGGGCAGTTTGAAAAACTCCCAATGAAAGTCGACCAAGGGATAAGACACAAAACGCTAATATCATCGGGTCGAAGAACCGTTCGCATGTGCGGCAGTTCCCGGTAGTATTCCCTTTGCATTAAAAAAATACGTAGCAAAATTTGGGGAAGGGTATGACCGTTGGCGCAGGAATCGGAATAGCAAATTTTACGTTTAACGATGGCAAGGGCTTTTGGGAATGGGTAAATCTTTGCGACAACGGTGGCATTGATTCTATCTGGCAGAGTGACCGCATTATTGAGAAAGCCCCCAACCTAGAAGTTATGAGTGTTATGGCAGCGTTAGCCGGCGGCAGCAAAAAACTCAAATTTGGTATGAACGTAGCCAGCATGGGACTACGAGACCCTGTGCTAACAGCCAAGGCGTGCGCGACCATTGATGTGCTATCCGGCGGACGCCTTCTACCCGCATTCGGTGTGGGCAGCGCTTTATCTAGAGACTTTATTGCCACAGGCCGAGACACCAAAGGCCGGGGCAAGCGCACTGAGGAAAGCCTACAAATTATGTCTGCGCTATGGCGCGAGGACAGCGTTAACTTTCAGGGTGACTACTACCAGTTGATCGATGCAACCATCTCGCCAAAACCCGTGCAGTCGCCCATGCCCCTTTGGGTTGGGGGTTCTGCGCCACAAGCCATTGCGAGAACAGCGCGCTGGGGTACAGGTTGGCAAGCTGGCATAGAATCCGCCGCAGAAATAAAGCCTGTCATTGAGGCGATCAAAATAAGTGCTGGAGAGCTGGGGCGAAAAATCGACGACGACCACTTTGGCGCGGGCTTCGGTTTTCGCTTTGGCAAGCAAAGTGATCCCATGGTGCAAAAGTACAATGAAGTGTTGGAAAAACGTTTAGGCAAAGACCCAGCCGCTTACAGCGCCGTCGGCGGCGTGGACGAAATGATGGCTTTGGTAGAAGACTTTCATGCGGCTGGCGCGCACAAATTTATTCTGCGGCCCATCGCTTCTGGCACGGCGGATATGATTGAGCAGACCAAAATGTTAGTTGAACAACTATTGCCCGCAATAAACGCTCTAAACTAAAAGTCTGAGTGTCCTGCGCATCCGCTTTGACCAGCAACAATCACTAGAGATGAGGGCTCTTAAAGAGCCCTATTGACTACTGTAACCAACTAAAGTTCTAAGCAGGCCCAGGGATATGCCCCTTGGCTTGCGCCACATAGCCACGGTTATACGTAGGGCTGATGGTCAAATCATTAATGCACACATGGTTGGGCAACTGCGCCAAAAATCGAATCACTTCACCACAATCTTCCGGCTGCACCATCTGCGCGCGATCTTCCGCGGACACTGGGATAGGTCTGTTGTCTAAAATCGGCGTGGCTACTTCGCCAGGACACATGGCACAAGCTCTGACGCCAAAACTACCCGCTTCCATATTGATGCTTTCGTTCATGGCGTTCATCGCATGTTTGGCAGCGGTGTAAGCGGGACCAGTGACCACGCTGACATATTTACCCGCCCAAGAGGAAATATTAATAATCAGCCCGCTACCCTGCTCTTTCATAGTGGGCAGTACCGCCTTGCAGCAGTAAAAAGCGCCATCTAGGTCAATGCGAATCACCGAATCCCAGTCGTCTAAGCTGACATTGTGCCAGTTGCGCTCTTTTACGTTAATGCCCGCACTGGCGAGCAAAACATCAATGCGCCCAAACTTTTGGATAATTCTTTGTGCAACTACTGACACGCTGTCTCGATCCGACACATCTAGTTCTTCAATGGTTGCGCGGCCCTCACACTGAGCGGCAACTCCTTCGAGTTTTTCCTTACGACGACCGGACAACACCACATGCATACCCGCCTGCGCCAGAGCAATTGCGCCGCTTTCGCCAATACCTGTACCCGCACCAGTCACCCACGCCACTTTGCCTGATAAATCTTGCAACATACTCTCTCTCCCTTAGCTAAGTTGGGCCCATCTAGTGATCAGTACCCGTTAGCCTTGAGCATAGAATCTGCACCTTAGAAGGTCCATAGTGGCGGGCAGAAGATTGGTAGGTGGAAAACATATGAATGATCTCAACGGCAATTTGGCAGAGCGCTTACAAGCGATAGAAAACGATGGTTTTACGATTATTGAAAATGCCATTGATCGCGCATTAGTAGAAGAAATTCGCAGCGCACTCGCCCCCTTCTGCCAGGGCAAGCACCCGGGTAGAAATAATTTCGAAGGCCACCATACCGAGCGTGTCTACGCACTGCTGGCCAAGGCACCGTCTGTGGCGAAAATCATAGAGCACTCAAGTGTTATGGCCTTAGTGGATGCACTCTTGCCCAACAACTATTTACTCTCCGCCGCGTTATCCATTCTGGTACACCCCGGGGAGACGCCTCAGCCCTTTCACTACGACGATGCCGCCGAGCACTTAGGCATCAACAAACCCAGACCTCGCTTCGGGGTCAGCACAATTTGGGCATTCGATGATTTCACCGCAAGCAACGGCGCCACAGAGGTTATTCCCGGCAGCCACCGTTGGCCTGAAGAAAGGCTAGGTAACGAGTGCGAGGCCATTAAAGTCATTATGCCCGCCGGCTCGGTTCTGGTATTTGATGGCGCCCTAATTCACCGAGGCGGCGCAAATAACTCAGCCGCCGACCGTTTGGCCATTACGCCCCAATACTGCTCGCCTGGACTGAGGCAAATTGAAAACATGGTCTTGGCCGTGCCGCCAAATATAGCCGGCCAGTACAGTGCCAAAATTCAAAATATGCTGGGCTATAATATTATCGAACCCGGATTCAAAGGCTATGTGGATGGTATGCATCCCAAGAAGTTGATTGATGCCCAATATAAGGGGCGTAAATATCAAGCGAACCTACCGGCTTCGTAACCGCCTTCGTTGGCCGCCTTCGTTGGCCACGGTGGTGGCGCATCGGCATAATGCGCGCGCTGACCAAGTATTCTTGAGACTTTGAGGCCCCACCCCCTAATACAAAAGCGCCACCACGTTGGTTGTAAGCTTTGGCTGAACGCAGTTTCGTTCTATAGTGCGTTTTTCTTTATTGGGGTACGCCCTTGCAGCGGCAAAAAAATATCGCAGTGATTGGTTTAGGTTATGTGGGTTTACCCATAGCCACGGCCTTCGCAAAGTACTTTCCAGTGGTTGGCTTTGATGTCGACGAAGCGCGAGTGAGCGAACTAATAGACGGCTACGACCGCACAGGCGAACTCAGCACCGAAGTCCTCAATGCGCTGACCCAACTCACTTTATCTTCGAACCCAAACGACATAGCCCAGTGCGACTTTTATATTGTCACCGTACCCACACCGGTAGATGAGTCTAACCAACCTGATTTCTCACCACTAATCAGGGCCAGCAATACGGTAGGTCAATTTCTAGAAGCCGATGACATAGTGGTTTTTGAATCCACCGTATACCCCGGCGCAACGGAGGAAATTTGTGTCCCTGTTTTAGAGTCGGTGTCTGGCCTTAAGTTCAACGCAGACTTTTTTGTCGGTTACAGCCCAGAGCGCATTAACCCGGGCGACAAAACTAGGGGCCTTACCGACATTGTTAAGGTCACATCAGGTTCAACGCCTGAGGCGGCAAAAACTATTGACGACATTTACGCAAAGGTCATCACAGCAGGCACACACTTAGCACCCAGCTTAGCCGTTGCAGAGGCAGCGAAAGTCATAGAAAACGTGCAGAGAGACGTAAATATAGCGTTAGTTAATGAGCTTGCTACGCTCTTTGCAGAACTTGGACTAGATACTTTGGAAGTACTAGAAGCTGCGGGGACTAAGTGGAACTTCCTACCCTTTAAGCCCGGCTTAGTGGGCGGCCATTGCATCGGGGTGGACCCTTACTACCTTATCCGTAAAGCGCAGTCCGTTGGCCACAATCCAGAACTGATTAGGGCCAGCCGCAGAATCAATAATGCCATGGGCGCTTACGTGGCTGATCGAGTCATTCGTCTGATGATGCAAAATGACGTAGCCGTAAATAACGCAAAGGTTTTGGTACTGGGCCTTACCTTCAAAGAGGATTGCCCTGATCTGCGCAACAGCCGCGTGATAGATGTTGTGAACGAATTCACGGGACTCGGCATGAATGTAGATGTCTTTGACCCTTGGGCAGACCTTGAACAAGCAAAAAGCGCCTACAACATTACCCTGACCGACCAACCCGAGAACAATACCTACGACGCCATTGTACTTACCGTCGCTCACGAAGCATTCAAGACCCTGGGCGCGAGTGAGATTAGAAAATGGGGTAAAGGAACGCATGTGCTTTTCGACACCAAGGGCGCATTACCCGGCCACGCAGTAGACGGCAGACTTTAGTGACAAGTCTACGCCCGCACATTTTTACTACTCAGCATTTGCCCCTAACCTCAAAGCCTGCTGCACTTCTGCAAAATGAGCAGCGAAATGCGCTGAATAAGCTGCGATGAAAGTTATTCAGTTTTTACCTAGTCTGGAGAGCGGCGGTGTTGAACGCGGCACGTTAGAAATAGCCCAAGCGTTAGTAAACTGCGGCCACGAATCTCATGTGGTCTCAAATGGCGGGCGTTTAGTAGATCAACTCATCATGCAGGGCAGTGCGCATCACAACTGGCCATTGCACAAAAAGTCACCCGTGACTTTGCGCTACGTTCGGCCACTCAGAAAATGGTTACAACAATCTTCTGCTGACGTTATCCACGTGCGTTCGCGCATGCCCGCATGGATTGTCTGGCTGGCGTGGCGCAAGATGGATCCCGCCACCAGACCTAAACTGGTCACCACACTGCACGGTTTGCATTCGGTTAATCGCTATAGCGAAATCATGGGCTGCGGCGAGACCGTCATTACGGTATCTAATGTTGCGAAAAAATATCTTGTCGATAATTATCCTAGAATTGACGCTGCCAAGATAAAGGTCATTCATCGCGGCACAGATCCAACGGATTTCCCAAGAGGCCATCAACCCTCGAATCAGTGGCAGGAAAACTGGGCGGCAGAATGGCCGAACCTAGTGGGCCAAAGATTAATTTGTCTGCCGGGCAGGCTGTCGCGACTGAAAGGTCACAACCATTTAGTCAACCTCATCCAACGCCTTAAAGAACAGGGCGTGAGTGACGTCAAAGGTATTATCGTTGGCGGCGCAGACTCGGACCACGACACCTATTTGGCCTCCCTAAAGGCAGATATTGTGAGCAAATCACTACAAGACGACATCGCCTTTATTGGGCATAGATCCGACATCCGCGATATTTACGCGGTTTCCACAGTGGTCTTAGCCGTATCTACCAAGGCCGAATCATTCGGCAGAACGGTGCTTGAACCGTTGAGCATCGGCACCCCTACCATCGGCTTCGACATTGGCGGCGTTGGGGAAATTTTGAGCGTACTGTTTCCAGAGGGACGGGTGCGCGCCCAAGATGGCGATGATTTGTTTGCTGTATGTCTGCGCATACTCAGCGATGAACCGCAGAACGTAAAAGCTAAGATCAAGGACAACACCGACTTTTTGCTGGAGCACATGTGCAAGCATACCCTTGATGCCTATGAAGAATTGGTGCGCCGTCATGGTTAACGCAAACCCGCTCAAGGTTAAATTGTAATGTTGTGGCTTATCTGCACAGGTCTCATTGTCTTTATTTTGCTCTCACTCAAATACTGTTGGTGGCGGCCTACCGTTGGGTTTGAGCACCCGCGCGTGCTTATGTATCACATGATCAGCGACTCTCAGCCAAAACAAAAACACCGAGGTCTAAGGGTTAGCCCAGAAATGTTTGAGCGCCAAATTGCTTGGCTCAAGGCTAACGACTGGACTTTTATCAAGGCTTCAGAACTGCTCACTGAAAAAGCCCAAGGCGACAAACGGGTGGCCATTACTTTTGACGATGGCTACGAAGACAACTACAGCCAAGCACTGCCTATACTGAAAAAGTACGACGCCTGCGCTACCCTTTACTTAGTCACCGATCGCCATGAAAGAGATTGGTCTGTGAGCAAAAATGCCAAACACAATTCTGGCGACTTAATGCGCGAGGCTAAACTCAGCGATGCACAGGTGGTAGAAATGCTTGCGTCCAACGTATTTGAACTTGGCGGTCATACGCTGACCCATTGCCACTTACCCAGTGTTGATGTGGGCACTAAGGCATTTGAAATTAATGAATGCAAAAAAGTATTGAGCGAAACCTTTGCCACCCAAGTGACTAGTTTTGCTTACCCCTTCGGCCACTACGGTGACGACGACGTTAAGCTGTGCGAAGCCGCAGACTTCAGCACGGCAGTGACAACAGACGAGGGCATAGATACGCAACCAAATGCTTTTCGACTAAAACGCATAAAAGTTTCCGGCAAAGATAATTTTTTTGCTTTTAAAACCCGCCTACGCATTGGCTTCCGCGGACACATCTAATTGCGCCCCAACCCACCGCTCACTAAGATAAGCAACATATGACAACCACCGCGAATGACACAGAACAACGTATAGCTGAACTTGAAACTCGCCTCGAGTTTCAAGACGAAACCATAACCGAGTTAAACGACGAGATGGTGCTTTTGCAGAAGAGGCTTTATCACCAAGAGAAGCGCCTAAAAATGCTTACTGAAAAGCTGCAATCCCAAGGCCAAGAAGAGGAAGGCGCAGAGCCACAAATAGAACCACCGCCACCTCATTACTAATACACAAGACGCCCCTTTAAAGCGTGAGAGACCTCAAGACCAAATAGCTAACTGGTTTTTTTATACACGAGAGAAAAATTATTCGCAGGCATCGGCTTAATACTGATGCATTGCAAACCTTGCTCAATGGCCACCAAGGTCACTTCCTCCAAATCTCGAATGCCCCACAGTTCATTACGCGCCCTTAGACTCGCATCAAACGCTTCGTTGCTAGGACTGGTGAACTCACCCGCCGCTTTAAAGGGACCGTAGATATGCAAAATACCACCGGGCACCAGTACCCTTGCCGCACCGGCTAACAAACCCTGCACGGTAGCAAATGGAGATATATGCAACAGGTTAGCAACTATCACTGCATTCACGGTGATGTCTGGCCAAGCCTCAAGCACATCTAAATCAGTGGGGTCCGCCACATTACTCAGCCCTGCTTGCTCAATGATGTTGTGCAGAGGCACTCGATAGGACTCATCAGGCTCGCTGGGCAGCCAGCGTAAATTAGGCAATGCCTTAGCAAAATGCAAAATATGCTGGCCGGTACCACTGGCTATTTCTAGCACATCGCCACTGCGCGGCAGCACGTCGCGCAACACGGACAAAATCACCTCTTTATTACGCTCCGCCGCAGGCGAAAATTTCGCTTCAAACATCCCTTGAACCCTTGCCCACTATTATCATTTTGGCTGCTAATTACCTTTCAAACTGCCAAGGAATTCTAACGTTCGAGCATAGGCGCCTTCTTCCGTATCCATAATAGCTGCATTGAAGTCGGTCACACCCAAATCTTCAAAGCGCTTAATCTGACCACGCAACTGATTTTCATCACCAACAATTGCAATATCAGCAGGACCGGCAGCACCTTCGCGGTCGAGCATGGCGCGATAGCTGGGCAGCTGACCATAAACGGTTAAGTTTTCCGCAATCACAGCTTTGGCCTGGTCGACGTTGGTGGTCAACACAATAGGCATGCCCGCAACAATGGCTGGGTCTGGCTTACCCGCATCACGAAAACTGGGAATAATATGCTCTTCCATAGTCTTTGGACCCACCATCCACGTATTGGTGCCGTCAGTCATTTGCGCGGCGAGCTTAATCATAAGCGGGCCGAGGGCCGCCACAACAACAGGTAAATCGTTGCCGCCAGGAATATCTAATGTCAGGCCATTAACCTGAAACTCATCCCCATTGTAATTAACCGTTTCACCACGAATCAGGGGCATCAGTACATTCAAATATTCCTTCATATGTTTGGCAGGCTTGTCGTAGCTCATGCCGTACATGTTTTCTATAACCACCTTGTGGGACAAACCAATGCCTAAGGTAAACCGACCCTTGGAGGCCGCAGCAGTAGTCATTGCTTGTTGGGCCAGTGCGCCCGGATGCCTTGGGTAGGTGGGGGTAACCGCAGTGCCGACACGAATGGTAGAGGTTTCTCGCGCAATCAACCCAAGGGTAGATATGGCGTCATAGGAAAAAATATTGGCTAACCAAACATGGTCAAGGCCCGCCTGCTCCATGTCTTTACCCAGCTGGATCACTTCGTCTATTGAACTTTTAGTGCCGTCCGCACCAATCATTGCACCTATCCGCATCACCCTCTCCAGAATTGAAAAAAGTAAGGCTGGCCCAAGCCTGCTGCTAATACAAGTGGAATGTCACGGCCACACATTCTAAAGGCCAAAACGCCGTTTATGACCAGCAACACGCCTTTGTACAATCAAGGGTTACAAATACGGACTTTTCATTACCTAGTGAATAACGGCATAATCCTGCGCCCTAATTCAAAGATCTGGTATTTCAATGTCTACAAAAGAAACAGTCGCCATTCTTGGCGGTACAGGTGACCTCGGTACAGGCTTGGCAATTCGTTGGTCAAAAGCCGGTTACAACATCGTTATTGGCTCAAGAACTTTAGATAAAGCTCAGGCAGCCGTAGAGGCATTGCAGGCCATCAGCCCAGATACGCCAGCTCAAGCAATGGAAAATGGCGACGCTGCTGCAGCGGGCGACATTGTGGTATTGACCGTACCTGCCGCACACCAGATTTCTACACTAGACGCCCTTAAGGACCACCTTAAAGGCAAAATCCTCATCGACGTCACCGTACCATTGGTGCCGCCCAAAGTTGGCACCGTCCAGCTTCCTGAAGAAGGCAGCGCAGGCAAGCGCGCTCAAGACTTCCTCGGCGAAGAAGTGCATGTCGTCAGTGCCTTTCAAAACATTGCAGCGCACTTGCTGCAGCAAGATGTGGTCATTGAGTGTGACGTTTTAGTGGCTGGTAACAGCAAAGATTCTCGCGCCAAGGTCATTGAAATGATCTCTGAGGCAGGCATGACTGGCTGGCACGCAGGCCCTATTGCCAACGCAGCAGCAGCCGAAGCATTGACTTCAATCCTGATCCAGATCAACCGTGGTGGCATATTGTCCCACTCTGGCATCAAGATCATCGGTCAAGAGCACTAATCCATGGCACCGCGCTTCTCCGTCATAGGGGTGCCTGGCATTCCTATGGTGGAATCTGGAGATGATCTCAGCGAGATTATCTCTGGCACCCTCAAGGCTCAAGATCTCACACTTGAGGACGGCGATGTACTCTGCCTCGCACAAAAAATTATTTCTAAAGCTGAAGGCCAAACGGTCTCTCTCGCCAGCATTGAGGCTGGGCCAGAGGCCATTGAACTGGCCGCTGCGACAAACAAAGATCCACGCATGGTGCAGCTGATTCTGAACGAATCTAGCGAAGTCATGCGACACAAACCCAACGTCCTCGTGGTGCGACATCACCTAGGCATAGTTGGCGCTCACGCAGGCATTGATCAGTCCAATGTCGACCACAGCGACGGCGAGCAGGCACTTTTACTGCCGAAAAACCCAGACCACTCAGCAGCGCTCATACGCGAGCAGTTACAACAACATTTTGGCGTGCAAATTGGCGTGGTCATTACAGATTCACACAATCGCGCTTGGCGTATGGGCACCATTGGCAGCGCTATTGGCTGTGCTGGCATTAAAGTGCTCGACGATTTCCGTGGCGGCGAAGACATTTACGGTCGCTCACTGCAAGCCACATTGGTCAACAGAGCCGACGCCCTGGCCAGTAGCGCAACCCTAATGATGGGTGAAACCACAGAAAAACTACCTGTGGTGATTTTACGCGGACTGCCTAAGGCCTCGACCCTAACCAATGATGGAGACCCCGCTCAAACCGCTCAGGACATTAACCGTCCTTTGGCTGAGGACATGTTCCGCTAATGGCTAAAATTCTCGCGCTGACCGGCGGCGTAGGCGGCGCCAAATTGGCTTTAGGCTTGTCGAAAATCCTTGGCCCAGAAGAGGTCATGTTTGCCGTTAATGTGGGCGACGACTTTGAACACCTTGGTTTACACATATCGCCAGACATAGACAGCCTGACCTACGCTTTGTCAGGCGAAAACAATCAAGAATTAGGCTGGGGACGCGCGGGCGAGACCTGGCAGTTTATTGAAACCTTGGGCGGTTTGGGCGGCGAAGCGTGGTTTCGATTGGGCGACAAAGACCTTGCGCTACACATGCGCCGGGCCCAGTTGCTCAAAGACAACAAGACATTAACCCAAGCGACCGCCGAGATTGCCGCACATATGGGCATCAAACACACCATGGCACCCATCAGCGATGACCCAATTCGCACCATGGTTAATACCGCTAACGGCGAGCTGGCCTTTCAACATTACTTTGTACGCGAACAATGCAAACCTGCCGTCACCGGGTTCAGATTTGAAGGCATTGAGCAGGCAAAAATTAACCCCGCTATCAAAGCTTGGTTACAGGACTGCGACGGCGTCATCATTTGCCCGTCTAATCCGTTCGTGTCGGTTGCACCCATTCTTCAAGTGCCTGGCTTCAAGCAGGCCATAGCGCACCTACCCATTATCGCGGTATCGCCCATTGTGGCTGGCATGGCGCTGAAAGGTCCGGCTGCGAAGATGATGCAAGAATTACAAATACCCACCACGGCAAAGGCCATTGCGGACCAGTATGAAGGTCTCATAAATGGTTTTGTCCTCGATGAAACCGACGCCCAGAGCATAGGGGATTTAACATTACCCGCTATCGCCACTCAGTCGGTCATGGTAACTTTAGAAGATCGCGTGGGCTTAGCCCGCGAATGCATAAGGTTTTTGGACACACTGCAGTCTAAATAATACCGGTCTTTTTCGCTGAGTCGCTTACCGCATAGGCATATGGGGTACCGGCTGAATTCGGCGCACCCGGTAATGGTCAGCTCTGCTGATACTCGTAGCACTACGAGCCACTGCAATAGTCCAGAACGGTTACGACAACTCAGTTGCACAAAAAAGGGGTGCGAATAGGGGTCGATACCGTGTTATTAACAAAACAGGAGATGCTGATGTGGGCTATCGTTCCCATCAAGACTTTCGCTCGGGCGAAACAACGTCTGGCTAATGTCTTAAACGAAGACGAACGAAGGTCACTCATGCTGGCAATGGCGCGAGACGTGCTGACCTGTTTGTCTCAAAGTGAAACCCTCACCGGGGTTTTAATAGTATCTCGAGCCAGAGAAGCCGACGTTCTTGCAGAAACATTTGCCACAGAGCGCTTTGCAGAAAGTCCCAACGTGGATTTAGCTGGCGCTTTAACCCAGGCAGCCCAATACCTAGTTTCACACTTCTCCGCTAAAGGCATTTTTGTTGTGCCTGCCGATGTGCCGGCCATTACCACTGATGAAGTGGATCAATTGGTGCGCTCTCACAACCAAGTTACCGTGCTACCAGACTCTGAAAATGTCGGCACCAATGGACTGATTTGTTCCCCCCCGCTCAGCGTGCCGTACATTTTCGACGGCAAAAGCTTTAAGCCCCATGTGGATGCTGCCTTTGCCGCAGGCATCACACCCAAAATTGTGCCTGCCAGTTGCTTCGCCCTCGATGTTGATACGCCAAAAGATTTGATGGCGCTCTATCAACAACAACCGCGCAGCCAAACTGCCATTTACTTGAATAGATCTGGTATCGCCCATCGGCTGAATACCAACACCCATTTGGCCCAGGATAATTTATGAAGTCTCTACTCGAAAATGCAGTAGCTGGAATCAGCCCAAGCAACGAAGAAGCGCTAACACTGGCCGACAACACCGACACCCGCGCGCTGGCTGACGCAGCATCACTCATGCGCGATCAAGGCTTTAGAAATGTGGTGACCTACTCACGCAAAGTCTTCATACCGCTCACCCACCTGTGCAGAGATGTTTGTCACTATTGCACCTTCGCACAAGTACCGCGCAAGGTTAAAGCACCCTACATGACCATTGAAGAGGTTTTAGAGGTGGCACGGCATGGTCAAGCCATGGGCTGCAAGGAAGCACTTTTCACCCTTGGCGAAAAACCTGAGCTGCGCTATCGAGCGGCCAGAGATGCGCTGGCGGAAATGGGCTATGCGTCCACCACAGAATACTTATTCGCAGCAGCCGAAGCCGTATTTAAAGAAACAGGCCTATTGCCCCACCTGAATCCGGGCAACCTAGAACCTGAAGAACTGGCAAAACTTCACTCGGTGTCGCCTTCTATGGGCATCATGCTGGAATCAGCCAGTGAGCGACTGTGCGAAAAAGGCATGCCTCACTATGGCTCGCCAGACAAAATTCCCGCAGTGCGCCTGCAAACATTAGAAAATGCTGGCATTGCTGGCGTGCCTTTCACCACGGGCATATTAATTGGCATTGGTGAAACCCGCCTTGAGCGCGTTGAAAGTTTGCTGGCGATACGCGACATTCATTTGCGTCACGGTCATGTGCAAGAAATCATTATTCAGAACTTCCGTGCCAAGGAAGACACCAAAATGGTCAACGCGCCAGAACCAGATCTTGGCGAACTGCTGTGGACCATCGCTATTGCGCGCATCTTATTCGGCGCCACCATGAGCATTCAAGCACCGCCTAATTTGAGCCCAGGCGTGCTGCCACAAATTGTTCACGCGGGCATCAACGATTGGGGCGGCGTGTCGCCGGTGACCCCAGATTTTGTCAACCCAGAAGCCCCTTGGCCTCAGGTTGAAGAGCTCAGCCGCGAGACCGCCTCAGCTGGCAAATACCTAACCGAACGGTTAACCATTTACCCCGCCTATGCGCAAGATATTGAACGCTGGGTTCATCCAGACCTGCACGAGCGGGTATTAGAAATGATCGACACCGAGGGCATGCCGCGCATTGACGAGTGGTGTCCAGGGGACGTAGACACTCAGCCTCCTGAGGAGGTCATGAGCGCCATCATTAATCCAGTAAAGCACTTGTCCGCTGATGTAGCGGCCATTATAGAAGACGCTAAGGCTGGCAAAGAACTCACGGAAGCAGAGATTGTGCGTTTGTTTCAAGCTCGGGGCGATGACTTCAGCGCAGTAGCACAAGCTGCAGATGAGCTAAGACGCAACACCAACGGCAACAGCGTCAGCTTTGTTGTTAACCGTAATATCAATTACACCAATATTTGTTATTTCAAATGCCAGTTCTGCGCGTTCTCAAAGGGTAAGTTGTCAGAGAATCTAAGAGGTAGACCTTATGACCTCTCCGACGAAGAAATTACGCGCCGCACGATCGAAGCTTGGGACAGAGGCGCGACCGAGGTGTGCATGCAAGGCGGCATACACCCTGAGTACACTGGCGATACCTACACCCACATCATTAAAACCGTCAAAGCTGCGGCGCCACAAATGCACATACATGCATTCTCACCGCTAGAGGTTTGGCAGGGTGCCGCGACCCTTGAGATGGATCTTAAAACCTACCTAACCCAACTCAAGGATGCCGGGCTCAGTACGCTACCCGGCACAGCAGCGGAAATTCTCGACGACGAAGTTCGCGCGGTGATTTGCGCTGATAAGATCAATACCCAGCAATGGTTAGATGTCATGGAAGCGGCTCACGAAGTGGGCTTCAAAACCACCGCCACCGTAATGTATGGCCATGTTGAAAAGCACGAGCACCTTGCCCGGCATCTATTGCGGGTGCGCGCGCTACAAGCAAAAACCGGTGGATTCACCGAATTTGTGCCGCTGCCGTTCATTCATATGGAAGCGCCAATGTACCTGAAGGGCAAAGCGCGCAAAGGACCAACGTTCCGCGAAGCTGTTCTGTTACACTCGGTTGCACGTTTAGCACTGCATGGCCAAATAGATAACATTCAGGCGAGCTGGGTAAAGATGGGCCATAAGGGTATAGAGGCTTGCCTCAATGCAGGTTGTAACGACCTAGGCGGCACCCTGATGAACGAATCTATCAGCCGCGCCGCTGGCACTCAGCATGGCCAAGAAACCTCGCCCCGGCAGATGCAGACCATCGTGCGTAATCTGAATCGCGATCCGCAGCAACGTTCCACTGTCTATGGCAGCGTGAGCGCCGAGCGTATTAAGGCGGGTGACAAGCAAGGAGAATTGTTGGAGATTGTTAACACGCCTGCTGAGAAGTACGAGCGCAAAACGCCATCGGCACAATTGATTAGAAATCCTGCGCCAGCCAAGGCTGTGGCTAACAACAGATCAAGCTAACCTCTTTAACAGCCACTTCACGCGCAAATAAACCGGTTTTTCGTAACGCTGACCGTTCACCGTTACGCCGGAATATTTGCGTTAGCGTCCTCGTTCACATTGGTCTTACGGTTTCTAGACTAGAGCAGTCTCTACAAGGCTAAGCGAGCAGAAACTAGTCCATAGAGTTTCTGATTCGGCGATCAATTGCAGCCACCATGGCCGCCATTGTGTCAGCATGCTTTGCTAGATCAGCGCCCGCTCCCGCAACCAAATTATTTAGTTCGTTAGGGTCTTCCTGTAAGTCAAAGAATTCACAGGGGGTTCGTGTTTTAGTTTCTATCGTCATACGATAACGACCATTGCGAATAGCGCGAAATGTGGGGCCATCTTTACTTCTGGTTTGCTGCATAATTTCGCTGAACAAATATTCTCGCCCACCGTTCTGAGCATCGCCCTTAACATCATCGCCTTTAACATCATCGCCCTCACGCATCAGCGGCAGTACAGAGCGCCCTTGAGTGTCTTCTAGACCTGCAACACCAGCAGCGTCTAACAGTGTAGGGCCGACATCTACCAGCTCAACCAGCGCCTCGGACACCTTGCCCGCGCAACCCCCAGCGGGTCTAACAATGAGTGGAATCTGCACCGAGCTACGGTAAAAGCTGAATTTGGCCATTAACCCATGATCACCCAGCATTTCGCCATGATCTGAGCTGTACACGATCATTGTGTTGTCCAACATATTCTGGTCTTCAAGTTGCGCCAAAATCTTGCCAATACTCTCATCAACAAGAGAAATCATTGCATAGTACTGACGCGCGCCAGCTAACACATATTCATCGGTGAGCAACTTACCGTTAGCATGGTGATCGCACCAAGTTAAATAGTTTTGCCAAACCTCCGGGTGTGACTGCTGCACAAGGGCTGCCCCGCGAGTGATCGGTGCTTGGGCATAATATTCCGCCCATTGCGGGTCACCCATTAACGGCACGTGAGGTTGAACGTAAGAGAGTTGCAGAAAGAAAGGCTGATCCTCTTTTTGCGTGGCAATCCATTGCTGGGCTTCCCTAGTCAAAAAGCTGGTTAAATCCTGCTCCTTACTTATTGGACTGGTCACACCATCCCAATGCTGAGGCGTTAAACGCCATATGGATTTAATCAGATCACTGTAAGGCTCAAACACCCCTTCGCGTTTTAAATATTCGGTATAAGGCGTAGTGACGCCCTCCATAGCGTGCACATAGCGGTCGAACTCTTCCACGTTATGGTCAAAGCCAAAGGCCTTCACTTGGGCATCAAATTGGCGCATATCGCCATCGTCTTTATCTGGCTCTACCAAACCTTCAGAGTAGTAATGGGTTTTACCCACATTGGCAGTGCGATAGCCTGCGCTTTGTAAGTGCTGCATAAACGTGGGGGTATTGCTATTAAGGTCGCGGCCAAAATTGCGCATAACACCCAATTCGTTTGGATATGCGCTGCTGATCATAGACGCACGAGACGGCTGACAAATAGGCGACTGGCACCAGGTGTTGGCAAAGCGCACGCCTTCATCCGCAAGCCGATCTAAATTGGGTGTTTGAATCACTTCATTGCCCGCGCACCCCAGTGCGTCATGGCGATGTTGATCCGCAAAAATAAAAATGATGTTTGGCTTAGACATTGCCCTCTCCGGTAAAAAGCTGTCAGGACCATAGCGAGAACTTACGCTGATATCCATCCCAACGAACTTCAACCGAAAAGATTAACGGTAAGAAAAACTGCTATGAGCAGCAAAGTATCCCAAACCAGACAATGCCTAAGCACAAACAGGGTTAAGCCTCACATTTATCCCTAGACCCAAATATAAACCTCAGGGCAGGCCTAACTGCAGGCCTAACTACCCACGACCTACATAAAGTGATCGTGGTGTTGCAGGGCATTTCCATAGGCTAAAAACCAGCGAATGAAAAAACTCGGCTCTGGCCGCACTTCCACAAGCGCAAGCTGACCACCACTACCCTCTATAAGTTTCAATTCGTACTCCACCCCAGGCTTACGCAGCATCGTTGTTGCGCCCTCTGAGTATTGATTTGGCGGAAAGTCCCCTAGCGAGCCTTCAAGCGGGTCTTGAAGAATTTCTTCAATCGCCTCTTCAATCACCTCGTTAGGGTTGTCCTTGAGAACGCCCTCTAACGTGCAGTCGATGTGGTTGGCATCAACCAATGTTGCCTTACGTTGCATATCAAGCCTCCTTTATCGTCAATGAATTCATATCTTTTTGTTGTTTTCTAAATACCCTGCGTCCGGGCAGCGAGCGCATAAGCGGACGAACAATCACAAGAAACAGCACCGCGCTGATTAGCCCCAGAGCCAACAACAGCACTTCCAAGCCCCAAACATCAAACCCAAAACCCACCATTGGGCCGGTTAAAGCGAAGCTGCTACGAAAGCCGAAACTCGATAGGGAATTAGCCGTAGCCCTGTAGTCACTTGAAATTCGGCGGTTCAGCGCATCGGTCAACAACACCGTGCCCAGACCTCTAATGACAAAAAATATCGCTGCGCCTAACAGACCAAGCAAAAATCCAAACTCAGCCAACGCAATAAAACCAACAATCGGCGCAAGGCCAATAAAGCCCAACAAAATCCGCGGCCCCAGCAATGCTTCTATGCGGTGACTAAAGCGCGAAAATAACGCGGTCAATAACGTCAACGCCGCCCACAACCAGCCGAAGTGAATTAGGTCTACCCCTTGGTCTTGCCATATGCGCTGCAACAGCCATGTCGCATAAAAAGTTGTCAAAGGCCAAATACACAGCGCCAAAAATATTTGCCGCAAAATTGCCGATTGCACTAACAGCACCTGAACAATTTCCCCAAAGGCCTGCCAATGAGAAGTGTTGGCAACAACAGGCTCAGACGACTTGTGCGGGCGCGGCGCCTCAACCAAAAAATACACCACACACAATGGTCCCCAACCGATAATCGCTTGAACCCAAACAACTTCATTGATGCCCCCAGCCAAAAGCACCATAGAGCACAGGGCCGCAGATATGGCTGCGGAAAAAGTGCCAACGCTATACAGTTTACCCACCACGCGGCGCTGTCGATTAGCGTCTTTGCCTAGCGCAAGTTCAGTGTCATATAGCAACGCAAGGTCCGCCCCTGACAGCAAAGATGCGCCAATGCCAAGGGTAAACTCGTATATCACCAGTGCTGCAAAACTTTCAGCAAACAATAGTTGGCTGTGGCCAAGGCCAGCAGCAATTGAACCCGCAAGAATAATATTGCGACGCCCAAATACATCAGCGAGGTAACCAGAAGGCACTTCACTGACCAACATAGCCAGAGCGAATATCGTCTGTAGCGCAAAAATTTCCTGCATGTCTAAACCTTTGCTTTGAAACAAGGGCACAATCAACGGCATGACTATGCCAAAGACATAGAAAAACCTTAGCCACATTGAGCCGGGGATATTGCGTTGCAATAATTGCTGCGCCTGGCTACCAGCTAGCGGCAGTGCGTCTGTTTTAATTTTTGCGTCCATCATTACTTCTCGTTAGCGCTTTCTGCTTTTCTGCTTTTCTGCTTTTCTGCTTTTCTGCTTTTACTTTCCATTCTTTTAAAAGGAGCACTCGTAAAATCAAGCACCCCATCTGCCTCTCCAAAACACGCATCCTTTGCTTTTCTGTTTTTTCTTTTCTGTTTTTCCTTTTCTGCCGTTGCTTCTCTGCCATTTCAAAGAGGCAAAAAAAAAACCCCGAAGGCTTTGGGCGCTTCGGGGTTTTAAAATTCAGTGAATGAATCAAATTAACCAACCGATTTACCCGGGTCGTAAAAAGCGTCACGGACCATTCTTTCTACTCTTGTTTGTGTGGGGATAATGTTTGTTGCCACGGTTTTCCACGAACAACCAACCACCGTCATCACGCACAGCACACTGCCGCGGCATAGGGCGTGCTGATGCTGAAGTTGATGTTTAGGTGCAGAAATGTTCATGGTCTTTTCGATATCTCTTTTTTGCTGCTTTTTTCGACGGTGTTTTCGATGTTTTTTTCGGTAAATTTCAAAATTGGTTTAAAAAAATGGAAGAAAAAGCGGCCAAAGGCCGCCTTTTTCAAGCCAGGAACTACCTTGGAGGGGAACTGGCTTCTTCCGAATCTGCACGGTATAGATTTATCGCAGCAATACACTTGGGTTTTGATAAGCGGTAGGAATTTTCTGACGTCTTGTAGCGTAACCAACAATACTCAGTGGATATGTCGGCCCAGCCCACGGGCTGCACAAATGTCGATCCAGCCCACCGGCTGCTCAAAAACAACTCACTACAACCTTAAGACTATTTCCCTTGCTGGTGCTCAAAGATCGACTTATGGCCGGTCTTTGACCAATCTGGTGGCAAAAGCGCGGGCCTGGGATCGAACTTCGCCCAACGCGCAGGTTGACCACGCACAATCACCTCGGAGTATTTGGCACCTGTTGTTAGGTTAGTAATGGGAATGGCATGGGCGGCTGAGTAAGCACACAAAAATAGAGGTCTGGGCGTTGGGCTCAGGTTTGGTGGCGAGCCATGAACACTGCGACAGTTATGTACTGTTATAGAACCGGCAGGCCCACCCAAATACTCTGCGCTATCCGCGTTCAGTTGCGGAATGTCCTTATCGGCAATGTTACCTGTCCATTGGCTAGACTCGTCGTACAAGTCATAAAGGGGGCCATCATGACTTCCGGGAATAACCCCCATAGGTGCCATGTCATCTGTTACATCATCAAGGTAAACGCCAATGGTCAATACTTGATAATTGGTGTGCGGCCAAAACTGAATATCTTGATGCCACTTAACCTCTTCACCACCACCTCCCCATTTAAAGTTCAGCTTTGAGTGGTGAAATTTAACGTCAGGACCCAGTAGATCTTCGGCAACATCTACAAACGGACCTTGACTAGCAAATTCCCAAAACGTTTCATGGTAGTCGACCGGCGAGTTGAGTCGGCGAATACGCGGCAGGGTGGGACTGTGGTCGGGCTCCAAATCGAAACGCCTGTCCTTACTTTGCAAATTGCGGCTTATTTCAACAAATTCATTGGTCACGGCATTGAGTTTGTCCAGCCACTCTTGACTCACCAAACGTTCTACCCCAATAAAGCCATCGCGAAAATAACCTTGCCGCTGGGCTTGGCTCAACGTTTTGGCTGGTCGGTTTAAAATATCTTGCATAGCGCCCTCCCTCGCTAAAAAATCCGGTCTTGTTCTACCCACAATCTCGTTGTTAGTTAATCAGTTATCTAAGCCCAATATCCGTCGATTGGTTTTCTCATCCAATTCACCAGCGGCGAAGTTGTCAAAGGCTTTATCCGTCACAGGTATAATATGTTGGCGAATAAACTCCGCGCCTTCCCGAGCGCCCACTTCCTGATGCTTGAGGCAGCATTCCCACTCCAACACCGCCCAACCGTCAAAGTCGTAACCCGCAAACTTTGAAAATATTCCTTTAAAGTCGATTTGCCCATCTCCTAATGAACGAAAACGACCCGGTCTTTGCAGCCAATCTTGGAACCCACCATAAACACCGCTCTTACCATTGGGCTTAAGCTCAGCATCTTTAACATGAAACATTTTGATGCGCTCATGGTAATGATCAATAAAGCTGAGGTAGTCCATTTGCTGTAGGGCTAAGTGGCTTGGGTCATAAAGAATATTAGCGCTCGCATGCTGATCTACCGCATCAAGAAAGCGTTCAAAAGTAATGCCGTCGTGTAAATCTTCACCAGGGTGAATTTCATAGCAAACGTTAACGCCCTCGTCGGCATAGACATTCAAGATAGGCAGCCAACGTTTAGCCAACTCTGCAAAGCCCTCTTCAACTAAGCCCGCAGGCCGCGGTGCCCACGGGTACATATAAGGCCAAAGCAATGAGCCAGAGAAAGTCGCGTGCTCGGTGAGCCCCAACCGGCGACTCGCGCGCGCCGCCAACTTCACCTGTTCTACCGCCCAGTGACGACGCTTCTCTGGGTTACCCCTCACCGCAGGCGCGGCAAACCCATCAAACATGTCATCGTACGCTGGATGCACCGCAACCAATTGTCCCTCTAGGTGAGTAGAAAGTTCTGTGATTTGTATGCCGTGGGCCGCAACACGCCCCACCAACTCATCGCAATAAGTTTGGCTTGCGGCGGCTAACGCCACATCAATAAAGTTAGCCTTGCCGATAGGCACCTGCACACCGACAAAGCCCAAACTTGCTGCCCATTCAGCCATTGCATCAATTGAGTTGAATGGCGCGTCATCCGCCATAAACTGAGCTAAGAAAATGCCCGGGCCTTTAAGAGTTTTCATTTATCCAATCCCTATATTTGTCATCTGCATTGGTAACCTGTACTGGTGACCTGTACGGCCCGTACTGGCCAACCGCATTTATCTAATTTGTTAGCAAATTTTCTCGCAAATAGGCGCTCAACTAAACCTAGTCCAAACTTACCCACTGCGCGCCCTGCTCAGCGCTGGCAACGACGCTTTGAATAAACCGCATACCGCGCACCCCCTCAGCAATACCGGGGTAGTCGGCAACGTCCACAACACCCAGTAAGTGGTTGCAAAAACTTCTATACACT
>QXZU01000057.1 GCA_009886205.1 K189A clade bacterium | reverse complement strand
TTCTACTACACGGTGCCAGATGGACATAATCCGGGCGGTTTTTCCTTCACGCAAAAGCGTCGCGAAGAAATTTTGGCCGTGGTTAAAGAAGAGGGCATTCTCATTGTTGAAGACGCCCCTTACTTGTACATCAATTTTGCCGATGCAGATAAGCGGCCTAAGCCGTTTTTCAGCATGGCGCCAGATCAAGTAGTACACCTATTTACCGGTTCAAAAATTGGTTTCCCCGGCCCTCGAGTTGGCTTCCTTTATAGCGAGGCTGAGCTTGAAATCAGCCAGGGCCAAAGCGTGCCTTTATCTGAACTGGCGCTGGTGGAATCTAGCAGCGAACTGCTCTTTCATAACCCCGCTGCATTGATGGGCTTTGAAGCCCTACTAAATGAGCCAGACGGTCAAGGTGGCTTTACCGAATTACAGAGCATGTGGCCCTTGGCCGAGAGCAAGTTAGTGGTCTACCGCGAAAACCGCGAGATATTGCTAGAAGTACTAGAGCAAGAGTTGGGTCAGCATCGTGAGTATTTCGGCTGGACACTGCCCGATGGCGGCTTTTTTACTGTATTCAGCTTTTTGGCGGACGGCGTAAATGGGCCTGTCCTTACAGACGACGCAATGATTGAACAAATGGTCATGGAGCATGGGCTAGTGGTCATACCCATGTACGACTTTTACCCCATCGATGCGCGGCAAAGAGACACGGGCGCGGGCATGAACCAACTGCGGTTGAGTTTTTGTTTCAGCGAAAGCGCGGGCCAAGCCCGGCGCGACGATATGCGCGAGGCAATACATGCTTTTTGTGTCGCTGCCAAAGCGTTGGTGGGCCTTCCGGATTAGATAGCCGACTAGTCAGCATTGCTCAAAGCCTGAACAAGCAAGAGTACAGGTAATAAGACACAGGCAATAAGTACGGGCAATAAGTACGGGCAATAAATATAGGCAATAAGCACAGACAATTAGATACAAACCATAAAAGACGCTAAATGCGTTTAGGCCGTTTTGGTTCCTTTTGGTTCATATAGTGTGTTTTTGAGTCCCTGTACTTCCTTCTATAACAGGCGTTGATGTTCAATCTTTGTGCATAAATCCACCACGCACTGCATGCCGCCCGCTTCGGCAATCCCAACGCCCTCATCGCTAATCACGCCCAGTTGTAGCCACAAAAACTTTGCGCCAATTGCAACTGCTTGCTGGGCAATGTCGGGTACAGCTGAGGATTCACGGAATACATCTACCATATCAATGGCCACAGGTACCTCAGCAAGGCTTGCATAACAGGGCAAGCCCAGTACCTCTTGCTCGCGAGGGTTCACTGGAATCACTTCAAAGCCGGCATTAATTAGGTACTCGGCCACGCCGTAGCTGGGCCGCATAGGATTAGAGGACAAACCCACAATAGCAATGGTCGATGCGCCAAGTGCCGCCGCAATAACCTCGGGTTGCTGTCGTTGTGTACTCATAAACGCGATACCTTTATATTAAAAGTTGTGCCAAACCAGTTACAAACGTGCTTGCTGGCATTCTGTCTCTCTCACGGGGAGTATGATCAAACTCGAAGGGGAGCACACCGTGCAAAGAAGAAAAATAGCAATAATAGGTGCGGGTATTGGTTTGGCCTTGGTTGCGGCCATCTATTACTTTTTGGTTCTCGCAACGTTAACTGTGGCAACCACTCCTGCCGGCGCTTTAGTAAAAATTGACGGTAAAGCCGTGGCGCGTAGCCCGATGAACGGTTTTGAAATTGCCACGGGCCGCCATAAATTAGACATTACTCATAGTTACTATGCGCCCTACAGCGAGCAAATAGACGTCGTCTACGGTGAGCGGGTGGTCAGAACCCTCAACCTCCAACTGGGTGAGGGCACAATAAAATTACTCTCCAACCCCAAGGGCGCATGGGTAGAAGTAGATGGCCAAAGGTTAGATGCAATAACCCCTACCGAAATTACCTTACCCTCTGGACTCCATGAAATTGTTATGGGCCAAGCTGAGCGCAGAGCGGTAACTCAGTCAGTAGAGCTAAAAGCGGACGAGACCCTGTCGGTCAACCTGTCATTGAATATTGATCCTCACGGTTCGTTGAAGCTCCGAGTCAGACCCGCGGGCGCCAAGGTGGAATTTGTTGGTGAACAGCTGACCTACAAATCTAATATGCGCCTACCCATTGGTGAGTACGCAATTAAAGTCAGCAAGCGCGGCTATGTTACTCAAGCGTTCAGGCAGGTGGTTAAATACGGTGAAAACCAACGCTCGATCAGCTTGCAACGTCAATACGCAAATCTAAGCGTTAATGTCAGAGAGCAGGACGCCATAGTGAATGTCAGTTATCTAGACGGTGGTGACAAGATCAATAAACCCTATCAGGCCAATATGCGCGTGCCCGTGGGTAAGGTGAACGTGCGAGCCGCTGCAATGGGGCACCGCACCCAAAGCAAGTCTATTAACCTAAACGCCAAAGGCGTCAGCCTTAACTTTTCGCTGCCAGTGCTCAATGCAAAGGTGGGTAGAGAGTTCACAGACAGCCTCTCATCATTAGATCAGGGGCCGCAAATGGTTGTGTTGGCGCCCGGTCGTTTTCAGATGGGCAACAACGCTGGCCCGCCCTCCGAGCGGCCTGTGCACACAGTCGCGCTGCCCCAGCCTTTTGCCGTGTCTAAATACGAAATCACTGTTGCGCAGTTCCTGCAATTTGTCACTCTAACAAAGCGCAACGTAGACAGCCGCATACTAAAGCTAGATCCGCAACTGCCAGTGGCCCACGTCACCCACAAAGACGCCGTTGCTTATACGCAATGGCTAAGCCAAGAAAGCGGTCAGCGATATCGCCTGCTCACCGAATCTGAATGGGAATATGCAGCCCGTGCGGGCAGTAGCAGCGCGTATTCTTTTGGCGATGACCCATTAAATATGTGCGCATACGCAAACATCAGCGATTTATCCACCAAGCAGGCTTTCCGCTCTTGGACAGTGACCAATTGCGATGATGGTCAAGTCAGACCAGGCATTGGTGGCCAGTACAAGCCGAATAAATTTGGCTTGCATGACCTGTACGGCAACGTGGCTGAGTGGGTCCAAGAATGCGGTATGCCCGAGTATAGCCAAGCCCCAATCATTGGTAGCGACCCCACCTTGGGCGCCAGTTGTGAAAGTCACGGCTACCGCGGCGGTTCCTGGGATTCAACAGCGGAAGAGGCAGCCTCCAGTTACCGCAATGCGTCCAGTCGCAGCAGCGATGACCGAGGTATCCGGGTGTTGCGAGAATTTTGACAAGTAATAGTAGGGCGGATAGGGATCTAGGCTGGGTGATTTTTGGCTTAAACAGCCCCACAACCTAAGCCGCCATTTTGCTGTAATATCTGCGGCAGTTAGGAGTTTGCGAACAGCTTGGTAACGCAAAACGTTGCGGTAGCAGAAAAAAGCTACGAGAAAAAAGAGCAACAAAAGAGAACAAGTAAGAAAGAGTAAGGGAAAGAGATGTCTGAATTAAGCAGTTTTAGATCAGAAGTACGTGGATGGCTAGAAGAGTCTTGCCCAGCGTCAATGCGCACCCCCATGGTGGCAAACGAAATGCCCGGAGGCGGCAAGCGCGCTCAATACAAAAATCAAGATACCAAATTATGGTTAGACCGCTGCGCAGAGCGCGGTTTTACCGTGCCTAGCTGGCCCAAAGAGTACGGCGGCGCAGGGTTAGATAAAGACCAAGTAGTGGTGCTGCAATCAGAAATGCGTCGCGTTAACGCGCGTCCGCCATTGGTGGGCATGGGCATCAGTATGATCGGTCCAGCGCTGCTCGAGTACGGTACAGATGTGCAAAAAGAACAACATCTACCCAACATTGCTCGAGGAGATATTTGGTGGTGTCAGGGCTACAGCGAACCCGGTTCAGGATCAGACCTTGCCAGCCTACGCACCTCAGCAGTAGAAGATGGCGATGACTTTATTGTTAATGGGCAAAAAATTTGGACCTCCGGCGCAGACCATGCGGACTGGATGTTCTGTTTGGTGCGCACCGACTTCGACGCGCCAAAGCACGAGGGCATTTCCTTTGTGTTATTTGATATGCGCACCCCTGGCGTAAGCGTTAAGCCAATCAAACTCATCAGTGGGTTATCACCTTTTTGTGAAACGTTTTTAGACGACGTGCGTGTACCCAAAGCGAATTTGGTTTACGAGCTGAACAAGGGCTGGACTGTAGGTAAGCGCCTTTTACAACACGAGCGCTCATCTATTGGCGGCATTGGCGGCGCGCAAAAAACCACCTCCATTGAAGAATATGCCAAGCAGTACGTTGGCCTTGACGAGCAGGGTAAGGTAGACGATGCGGTTCTGCGGGGGCAGATACTAGGCCACCGCATGAATGACGCAGCTTTTGCGCTAACAATGAAACGCAGTGTGCAAGAATCTGCCACAGGTACAGCGCCCGGCGCAGTCTCTTCAATGTTCAAGTATTACGGCACTGAGCAAAACAAAGGCAAATACGAGTTGTTACTGTCCATTTTAGGCACTCAGTCTTTAGGTTGGGGCGGTGATACCTTCAATGATGACGAACTCAATACCACCCGAGCGTGGTTAAGATCTAAGGCGAACTCAATCGAAGGCGGCACCTCAGAGGTGCAACTCAATATTCTCGCTAAGCGAGTATTAGCACTGCCAGAATAGCTACAAAGTAGCTTGTGAGCACAACTTTAGATCAGTCGCTGCTGCCCGACCATTATTATCGTTGGGTGGTAGTGGCCTATGGCATCACCATTCAAGCGGTCAGCGTAGGTACGCTGATTTATTGTTTTGCATTGTTCTCTCTGCCTTGGCTAGAAGAGTTTTCAAGCAGTCGCCGTGACTTAATGTTAACTGTGGCCCTGCTGCAAATTGGTGTGGGTTTAGTTTCACCATTTGTCGGTCGAGCCTTAGACGCCTACCCACCCCAGTGGGTGGTGACAATTGGCTTGCTCTCACTGGTCATAGGTTTGACCTTGGCACAGCATGTTACCTCACTGTTCCAGCTTTGGCTTGTTTATGCCACCTTTATGCCGCTGGCGATGGCGTTAATGGGTTCGCTCACATCACAAACGTTAGTCACAAGGTGGTTTAAAGAGCAGCGTGGTCTGGCGCTAGGCATTTCGTCAATGGGTACCAATATAGGCGGCATTATTCTCCCGCTGTTGGTGGCCGGCTGGCTGCTAGAAATGGGTTGGCGTGATGTCATGCAGAACTTATTGGTGCTAGCAGTGCTGGTTGTTCTGCCAGCAACTTGGTTGCTCTTACGCCGTAAGCCCCAAGCAAGTGCAGCAACAGATCAAGTTAACGCCACGGATACGCGTGTGTGGACCACCAAAGAAATACTCACAACTTCGTTGTTTTGGTTACCCTTCTGCGGCATAGCGCCACTGAGTATGGCCTTTGGCGCTTTGCAATTTAACTTAGGCATTATTACTCGAGACATCGGCCTAGCAGCAGAGGTTACCGCCAATCTCATTGCGCTGAGTTCGGTCTCAATGGTTTTAGGTAAGTTGTTTTTTGGCATGTTAGGCGACCGCATAGATCACCGCTATCTGTATTGGTTAGCAAGCGTGATTGGATTACTGGCATTAGTGCTAATTGCGGTGGCAGATAATGTAATCGTCCTGACCTTGGCCACCATAGCTATGGGCTTGTCCGGGGGCAGCATTCTGCCGTTAATGGGCCTCATTTATAGCGCGCGTTTTGGCACGGCCTCATTTGGCAGAGTCATGGGTTTTGGCACGCTGACTATTTTGGCGGGATCAACCAGCCCCATTATGGCGGGTTGGGTATACGACGTGTTTGGTAGCTACAACTATGCTTACATAGTGTTGGCATCAATAATGGTGCCGTCGGCTATTGCTATGCGGTATTTGCGTGAAGAATAGCCGCCTGTTAAACGAGGCCAGCGACAAAACGAATGACAACAATACGCTTGTATTCGGCGTAGTGAAGGTGGTTTAGCGTGTTCCGCTAAATGAGTAAGCAAAAACAATCAAATAAAAAGGCGCGGCGGTTGGCCCGGTCGCTTAAGCGTTGTCAGCGTTGAAGCACTGGGGCTATCACATAATCTAAATCAGTCTTTTGCAGAGTTTTTTAACATAGCCGCAGCCTCTCTTTGCTTTTTATAGTTTTCGCGCAATGCGTTTATTTCCATCGGGCTTAAACGCTCAATATTCAAAAAGTCGTTCTTCCAAGACGCATCCTGTGACCATACCTGGTTCGATTCAACGGTGGTTCGCGGTTGGGTCGCAGTCTCCAACAACTTCAATGCATCTTTTAGGGTTTGCATCTGCGAATCCTCGTCATGAGGCTTGCCAGCGGAATGTCCGAGCGGAAAGTCGCTAAAGTAAAATCTCGGCACCCCTACATGTTCAACAATGTCCCGCGCGCAACCCATAATCACAGTGGGTATACCAGCCTCTTCTAATGCCCTAGCAGCCAAACTGACCGACTGGTGACAAATGGGTCAGGTAGGCACCAATAAAGCCACATCTGTTTTCAACCTCTGGCAGTGGGCAACAACATCTAAGCAATCTTGCTCAAGGGTGGCTCGTTGGCTGCGATTCGTTGGGAGTCCAATAACTTCATCGGCCAAATGCCCAATAAGACCGCGCTCTTCTGCGCGTGTTAACGCCTGAACAGGTAGCCACGTATTCGGATCATCCGCCGCACAGTGTTTACGGTCATAGCTCAGATGAGAGATGCGTAAATCAGGAGTGGGCGTTGTTGGTAGGGTGAAGGTTTTAAAAAATTTTGCTTTAGCATTATATTCAGCGCCCGGCCCCTGATCACCGGCGAGTGGTGAGAGTAACGCTGCTGTAGATATCAGGGTGATACGTTGTTCATTAAGTGGTCTTGGGAGGATACAAAAAGGTATCTCTTCATAACTAATCCACGAGTAGGGCTTATGGCCTAACTCTGCGTAATAAGATCGAGTGCGTTCAATGTACTTCAGCATGGCGCAATCTTAGCACAAGGTCTTGGCATGTCTTTGGTTCTAACCCGCATTGCAATCGCTGTAGTCGAGGAACATTTTTAAGACACAGTGTCTATTCGCTTCCTTCTGCCTCCTGCAGGCCTCCCATTTAGGCCTCTTATCCGCTTTCCCATCCGCTTGTCTCATTTCCCTCCTTTTTGTCCAGTTATCTCTATTGAATGCAATTCAATCGTCTCTATTGCGTAAACGTAAAATTTTGGTGCCGGTTTTGGTTTGCCCTTTGCACGCAATTAACAACCGTTTGTCATCTTTCGGTGTCCACTTGTCGTTCCGTGGTAGGTCTAGTACGTAAGAAATGGACAATTGCACTGTGTTAGAAATTAGATTGCTCCAAGTACCGCCTTTCAACTTTTAGGAGAGGTTTTTTAAGTTAAAAGGGCTTCTAAAGTTTAAAGGGCTTTTAAATTTAAAAAGAGGGCCTG
>QXZU01000056.1 GCA_009886205.1 K189A clade bacterium | reverse complement strand
CGTGAATGGCGTGGGAAACATCTAACAGCTTAGCCGCATGTTCATCCACCGCCGCTTTGATGGCTTGATATATTTTGTCCGACATAGTTTGCCTCGTTGTGTGCCTAATTTACGCCAAGCGACGATCTAGTAGTCTATCGTTCATCTGTTTGCTACCCGTGCTCTGCCTTTGTATTACCTAAAAACTGCTGAACGGAGCACCCAATACTACTGGCATAAGTCCACTCTTGCAGCATTAGACTTTTGATCAAATTGCATACAGGCACTGGGAAAAAAATCGCCCCAAAAAGTCAAATATTTTGCCCGTAGCCCAGCCAATCCAATCCTGCATCTGTTACTTTATCCCCTCTGTTTTGATCGTGTAATTGGGGAGTGGGGAATGTTCGTCAATATAGATAGATACCAAATGGCCGTGGCCGACAGCGACGCCTGTGTCCAAGCCTGGCAACACCTCTTGGGGGCCGAGCTTGCGGGTACAGACGAGATCCGCCACCTCAACGCAACCAGAACACGCCTACGCCTAGGTAAAGGTTTTATTGAGGTTCTTCAGCCTCAAGGGCCAGGTGTAGTGGCAGACGCCGTGGCAGCTCGCGGATCACACTTTTTTGCCGCTGGTGCCTCTACCAACGATATGTCCGGTGTTGCCGCTCAATTGGCAAAATTTACTGACAACGTGCTGACCGAATCTGGCCAAATGTACGTGTTAGGCGCAGATGTTGGTATTCCGGGTCTGCGTTTGGTGATCAGCGAACATGAGGACAGACCTAGTATTGGCGCAATTGATTACATCTACGAGGCCACTCTGCTGGCAGCAGACGCCCAGCAACAAACCGAGCGTTTTGCTGAGGTGTTCAACTTGGACGCGCAGTCTTTTGTCAATATTGATTCACCACGCTTCGGCTATAACGGCACGCTGACCCTCTTTAAAGAGCGCGAACTACACCGCTTTGAGGTCATTAGCCCGATTAATCCTGAAACGACAATGGCGCGCTTTTTCCAAAAAATTGGGCCGTGTCTTTACATGGGCTTTGCCGAGACCAATGAGCTTTGGGACATAGAGCAAAAAGCCAAAGCCAGTGATTTGGGCATGACCATTGACCGTCCAGACAAGCGCAGCGAAGCACTGGTTGCGGATCAAATTTGGCTACACCCAGGGACACTGGGCGGCATGATGCTGGGCCTTTCGCGGCCTTCAATGGCGTGGTCTTGGTCCGGTAGCCCAGAACGGGTAACAAGCGTTTCCTAACAACAGCATTCATTCAGAAATTCAACTAAACAGATAAATCCATAATAGGGAGAACACTATGGAAATGATGAATAGAGTCGCGGTAATTACCGGCGGCAGTGGCGGCATTGGAAAAGCCATGGCCAAAGCGTTTTTAGCCGAAGGCGCAAAAACTGTGGTACTTGCAGATTTAAACGCTGACGCCGTTAACGCTGCCGCTGTTGAGATTGGCTGCTCAGGCAAAACTTGCGACGTAACCAATGAAGCCCAAGTTGCAGCCCTTGTTAATGAGACCATTGCGGAGCATGGCAAAATCGATCTATTTTGCTCTAACGCTGGTGCTGGCGGAGCGGGTCTTCTCACTGACGCTGAGAACGAAGTTTGGCAAATGCAGTGGGAGCTTCATGTGATGTCTCACCTTTACGCTGCAAGAGCCGTTTTACCCAGCATGATTGAGCGTGGTGAAGGTTACTTACTGAACACCGCCTCAGCAGCTGGTTTGCTGGCGGCTATTGGTACTGGCCCGTACACGGTGACCAAGGCTGCCGCAGTAAAAATGGCTGAATTTTTATCTATTACTCACGCCGACGATGGCATTAAAGTTTCTGTGTTATGCCCCCAAGGTGTGAATACGGCTATGGCACCTAGAAGCCTAGGCGATGGACAAACAGACGGCATTATTGAGCCTGAAGAATTGGCGCAATGTGTGGTGGACACCATTAGGGAAGAACGCTTCTATGCCCTACCGCATCCAGAAGTTGAAGAGTACGTAAGGCGTAAAGGCGACAACATCGACAGATGGTTGTTGGGTATGCAACGACTGCGCAAGCGTTCAGTCGACGGCAGCTAGCAGCGCGCGGCTGTGATAAAGCGCGACGCTATCTGCTAATGCAAATTGCCATAAAAAAAGCCCAACAATTGTTGGGCTTTTTGCTTTCTGATCTTTTACTTTCTGGTCTTTTTGCCTTCAGATCTTTTGCCTTCAGATTTTTTACCTTCAGATCTTTTAGCTTCCGAATTGCCAAGTTTGAAGCGCTGCATCCACAGCGCTTAACCGACAAACTAACCAGATCAATGCTTAAGATCAAAATTTAACATCAAAGCTTAAGCACAAAGTCCGCCGTCAATAATCAGCTCAGTGCCGGTCATGTAACGAGACTCATCACTGGCTAAGAAGAGCACGCCATTTGCTATATCGATTGGATACCCAAGCTGACCTGTAGGTACGGCGCCTTCAGCCATGTTGTCCAGATCAAACGTATTCAATCCTGCTTCCTGCAGTTCAGGATTAATTTTATCCCAAATAGGAGTGGCAATAATGCCAGGGTGAACTGAGTTAACTCGGATCGGCCATCTGTTTTGCGCGCACTCTAAAGCCACGCCTTTGCTGAATATTCTCACCCCGCCCTTAGTTGCATTATATGCGGACAGCATTGCCGCGCCCTTAATACCCGCCACCGAAGAAATATTGATAATAGAACCGCCGTCTTCAGTGTCGCGCATGACAGGTATACAGTGTTTAACACCCATAAATACGCCGTCTAAGTTAATGGCCTGCTGGCGCTGCCACTCACCTAAAGTCATATCTACAATACTGCCGCCAATACCAATACCGGCATTATTCACCAACACATTCAATCCACCATAAGTGGCTTTAACATGCGCAACAGCTGCTTCCCACTCAGACTCGCTGGTTACATCATGGTGTAAATAGGTAGCCGTACCGCCATCGGCAACTATGCTGGCGACAGTCTGCTGTCCCATCTCATCCTGCACATCGGTCACCAGAACACTGGCACCTTCTCCTGCCAAACGGGCTGCGCAAGCTGCGCCAATACCTGAAGCGCCGCCAGTTACCAGTGCGATGCGCCCTTTTAGCCGTCTGGCTTGAGTTTCTATCAACATATAATTTCTCCTTAATTGAATAGGTTTAGTCGCTGTGCGACGAATAAATTAAAGGGTGCTCTACTAAAGGTTAAGCGTGCACCCTCGAAAAAGTGTTAACGAGTTAGGCTGGTATAAACACGGTTTATAAAACCCGCTGAAGCACTCTCGGGGCCATAGATTTGGTCGAAATCTTCTGCCGTGATTTTGGCCTCCACCACTTCCTCTAACGATTTGCCGTCGGCAATCATTGCCGCAACTCGGTCACGCACCGTTGTCAGCATGTATATGTAACGCGCTAATGCCTCAGAATCTGTAATTGGACCATGACCGGGAATGACAATGGCGTCTGGACCAATGGCATCGAGGGTTTTCTGGCAGAAGTTGATCATGCCGTTTATGTCGCCACCACTGTCTACGTCAATAAATGGGTAGCCAGAGTTATTGAATACATCGCCTAAGTGCACTGCATTGTACTTACGAAAATACACCGCAGAGTCGCCAGTTGTATGGGCTGGAGAAAAGTGCATAAGGTCCACTTGACCGCCGTTAAATTGAATCTGCATGCCGTCATCGTAGGTCAAAGTAGGTAACGCAACTTCTGGGTAGGCCTGCTGGCGATACTTGGCAACCACCAAGTTGACTAAGCCGCCTTTTGACATGTCTGCGCGCGCCTTGGCATGGGCAACAATGGTTGCGCCCTTGGGGCCAAGCACATTATTGCTTTCCGCGTGGTCAAAGTGCCAGTGCGTGTTAATGGCGTAATCTATGCCATTGCCGCCAATATCTTGAATGGCCTTCTCGATCTTATCCATCACCTGAGGAAACTGGTTATCGACAATCATAACGCCGTCATCGCCGACTAAAACGCCGATATTGCCGCCCACACCAAACAGCACGTAGAGTCCGTCTGCTACTTTTTCTGTGGTGATCTCAACATTCTCCATATCCCAGCCAAAGGCTTGAGCTATTTGCTGGAGGTTAAGCACACCCTCTTCGCTCTCCGCCGTTTGCCCATTTTTGTGACCATCCGCGTGAGCGGCGAGTGCAAACGACAGCAACAGCGCCATGCCTAATTTTATCGTGTTCATTTTTCATCTCCTCTCTCGAACCTCTATCTTCTGCGAAAACTCAGCCGATGTCCCTACCTTTATTTGCACAAAAAATGCACGGCCCAGCAAAAACCATCTCGTCCAAATACTTGCTGTATATCCAGATCACAGGTAAAACAGATGGCCTCAAATAAGTAATATCAAGAGAGAAAAATGAGCGAAGCAACAGATTTAGACAGCGATCTATTTGAACTGGCAATGTCCGATAAAGCCCAACCACTTATGGACGCAGTAAAGAAACATATAGCAGAAAACGTGGAACCCATTACTGAAGAGTTCTATGCGTTGGAAGAACAAAAGACCGACAGATGGTCTTGGCATCCGCGACAGCTTGAGTTACTTGAGGGCGCAAAAAATAAGGCCAAAGAATCTGGTCTGTGGAACTTCTTTCTACCTGATTCGGACACTGGCGAGGGTTTGAGTAATTTGGACTACGCCTACATTGCAACCGAGCTCGGCAAGGTGCCACTGGCCTCAGAAACACTGAACTGTAGCGCCCCTGACACCGGCAACATGGAAGTATTGGAACGCGTGGGCACGCCTGAGCAAAAGGAAAAATGGCTCAAGCCTCTACTGAATGGCGAGATTCGTTCAGCCTACGCCATGACAGAACCGGGCCTGCCTTCTTCGGACGCAAAAAACATCAGCACCAGTGCCGTATTAGACGGCGACGATTGGGTCATTAACGGCGAAAAATTCTATATTTCTGGCGCGGGTGATCCACGCTGCAAGATCATGATTACCATGGTGCGCACCAGCCCAAATGCGGCCCCTAGCAAGCAGCAGTCGCAAATACTGGTGCCCACAGACACACCAGGAGTAGAGATCCTTGAGGGCATGCAGGTATTTGGTCAAGACCACGCGCCGCGGGGGCATATGCACATCAAATTTACGGATGTACGTGTACCCAAGGAAAACATATTGCTGGGCGAAGGCCGAGGTTTTGAGATCTCACAGGTACGCCTAGGACCAGGCAGAATTCACCATTGCATGCGCTCAATTGGTAAAGCTGAAAAGGCGCTAGAGTTGATGGTTAAGCGTTCGGCTACCCGCACGGCATTTGGCAAGCCAATTGCTAAATTAGGTAAAAATCTAGAGGTGATTTCGCGCGCTCGGATTGAAATTAACGCAATGCGCTTGGCGGTTCTGCAA
>QXZU01000055.1 GCA_009886205.1 K189A clade bacterium | reverse complement strand
TTATGAGTAACGCCCACTGTGCTGGTAGTATGCTCACTCCACTAATTTAGAACAAAAGACCTATGTTTAGACGAGTATTTTTAGCCTTGTTGTTGGCGTTCAGTTTGCCGGCGGGCACCGTAACTGGTCAGGAAGCTGCGCTGAAGCGCGTGCTGTTTATTGGCAACAGCTATCTTTATTACAACGATAGTTTGCACAATCATGTGGAACGGATGGCGATTGAGCGCCATAAAGGTAGCCCAACCAGTAGCTTCGAATTTAGATCAGCCACAATAGGTAATGCTAGCCTCAGACATCACAATATAGATTGGCTGTTAACGCCTGGCCAGATTGGTGTCGAGGACCCATTTCAAGCGGTGGTGATGCAGGGCGCAAGTTTCGAGGCACTGACCCCTGAAACGCGCCAAATGTTCTTAGATACAGCGGTAAGTTACGCCAACAAAGTTCGACAGATTGGCGCTACACCAATGCTTTATATGACCCACGCTTATGTACCGCCGCATCGTCTAGCCGATAAAAATATGATTAACCTAGTGAGTGAGACTTACATCGAAGCAGGGCTGGCTGCGAAGGCTAAAGTGATTCCTGTGGGGCTCGCCTATGCGCGTTCCTACCAAAAGCGTCCCAGTTTCTCCCTGCACGCTGATTTTGATCACACTCATCCTAACTTGCGCGGTACGTATTTGGGGGCCTGTGTGGTTTATCTGTCGCTCTATGATGATGACCTGGATGGTCTTGCCTACGACTATTACGGACGTCTACCTAAGGATGAAGCGCGCTATTTGCAGCAAATAGCGCGTGAAACGGTGGATGCTTTCCCAGCTAGAAAGTTATGAGTGGCGCTTGCCACCTTTGTTCACCAGCGGTCGCGAATCAGTAGGCGTAGCACTGAGCGGGAAGATAAACGGTAAGAGGAGCGTGATCTGATAAATCGCACACTCCTAATCTTGTTTGCAGCTATCCCTGCAGAGCGCGTTGATACTCCTCAATGCGTTTCAGGTGACCATCGACATTGGTTTCTCCTGCATTGTGCGTAGCCACTGCCAAGTGGGTGCAGCCCATGTTCTGCCAAGCCTTAGCGTGTTTAACCCACCGATCGGCATCGCCACCCGCGTACTGGGCCTGTGATTGTATGCCAAAGCCGTCAAAGCTCAATCCAGCCTCTTCACGCTTTGCCTTCATGTGATCTAGGCACGCTTGCGCTTTTTCATTTGCGCCCATTAAGGGTATCCACCCGTCGCCTAGTCTCGCTGTGCGGTCCAGCAGTGCTGGTGCTGATCCGCCAAACCAAACCGGGATTGGCTTGCTAGGGCGTGGGTTGATGCTGGCTTTATCAATGCGGTGATATTCGCCGGTGTAGTCTATTGAGTCTTCGTTCCACAGCTTGCGCATCACTTCCACTTGCTCTGCTTGGCGACGCCCGCGATTGTTGAATGTCTCGTTCAGGCCGGTGTATTCCACTTGGTTCCAGCCCACCCCTACACCTAGGCGGAAGCGATTGTTTGACAGCAGCGCAACTTGCGCCGCTTGTTTGGCCACCAATACCGTTTGTCTTTGGGGCAGAATCATAACCGTGGTGATCATTTCTAGCTTTTCTGTCACACCGGCGATAAAGGCGAAGGTGGTGAGCGGCTCGTGAAAGGCGACGTCTTTATCATAGGGTCCGCGAAAACCGCCTTCTCGGTCTGGATCTGCCCCTAACACATGGTCGTAAATGAGTAGGTGGCTGATGCCTAATGCTTCTACACCTTGGGCGTAGGCTTTAATCGCACTGGGGTCGGTGCCTATTTCATTGTGGGGAAATACGGCCCCAATTTGCATGTTCTTCAGATCCATCTGTCTTTTCCTCTCCTTTAAGGCTTAAAAGGCTATCCTTTTCCTTATCAAGTTGACAGCATCCTGCGGCCAAAATAGGTACTATTAGCGCCGAATTTCAGCCATAGAATATCTATACATGTCCGAGTCATCTGATAGCGCCCAATTTTCCTTTGTTGAGATGGAACACGACATTCTCAAATTTTGGGAAGACACCGGGGCATTTCAAAAATCCTTAAATAATACCAAGGGAAAGCAGCCGTATATTTTTTACGACGGCCCTCCGTTTGCCACGGGTTTGCCGCACCACGGCCACCTTGTTGCCAGTACTATAAAAGACATTGTGCCGCGCTACTGGACCATGAAGGGTCGCTATGTAATGCGTCGCTTTGGCTGGGATTGCCATGGTTTGCCCATTGAACATGAGATTGATAAGCAGCTGGGATTGTCCGCGCAAGAGGCGGTAGAAAAACTCGGTGTTGCGGGCTACAACGACGAGTGCCGTGGCATCGTGCAAAGGTATGTCGGCGAGTGGCGTAACACCATTACGCGGATTGGTCGCTGGATTGATTTTGATAACGACTACAAGACCATGGACGTTTGGTACATGGAATCTTTGTGGTGGGTATTTAAGCAGCTTTGGGACAAAGGGCTTATTTACCAAGGCGTGAAGGTCATGCCTATTTCTACCGCGCTGGGTACGCCGCTGGCGAACTTCGAGGCCACGTCTAATTACCAAGATGTGCAAGACCCTGCGGTGACAGTGCTGCTGAAATTGTTGGACGAAGACGCACACTTAGCTATTTGGACAACAACCCCGTGGACTTTGCCATCTAATCTGGCCGTTTGTGTGGGGCCAGATATTGAATATTCGCTGGTTGTTGATCCTGAATCTGGGGAAAAGATTTATTTGGCCACAGAGCGGCTGCCTCATTATCAAGGGGACAGTGAATTTGAGGTTGTAAAAACCGTTATTGGTTCGGAGTTAGTAGGTAAGAAATACGCGCCTATCTTTGATTACTTTAAAGACATGCAGGACCAAGGCGGCTTTGTCGTGGTCAGTGACGCTTATGTCAGCACGGAAAGCGGCACAGGGCTTGTGCATCAGGCGCCGGCTTTTGGTGAGGATGATAACCGTGTGCTCCGTGCCCATGGTATTGAGGCATTTGTGTGTCCTGTGACCATTCATGGTGAATTCACAGAAGAGGTACCGGAGTTCGCAGGATTGCACGTAAAGGCTGCGGATAAAGAAATTATCAATCAGCTTAAATCTCAGGGCGTGCTTTATCGCCAAGAGGTTATTCAGCACAGCTACCCTTATTGCTACCGCTCAGATACGCCGCTGATCTATAGAGCGATTCCCTCTTGGTACGTGGAAGTCACTGCGATTAAGGATAAATTGCTTAAGGCTAACGAGCAGATTAACTGGGTGCCTGGCCATATCAAAGAGGGTCGTTTTGGTAATTGGTTGGAAGGCTCCATTGATTGGTCTATTTCCCGGAATCGTGTTTGGGGTACACCGCTGCCCGTTTGGATTAACGATGTTACGGAAAATGCGCTCTGCATCGGCTCAATTGAAGAGTTAGAGCAATATTCTGGGGTTAAGGTAGATGACCTGCACCGTGAGCATGTAGATGGCCTGACCTTTAGCATTGAAGGTGAAGAGGGCACCTACCGACGTATTGAAGAGGTTTTAGACTGTTGGTTTGAATCAGGCTCCATGCCTTACGCGCAACTGCATTACCCCTTTGAAAATAAAGAGGTCTTTGAGGCTGGCTTCCCTGCCGAATTTATTGCGGAAGGCCTGGATCAAACGCGAGGGTGGTTTTATACCTTAACGGTATTGGCTACTGCACTGTACGATAAACCTGCATTTAGAAATGTCATTGTTAACGGCATGGTTATGGCGGAAGACGGCAAAAAAATGTCGAAGAGTTTGCGTAACTATACTCCGCCAGATGATTTGATGGAGGCCTACGGCGCTGACGCCTTGCGCCTGTACTGTATTAATTCAGGTCTGGTGCGGGGCGAAGAGCAGCGGTTTGCTGATGCTGGAGTGCGCGATATGGTGCGCCGGGCATTGTTGCCTTGGTACAACGCATTTTCCTTTTTGCGTACTTATGCTGCCATTGATGGCTGGTCGCCAGACAAGGGCCTGCATTATGGTGACAACGTTTTAGATCAGTGGTTGCAGTCTCGGTTGCAAACGCTGAAGAGCAATGTGGCTGAAGAAATGGAAGGCTACAAGCTTTACAATGTTGTGCCTCAGCTGTTTGCGTTCATTGAAGATTTGACTAATTGGTATATTCGTTTGAACCGTGGTCGTTTCTGGGGTGAAGAAATCACCGGCGATAAAATTGCCGCCTACAGTACGCTTTATGAAGTGTTGCTTGAATTGGCTCAGGTGATGGCACCATTCACCCCGTTTATCTCAGAACATTTATTCCAGTCGTTAGAACGTTTGGCCGGTCATGCGCCTAGCCCAGAATCTGTGCACTTGTGCGACTACCCAATGGCAGACGAGCAGAAGGTTAAACCAACCCTTGAGGTTGCGGTGGATCGTATGCAGCAAGTAATTTTGCTGGGTCGGCAAAAGCGCGAAGAGGTTAAGATTGGCTTACGTACGCCGCTGGCCAGTCTAACCATTATTAACCGCGATGAAGCGTTGTTAGATGATATGCGCCTGTTGGAAAGTTATGTCCGTGACGAGCTTAATGTGCAAGAAATTCGCTACTCGGCTGACGAGTCCGATTACATTGAGTTGCAGGCGAAGGCTAATTTCCCTCTGTTGGGTAAGCGATTAGGCAAGCGTATGAAGGCTTTTGCCGCGCAGATCAGTGCGCTCTCGCCAGATGACATTGCAAAGCTACAGAGCCAAGGCAGTATCAGCCTTGAGGCTAATGGTGATGTGGAAGTGTTCAGCGATGAAGAAATTCAGGTTCAGCAACAAGCTAAGCCTGGCACTAATACGGTATCCAATAGTCAAATCAGCGTAGATCTAGATTGTGCTTTGACACCTGAATTGATTCGCGGTGGCTATGCACGTGAAGTGGTTAACCGCATCCAACGCGGTAGAAAAGACAGTGGTTTTGCCGTGACCGATCGCATCACGGTGATTTATTTTGCCGAGGGCGACTTAGCCCAGGCCATTGAGGAGCACCAAGACTATATTATGCGTGAAACCTTGTGTTTAGATTTACAAAAAGCATGGGTAGCGCAAGCTAATATTACTGAAATTGATGGCTGTGAAATGAGCTATGAAATGAAGCAAGTGAGTAGCATTTAGATGAGGCGCGTTGCCTCTTCTGAGCTGTGGGTGGTTAACGCCAGCAAGAACAATGCAGGTGAATCGTGAAATATACGTTCCTCCCTGCTGAGGCGGACAACGCGGTTAATCATGTGGGCAGTTATCGTCGCCGACTCCCCGTCAGTATTGAGCGGATGTACGAAAATACGCTGGATTGGGCGCATTTACCCCACCTACACGAGCGTAGCTTTGCCGAGATTCGGTGTTTGAACGCCGGTGCTTGGGGTTGGCGCGCGCAAGTAGGTAATGTTGGTGCCAGCAATCCCTCTAAAAGTCTTATTGAGCTGAAGTTAGATCGGCAGGCGCGTCGCTGGATTACCCGTAACCTTGAGGGTCCAAACAAGGGGGCTGAGATTTGGACCCATGTGTTTGTGGAAGGCGAAAATGTGCTCGATATTGTTGTCGACTTCTACGTGCCAGATGTGCCGCCTGAAGCGAAAGAGAAAGTAGGCTTAGCTTACGCCAAAGCCTACGAGCAACTCTACGATGAAGACGTAGCAATGATGGTTGAGCGTCAGCAGCAAATAGATCGGCGTGTTGAAGGTTTTGACCGGTCAGAAACGCTGGCCTTGGGTCCAGCTCACGAACTTATTCTGCCTGTGTTGGTAACGCTGTCTCGACGCGATTTTGTGGTAATCCAGATTGATGATGAGTGGCTGGCCTACTCCGCACAATGTCCGCATCAAATGGGACCGCTCATTGATTCGCCAGTTGTGCAGGAAGAAGTGCGCTGCCCATGGCATGGTTATACCTTCAATGTGCGCACGGGTGAATGCACCAGCGGTGCAGTGTGTCAACTTACCGAATCTCCCGATGTTACTGTTGATGACGGCGGTGCGCTTATCTTGAGGTGGGCCGACGCCTAATCTGCCTGTGGTGCTGTAACGTAGTCGTCTTATAGTTCTAGTTAGAGAAAGGCGTGGCGTTTGCCCAAGACAATCTAATTACCCCGATAGTCACCAGGTTCCTTGCTGAAATACGCGCCTATGGCGGTTTGTCTGTCTTCGGTTGCTGCACTGAGTAAATTTTGGTCCGTGTCCATGTGCATAATTGCGTGATTCAGCGCATTAGCGAGTTGGTTGGTAGATTGCTTGATCATTTGTGCAGCGATGGGTGGTTTACTTGCGTAAAAGTCAGCCATTTTCCTCGCCGCATGACTAAGCTCTTCAGCTTCCACTAGTTCGTCCAGTATGCCCCATTCCAATAACTGATCTGCGTATAGGCGTTCGGCACCCACCACCAGTCGCTTGGCTCTAGCTGGGCCAACTAAATTGAGGATAAGCGGCAAGCTTTTCCACATTAAATTAATGCCCAAATCAATTTCCGGGTACTGCATAAAGCAGCCTTGCGCGCCCACCCTAAAGTCGCAGGCGGTTGTAAGACATGCCCCGCCGCCCATTGCTGCGCCATGCCAAGCAGCAATGGTTATTTGGTCTATGCCCAAAATCGCTTCTATTGCGCGTTCACCCATGCGTGCGCGCCTGCGTGTTTGCACCAACGGTAGTGGTGGTTCTTGCTTTGGTTCTGTGAGGTCTGCGCCGGACGAAAAATGACGCCCATTGCCGTTGAAGATCACAACCCTTGTTTCTGCATCATCTCTAAATGCCAAAGCCGCAGCCTCTATTTCGGCTAAGTGGTCGTGACTCAACGCATTGGCCTTATTGGGTCTGTTCAGGGTTACCCAGGCAATGAGTCCCTCCCGTAATACGCGAATGTGCTGAAATTGTGGTGAATTGTTTAGTTCGTTATTCATGGAGAGATATTAGCGGAAGTCAAAAAAAAGGCATTAAAAAAGCGGAGGACTTTGCAGTCCTCCGCTTTGAAAAGGGAGACATCCGAGGAGGGGAGGGGGAGAGGGGTATCGGATGTCTCTCGTCGTTGGCAGTTACTGCTTCCAACCGGAAGATTTGTTACCTACG
>QXZU01000054.1:5200-9729 GCA_009886205.1 K189A clade bacterium | reverse complement strand
CCCGTTGCCTCCACAATGATTATTGCACTGAGTTGGCGGCACAGTTCAGACATTGAGATGAGCATACTCTCGCGCCTTGCAGAGTCTTTGAGATTACAACTGGCCAATATGTCCGGCACCGAAAAAGCCGAATCATGGGGCGAGGCCGAAGAAGAAATTGTTGTCTCCCTAGACCCCAATCGCATGGTGGCCAGCGGTCTATCTGCGGCGTTTATTGCTCAGCGCATCAATGCTGCAGACACCAAAATTGCCTCAGGCAGACTGCGCGCAGGCGGCAACGACATTCTGGTAGAAGTTAACGCTGACCTAGATTCCGTTGAACGCATCGCCAGCATCCCCCTAGTTACCAACAGCAACGGCAGCACCATTCGCGTTTCAGACCTAGCAAGTGTGCGCAAAACCCAATTAGACCCACCCCGTTCACTGGCTTTTCATGGCACCGAGCAAGTCATTTTTGTTAACGCCCAAATGCAGGCCGGTTTACAAATTGAAAATTGGACCCGCAACGCCAATGCACTTGTGGCAAATTTCCAAGCCAACTTGCCGGAGTCAATTGGCTTAGAAACGGTCTATTCGCAAAATATATATACCGACCAGCGCATGAATTCGTTGGCCAACAATCTGATCTTCGCACTGGTCATTGTGCTATTGGTTTTAATTTGGCTCATGGGCATTCGCTCCGCGCTAACGGTGGGCATCGCCCTGCCCCTTTCCGCCAGCATGGTGCTGGTGGGCATGCAGGTGTTAGACATTCCGCTGCATCAAATGTCGGTCACCGGCTTGATTATTTCGTTAGGCCTGCTCATTGATAATGCCATTGTAGTGGTAGAAGACTACAAGCTCAGACGCAGTCGCGGCGCGCAAATTGATGAGGCTATTAGTCGCGCCATCAAACACTTACTGGTCCCCCTAGGTGCATCCACCGCCACCACCGTTTTTGCTTTTATGCCCATAGCGCTTGCACCGGGCGGCGTGGGCGATTTCACCGGCACGCTAGGGGTCACAGTCGCGCTATCCGTTGCCAGTTCATTTATTTTGGCCATGACCGTGGTACCCGCAATCGCCGGTTACTTAGAAAACCGTTGGCCGGTCAAGGCCGGCAACCGTTGGTGGCAGACCGGTTTTTCCAGTCCGGCACTGACAAAAAAATATCACGCGGCACTGGTCACAATACTCAAGCGCCCAATCATCGGTATTTCTATCGCCTGCGTTATGCCCCTCATTGGTTTCTCATTAGCACACACATTGACCCAACAATTTTTTCCTGCGGTAGACCGTAATCAATTTCAAGTTCAGTTATCCCTGCCCGCACAAACGTCCATATGGGAAACACAACAAGCCATCATAAAGGCCGACGAAATATTGCGCAGCAATTCTGAGGTAACCGATACTTTTTGGACTATTGGCAAAGGCGCCCCACGAGTCTTCTACAACGTCATCTCACTGAACGAGCGTATACCCAGCTTTGCTGCCGCCTGGGTAAACACAACCTCCGCAGAAGCCACAGGAGAAATACTCGGCGCTATCCAAAGCGAGTTGTCCGTGGCTTTCCCCAGTGCAGAAGTATTAGCCATTCCCTTTGAGCAAGGCCCCCCCACAGACTCGCCCATTGAAATACGCATCATTGGTCAAGACTTAGAAGTATTACGCCAGGAGGCACTGAAACTTAGAGCCATATTAGCCAGCGTACGCAACGTCACCTATGCCAGAACCCAAACTCACATTCACTCCAAGAGAAAACGCCGCAGCGGCCACAGGCTTAAGCACCGGGGACCTAGCGCAGAGGATCAATTCAGCGCTCATGGGCGATAAAGCAGGCACAGTGTTAGAAGGCAATACTGAACTAGATGTGAGGGTTAAATTTCAAGCAGGTGCTCGCAACCAAATGTCAGACCTGAGTTCACTGCCTATATTGGCCAACGGGCGCGACGGCATACCCCTTAGCGAGTTAGGGGATTGGCAATTAGTCCCTACCTCATCGTCAATCGACCGACGCCAAGGCGAACGCATCAGCTCGGTGCGCGGCTATCTGACTCCATTCTCACTGGCGGGCGGTGTTCTAGCTGACTTCACCGAAAAACTCGAAGAACAAAACTATACGCCGCCGGAAGGCTACAGATTGCAACTGGGCGGCGAGGCAGAAAGCAGCTCAGAATCCATTGGCGGCATCATTCAAGTGTTTATCTTCTTCACACTCGCCATGGCGGGCATCATTATTCTGTCACTGAACTCATTTCGCTATGCTGGCCTTATTGGCATTGTCGCCATTTTGAGTTTCGGCCTTGCCCTACTGGGCGTGCGTATATTCGGCTACCCATTTGGGTATATGGCGTTGATCGGCTCCCTAGGCATGATGGGCCTTGCCATCAACGGCGCGATTATTGTTTTATCTGCACTGAAGGCAGACCCGCGCAGTCAATCAGGCGACAGCGAAGGCATAGCCGATGTTGTAGTGGATTCCACCAGACACATTGTCTCCACCACACTCACCACTATTGGCGGCTTTGTACCCCTAATCGTAAACGGTGGCGAGTTTTGGCCGCCACTGGCCACCGCGATCGCAGGTGGGGTTGTGGGTTCAGCAGTCATAGCGCTATCTATGGTACCTTCAGTCTTCGCCTACATTCAGCGCAAGAAAGTGCGTAAAGCGGCAGTTCTGCAAGTCGCCTAGCCAAAAGAGTGACCCGACACAGATTTCAAATACAGCTAAGAAGAACCTGCCTGTGTGAGCTTCAGCCTCAATGCATTGGTCGCAAACTGACTATTGTTGCCCAATGCAAAAACTGTAAATATCTAACGTTCACAAACTCCAAATTTGACCGTGCAAAACAATAAAAACAAGGACACCTACCATGCAAAATATTGATCAAATCCTCAAACAACATATCGCCGGCGGCGACCTTCCTTGCGCGGTAGCTGGTGTTGCTAACGCGGACGGCACTTTGTATACGGGGGCCGCGGGTGTTCGCAGTCTTGATGCATCTGATGCAATGACCACTGATACGATCTTCGCTATTGCTTCCATGACCAAGGCCATCACCACGGTGGCTACCCTGCAATTGGTGGAGCAAGGCCTCATTGATCTAGACACCCCCATTACCGCTTATCTACCTGATTTAGAGCACCTTAAAGTTTTGGATGGCTTTGATGAAGACGGCAAGCAAATGCTCAGTGCGCCTAAAACCAGCCCTACTACTCGGCAGCTGCTCACCCACACATCGGGTTATGTATACGAGATATGGAATGCCAATGGACTACAGAGTGTGGCCAGCGAACAATTAGACAGCCTGTTTGCTGAAGGTGGTAACGGCATGATGGCACCCCTTGGCTTCACCCCAGGCGCGCGCTGGGAATACGGTATTGGTATTGATTGGGCGGGGGTCATTGTTGAAACCCTCAGCGGCAAGGGCTTGGACGCATATTTCCAAGACCACATTTTTGCCCCACTGGGCATGCATGACAGCTTTTACGCAGTACCAGAGAAAAAAGCCGCTAGACGCGCGGCAATCCACGCTAGAACTGAGGATGGCCTAACGGTCGTGCCACACCTAGGTGAACCGGTATCTGGCGGCGGCGGTTTAAGCTCAACCATCAACGACTACCTTAGGTTTATGCGCGCGCTGTTGAATCAAGGCACCTTGGACGGCGCTACTATTTTGCAGCCCTATACCGTGGATATGATGTTTGAAAATCACATTGGTGATTTAGACGTCACCCCTGGACCAACGCAAATGCCAGCATTCAGCAACGATTTCGACATGGGCTTTGGCCAACCGGCGAAATGGGGGTTAGGTTTTTTGCTCCACGAAGCACAAACAGAATCTGGACGCCCTAAAGGTTCGGCTTCTTGGGCAGGATTATTTAACAGCTACTTTTGGATCGACCGTGAAAATGATCTTTGCGCTGTGATTGGTACTCAGGTGCTGCCTTTTTTTGATACCCACGCAATAGCCATGCTAAAAGACTTTGAATCTGCGGTTTATAAGAACCTGAAATAATAGTCGAGTCTTTTTAGCATCAGGCTATTAGCAGCGAGCAGTGTCCGAGCATGGGCACTGCTTCTGACACGTATCTGACGCGCTTCTTTTAGGGCGTTTCTTTTAGCGCGTTTCTCTAAAAAACGCCCTTACTTAGTCGTAACCTTTCCTCATATGGATGCCTAAAAACCGTCCGCCCAAGCAATTATCCCGCTAGCAGCTACCCACGCAATTACAAATAAGAATCATTTGCATTAAAGCCGCCATACTGTCACGCTCCTGACTCAAATTTTTACTGGTTACCCTGCAATTTTTGCGTTGATCAATATGCCTTTATCCGCCTTTCCAACTGAACCAACTGATTTTTCCAAACAACCTGAATCAGCAAAAACACTGAGCGATTTCCCGCTGGGCAGCCAATTGCGCGTGGTCGGATACGCAGAACATTCAGCGTATATTACCCAGTTGCAGCGTTTAGGTTTGGTGCCTGGCACTCAGCTCACTATTGAACGGCTGGCGCCATTAGGCGACCCCATGCAGATACGTCTGCGC
>QXZU01000054.1:0-5190 GCA_009886205.1 K189A clade bacterium | reverse complement strand
GTCTGCGCAACTTCAGCCTGGCTCTGCGACCCTCTGAGGCAACTGCCTTACTGGTGCAATTAATCCCATGACCGCTGTCGCCTTAACTGTTGCCTTAGTGGGCAACCCCAACTGCGGAAAAACCACCCTATTCAATAGCCTCACCGGTCGCCATCAAAGAGTGGGTAATTGGCCAGGGGTGACGGTAGAAAAAAAGGTCGGCACTTTTACGCTGCAAAACTCAGCCAAGGACTCCGTAGAGCTTGTAGATTTACCCGGCACCTACAGCCTCAATGCCACCAGCGACAACTTGGACGAGGTCATCGCCCAGAACTTTATTGGTGCTTGCGAAGCAGACTTACTGATCAACCTCTTAGATGCCTCCAGCCTTGCACGAGGCCTGTACTTAACCCAAGGCCTGCTTAAAACCCAGCAGCCCATGATTGTTGTGGTGAACATGTTGGACGTTGCAAAAGACTACGGCCTTGAGCTGGATCTAGAAAAACTATCCGCTGAATTAGGCTGCCCTGTCATTGGGATGGTTGCCGCCAAAGGCCAGGGCGTTGACGCGCTGAAAGCATGTATTACTGAGATCATCTCCAGTGCTCCCAAGCCACCCGTTACCGATCAAGCTGAAGCGATAGAACAAACTGACATAGACATATACGGGCAAATCGACGCACTTCTGCTTGAAGCCACCCAGCACACTGTCCAGCCGCGCAGTCACACAGAGGTAATAGACAGCATTGTTATGCACCGCATCTTGGCCTTCCCCATTTTCTTGGGGGTGATGTATTTGATGTTTTTGATCTCCATCAACTTAGGCTCGGCCTTCATCGACTTCTTTGACCTCCTCGGTTCGGCCCTCTTCGTGGAGCTGCCTCGGCAATTGCTCGACGCCATGGGTTCGCCCCAATGGCTGACCGTATTTCTCGCCGACGGCGTAGGCGGCGGCGTGCAATTGGTGGGCACCTTCATACCTGTCATTGGCGCACTGTTTTTGGTGCTCTCGGTACTAGAAGACTCCGGCTACATGGCGCGCATTGCCTTTATTGTTGATCGCTTGCTCAAGTCTATGGGCCTTGCCGGGAAATCTTTTGTACCTCTCATCGTCGGCTTTGGCTGCAATGTGCCTGCGGTTATGGCAACTCGCGCATTGGACGGTCAGTCTGACCGTATCCTAACCATTCTTATGGCCCCCTACATGAGCTGCGGTGCGCGCCTAACAGTGTACGCATTGTTTGCTACAGCCTTCTTTCCCTCCAACGGACAAAATGTGGTCTTCACCCTTTATCTCATTGGTATTGTCCTGGCTGTGCTTTCTGCTCTAGCCGTTAAAAAACACCTACTGCCGCAAACCCAAAGCGCATTCGTCATGGAACTGCCGCCGTACCACGCGCCAATTTTGAAAAATATTCTTATCCAAACGTGGCAGCGCCTTAAAGGTTTTGTTCTGCGCGCCGGTAAAGCCATTGTTGTGGTAGTCATTGCCTTAAACATACTTAACTCAATAGGCACTGACGGCAGTGTAGGTAATGAAAACACAGAGAACTCCGTACTCTCGGCAGTGGGCAAGTCTATTACCCCTGTGTTCTCTCCCATGGGCATTAGCCCAGACAACTGGCCCGCAACCGTGGGCATATTTACCGGTATCTTTGCCAAAGAAGTGGTGGTTGGCACATTGGACGCGCTCTACACCCCAGGGGCTGGAGAGTTTGATGCCACCATTCCCGAGCTCATTCAAGCCGCCTTTGCCAGCGTGCCGGATAACTTGCTTGGCCTAACTGATCAGCTGGGCGATCCGCTAGGTTTAGATCTGGGCGACCTGCAAGATTTAGACAGTCAGGTTGATTCCCAAAACGTGCAAATCTCAACCGTGCAAGCCATGCAAAATTTATTCGACGGACAAATTGGCGCGTTCGCATACTTGTTATTCGTCTTACTCTACATGCCCTGTGTGGCAACAATTGGTGTGATCTTTAAGGAGGCCGGCGGCTTTTGGGCCAGCTTCTCGGTGATTTGGTCCTTTGTATTAGCCTACAGTTGCGCAGTCATCACCTATCAAATAGGCACTTATAGTCAGCACCCTTTGAGCAGTACCGGCTGGGTTATCGGCCTGTTACTCGGTACCTGTTTACTGTTTTGGTTACTGGTGCGCTGGGGGCAAAAAACTCAGCCTGAACTGATCCCTGTTTTGCACTTGTAATAGCCCAGAGCCTGATTCGCATAAATGTCGTAAGATCTACGCTGATGAATACAACGGGATATGCAAAGCCCCTATTCACCCATTTAAGTTAGGTGGTACACAGCCGTGCCGCGCTTGGGTGAGCTGCTTTGGACACCCCATTTTGAACACACTGAATTAGACACCCTGAGCTAGACACACGATGTTATACACACTATGAAAATCACTAAAATCACCACCTACATTGTTCCACCGCGCTGGTTGTTCTTAAAAATAGAGACCGATGAAGGCATTTTTGGCTGGGGCGAACCGGTCATTGAAGGCCGCGCACATACCGTGGCAGCAGCAGTAGATGAGTTGTCTGACTACCTCATTGGTCAAGACCCACTGCAAATAGAAAAGCACTGGCAGGCCATGTATCGGGGTGCATTTTACCGAGGCGGCCCTATTTTAATGAGCGCTATCGCAGGCGTAGACCAAGCCCTGTGGGACATCAAGGGCAAATATCACGACGCGCCGGTACACCAGTTATTGGGCGGTCAAGTACGTGACCGTATCCGCGTTTATGCCTGGGTAGGCGGCGACCGGCCAGACGCCATCGTGGCCTCGGCCAAGGCGGCAATAGCCGGCGGATTTAAAGCCACCAAAATGAACATCACCGAAGAAATGCAAATTGTCGACACCATGGCTACCGTCGACCAAGCGGTGGAACGCATGGCTAGCCTGCGCGAAGCCGTGGGTAACAAATTGGACATCGCCGTAGATTTTCATGGCCGGGTGCATGCGCCAATGGCCAGAGTACTGATCAAGGCACTAGAACCCTATTCACCCTTCTTCATTGAAGAACCCGTGCTCAGCGAGCACTTAGAAGCCATGGCTGAGCTGCGGAAAAACACCCATATTCCCATCGCCACCGGCGAACGCTTGTTCTCGCGCTTCGACTACAAGCGTGTGTTCACCTTAGGCGCCGCAGACATTATTCAGCCGGACCTTTCCCATGCTGGCGGCATCACCGAATGCAAAAAAATAGCTGACATGGCCGAAGCTTGGGACATTGGCCTAGCCCCCCACTGCCCATTAGGACCCATTGCACTGGCCGCCTGCCTACAGGTAGACGCCGTGTGTCAAAACGCATTTATTCAAGAGCAAAGCCAAGGCATTCACTACAACCAAAGCAATGATTTAACCGACTACTTAGTAGACCCAAGCGTTTTTCATTACAAAGACGGCTACGTGGACATTCCGCAAAAACCAGGCCTGGGTATAGAGATTGATGAAGAAGTGGTGATTGAGCGCGCCAAAATCGGTCACAGATGGCGCAACCCGCTTTGGAACCACGCGGACGGTAGTATTGCAGAATGGTAGAAGGCCTTTATCTCACGGCTAATCCAACGCAAAATTTGATCCGCAGTTTTAGCTGGCAGGCAATGCAGGCACAGCAAGCGGATATAGAAAGATTCTTAGGGAGAGAACAATGAGCAACGTAGCATTTATAGGTTTGGGCAACATGGGCAGCGGCATGTGCGCCAATTTGGTCAAGGCAGGTCACAGCGTCAAAGCCTTCGACCTCAACCCCCAAGCCATTGAACAAGCCATCGAAGGCGGCGCTTCCGGCGCGCGCTCTATTGCAGATTGTGTGGCTCAAGCCGAATACGTCATTACCATGCTGCCCGCAGGCAAACACGTACACAGTGTCTACTTTGACCTAGACGGCATCACCAGCCACGCGCAAACATCTGCTGTGCTCATAGACTGCTCTACCATCGCAGTTAGCGAGGCCCGAGACATCGCGACTCAAGCGGCAGCTTTGGACTATGCCGTAGTAGACGCGCCAGTTTCAGGCGGCGTAGCCGCAGCCAATGCAGGCACTCTGACATTTATGGTAGGCGGCAGCGATAGCGCCTTTGCACAGGTTGAAGACCTGTTGGGCAATATGGGACAAAATATTTTTCACGCGGGGGTATCAGGTAACGGTCAAGCGGCAAAAACAGCCAACAACATGTTGCTGGGTATTTCAATGATCGCCACATCAGAGGCCTTCAACTTGGCTGAAAAGCTTGGTTTGAGCGCTGAGAAGTTTTTTGAAATTTCCTCCAAGGCGTCAGGTCAGTGTTGGTCAATGACCTCCTACTGCCCTGCTCCTGGCCCGGTACCTACTTCTCCTGCCAACAATGACTATACGGCTGGATTCGCTGTGGCCATGATGTTGAAAGACTTAAAGCTCGCCCAAGATGCAGGGCAATCTGTGGACGCTGCCACCCCACTGGGCCAACAGGCCACAGAGATCTATCAAGATTTAGATAATGCAGGATTAACCGGCAAAGATTTCTCAATTGTGATGCAGCAGATCAAAGGCGAGTTATAAGCCGCTGGCCTTTCGAGGACGTTCAAGGCTGTTCTAGGATGTTCTAGGACTTTCAAGAAAGTCTTTGAACGTCCTTACCTGAAAGTGACTGAAAAACTCGCTAGGGGCTGCCCCGGCGAGACCCTTCGTTAGCAACCCACATACCACTGCCCATGAAGTAGCCTGCCACACTAAAAATCACTGCATTGATGCAAACCGTAGACCATGAAAAAGTCATGCAGGCCAAATCGTAATTTGCAGCTTGGAAACGGAAAAGCAGAGTCATCGCAAAAAACATCGACAACCCCCAACCCCAAACGCCGTAGCGAATAATATAATTGGTTCTGCCCATCGCCCGGGTAGCCTCCCACTTGGCGAGCGAGAAATTCTTGTCCACCAAGAGTTTGCTTAACATGCTCATTGCGACCCTCCCATCACTTTCCTGCATTGCAGCACTGATAAATGTTCATAACAAAACAAATGGATGACCGTTGCCCTAGGGCGGATTAACGGTACAAGGTCTATATTGATGGCTACTAGGCCGCATTGGTTGGGGGTTCGGAGTGATATTGAAAAGTACTGGTCCGCATGAAGAAGAATGTTAAATCAATGCTCTAACATCCCCAAATCGTGAAAAGTGCTAGGTGAAAGGTGAAAGGTGAAAGGTGAAAGGTGAAAGGTG
>QXZU01000053.1 GCA_009886205.1 K189A clade bacterium | reverse complement strand
AACGCTGACTTTGATTGAGTTTATTAATGCTCAGAGAGCAAAAAAGACTTAAGGGCGTAGCTGGCTGTTAAAGCGGGGGAATGGGCAGTCTGGATAAGATCCACACTGCCTTTCTTTTTAGGATAAGCGCAGACTTTGCTTTATATGTGCCAACTTATACGCGCTGAGGAAATACTGCTGTTAAAAATCTGTTAGCGAATCATCTTGTTCTGCAGCAGTTTTCTGCTGAATCTCTTTTAGCTTTTTTTAGGAGGGCACCGCTAGCGCCAAGATCGCCTTGTAGCCTTTCTGAATTTCCATCTGATCCTCATAGCCTTTTTCGATGAGCATTTTGTGCGCATCTTTGAGTTTGTAATGAGGGCAGTTAACCACCAAGTGGTGCTCTAAATGATACTGCACGTTGTAGGGTGCTATCAGCGCCCGCTCCCACCAACTGGCAATAGTCGTTCGAGTATTGCGCAGGCGATCATCATTGTCTGGCACCACCGCGTGCTCACCAATATTTCTAAGGCGCACTACAAAGCGGTTCCAAGTTAACGCGGGCACCCACCACAACAGAAAGTACATGTACCAAACCCCTGCGGCTGCGAAGCCCGCCAAGAACAGCAAATTGATCACCACGTTGGGGCCAATTCTGCGCCACGCGTTTGCTAGGCGCTGACTAAGCGTGTCGCCCTTAAACGCAGCGCGGACGATACGCCCATATTGATCCCAACCGGTCTGCCCAGTGAGGTCGCGAATGACTTTGCGGCGAAATGAAGATTTAGAAATTGGAAAAGGTTTTGACAGCGCAAGATCTGGATCGTCTTCTTGCTGAGTATTCACGTGGTGTTTTACATGGTACTTGCGATAGGTATCAATTTTTTCATCAGTAAACGGTCGATTAAGAATCCACTCACAAACCCAGTCATTGACCTTACGGTTGGCATACAACGCACCATGGGCACCGTCATGTGTAAGAACAAATAGACCCAACTGCCGAGCGCCAATAATCATAATGGCCAAAATAACCGTGAGAGGGTTTGTCCAAATACTGGCCACAACCCAAGCACCGAAAATTACACCCCAGCAATGCACAATCGCTAAGGTGCTGCGCCAGCTGGATACTGCACGCAGGTAGGTTATTTCAGTCGGCGAGAAAAAATCGCTAGGGCGTTGTAAATCACTCATTTAGACCTCTTAAGATCCACATTAAATTTGCTAAGGCCCAGATCTTACTCCCCCTAAAGCACCAGTTCCATTCAATCCAAGGCCATAGACAGTCATTGCCCATTCTAATGAATAGCGCCACTTGTTCTCAACTGAACAATTTCAGGGCCGGTAAAACCCAATTCGCTCATTAGCGCATCGGTACTGTCCCCTGCTTCACACGGTCCTTGCAAAGTGCGCTGCAACTGAGGCCATTCAGACATAGCACCATGCCGTAACCCTGACCCGTGCAAAGGGTGGGTGAACTGCACAGCTAACTCACTGGCAACAAAATGCTCAGCTTGAATGCGCGCACCCGGTGTAGGGCCATCTGCTTGAATGCACCCCAGGCCTAGCGGCAGCAGCAATTGCTCCCACGCTTGAGACGATAAATTCATTAAATCTGCAAAATCGCCCACCACCTCATGGAATTGCTGCTGCTCTGCTTCGCTGCTTAGACCCACAAAAAGCCAGCCCTCTTTACAGGGGTAAAGTTGATGATAAGGCCCTTTACCTAAATAATCTGTATCCAATGCCACCCTGCAACTGGCCTCCGCCTGCAACAAAAAATCGTCAAAATTCGCGTAAGCATTGGCGCCGAACATGTCTAGATAAACAATCTGACCCTTGCCCAGCCTACGCGCCGCGAGCAGACCCATAGTGGCGGCGCTGGCCACCACAAAAGACGTATTTGGATCTGGGTTGACCTCATTGGCGCGAAATAAACGCCGGCTGGTCTCAAGTAACTCAGGGTAGGCTTGCAGCTGGCTAGGCAACTGACCAAATTGATAAAGCACGCCCCCTAGCGCCGCGCCCGGTATTGGATGCGTAGACGGGCGCAGTACACCAGGTCCATTAGGACCGTAGCCATTCACAGACATGTATACGAGCTGGGGATTGCGTTCGGACAAACTTGCGTAATCTAGTCCCAAACGCTCTGGCACGCCTGGCCGGTAGTTGTGAATAAACAAGTCCGCCTTGGCGATCAGCGATTGGGCTATTTTTTGTCCCTCTGCCGATTTCAGGTTCAGGGCAATACTCTCTTTGTCCGTATTACACCGAGCTGCACCCAAGCCGAAGGCCATGACACGAAAGGGATCACCTTCTATGGGTTCTATCTTGATCACCCGAGCACCAAGGTCCGCCAACATGCTGGCGCCAAAAGGCGAGGCGATAATAGCCGCGGCTTCCACTATGGTCACGCCAGCCAAAGGCAATGTTGCTTCGGTCTTAGATGCTTCAAGATGCGCCACATTAGGCAAATTCTTAAGCGCAAGAGCGGCCATAGAAATGACTTCAGGCGCGCCAGCGACCTGCCCCGGCGTTGCGGTGAAATCACCCAAAAGACCAAGCTGAGTTACGCCACCTGTTGCATCACTGTGGCCGTTAGCCACTATGTCTGCATCTAATAACGCCTCTTGAGTGCTTTGATAGGGGTGACCTGCAACACCGCCATCGGCTAAGAAAAGATCCATCCATTGCTGCTGAGTGCGGGTCTGCATTTGCAGACAAATACGTCGCCTAAAGTCTTCAATCACAGCTTCGCTGAAAGGCTCTTCGAGTAACCGCACCTCTTCAAGCACATCCTCAAGGCCCGCAGCTTTGAGAAAGTTAGCTTGCAGGTGAGGCAACAAATTCCCCAGTTGCAACCAGCGCCCGTCGGCACATTGCACAGGCTGATAATTGAGCATGGGCAACACAGCATGGGGGTCTGTATCTGGCACCGGCGAGGGGTCTACTTGGCTTGCACCCAGGCCCACAAGGTCATAAGCGGTAAGGGCGCGGAGCATATTGCTGCGCAGTAACTGCCCGTGACCGTTCTCAGTTCGACTAAATAGCTGGGCCAAAATGCCCGCAAGCATGGCTTGGCTGGCGCCATGAGTACCCACTTTAAGCGCTGGGTAAACGGGCCCCGGGCGCTCCGCCACGCCTTCAAAAACCATCATGCGACCAATGGCAGCGGCCACTAAAGATTCATCTGCCGCTAAACTTTCACCATTGGCAGCCAGATGACTGTATTTATTGTCTTCACCAAAGCCGCTGATCTGGCCTTGAATCAAGTCCGGGCGTAAGGGTTCTAAACTCGACCAATTCAGGCCCAGTTGTACCAAAGCGGCAGCAGATAGATCTGTTAGAAATACATCGGCAGAAGCCAAAATATGCTGGCGTATCTTGGCGGCATCCTCACAAGCACTGCCCGCTGCCACAGCCAGATTCACGCTTACACGCAGCTTGCCACGATGCCACACCCGATATTCACGCTCAGATTGCCCATATTCAAACCAAACTACTTGCGCACCGAAATCTGCCAGAACCATACCCACCATGCCAGATAGGGGCCCGTTACCCACTTCTACTACCGTAATGCCGTCTAATATTTGCTTCACTTAAGTCCCCGGCTCACTGAATCCCTACTCCGTCGCACCGCCCTTTTTGCTAAAAGTCGATGCCCCCGCGCTTAAAGAAACTAGCATATTCGCTGTTGTTCAACAGCATGGATGAACGTACTTCAGGTTTGCTTGAGATTCAGAGAAGCCAGCCTCCAGATAACAGTGTCTTAAGTTTTAGTTCGGTTTTACAGATTCCGCTTACGCAGATAAGGCAGCTTAGACCACTACAGGCTATACTTTGAGGTTATGAATATAGAAAACCAAAAAGAACATACAGAAATAACTTATCCGCTTACCGAGAGACCCGACGCTGGCACAACCATGGAAGTCGCCCCCGGCGTACGCTGGTTGGCCATGCCAATGCCCGGCTCCTTGGGCTTCATCAACCTTTACTTGCTTGAAGATGTCGAAGGCTGGTGGGTTGTGGACACCGGACTTAGTAACGATCAAACCAAAACCTTGTGGGAAAAAATCTTTGCTGACGAGCTGCAAGGTAAGCCCGTCATCGGCGTCATCTGCACCCACATGCACCCTGATCATATTGGTCAGTCGCTGATGATCACCAACAAATTTCAGTGCCCGCTTTATATGACCTGCGGCGAGTACTATCAAGCTCGCGCATTTTCCAGCAGCGGCGGCTTCAGCCACAACAATTGGATTGGCAAGAAATTTTATAAGCAAGCTGGCATGCCCGACGACTACATGGAACAAATTGAAAAAATGTGGTCCACGCGTGCCGCCGAAGGCATGAACATGCCGACCATGAGTGGCGGCTTTGAACGCCTAGAAGACGGCCAAGTGCTTACCATCGGCAACAACGACTGGCGCATTGTAGTGGGTTCTGGGCATTCACCAGAGCACGCGTGCTTATACTGCCCAGCCCTAAAAGTGCTGATTTCCGGCGATCAAATCTTGCCCATCATCACCTCAAACGTCAGCGTTCATCCGTCCGAGCCCAATGCCAACCCCATGCACAATTGGATGACTTCACACGATCATTTCCTTAAAGTAATCCCAGACGATACCTTTGTATTGCCCGCTCACAACCTGCCGTTTTATGGTGTTAAGGCACGGCTGCGAGATTTGATCAGCCACCACGACGACAGAATGCTGGCCATCGAAGAGGCCTGTATTGAACCGAAGGATGCGAAAGAATTGCTGCCGGTTTTGTTTTCCAGAGAACTCGGACCACCGCAAATGATGATGGCGCTGGGTGAGGCCATTGCCCACGTGCACTTACTTATGCACCGCAATCGAATTGAACGAGAGTTAAATGATGAAGGTGTTTATAAATACCGCTCCATCGACCCAACGCTCGCCCGACGCGCTCATCCGGGCGACCACGATGCACCCAGTGATGCACCGACCTATGTTTAACAAGCGTTTAACAAACGTTTAACTGAATAAATAAAGTGGCTGAACAAACACCTGCACTGAAAACACGCATTGCGGGTATTTGTTACCGGGTGTTGAAATTTGGTCAAGACAAATTGCCGCCAGGCATTCGCAGCATTGTCGGGCTACTTTGCATGGTAGGCGGTGTGTTTGGATTCTTGCCGGTACTCGGATTTTGGATGCTGCCATTGGGCGTTGCACTGATCGGGCTAGATATACCCCCAGCCAGAAAACACATCCAAATCTGGATGGAGAAACTGCGCATTCAAAGCACAGAGTAAAACTATCACTGGCTAAGACCTCCAGCTCGCAGAACATTCTTAGCGTTGCGCACAACTACCGGCCCAGCCGCCCCAAACCATGTTCCGACCTACCTGAATATTCCGCGCCTTGAAAATCTCCCCCTAACCCTGCACAGTCCAAGCTGACTTTTAAAACTTATTGGCACTTTTTGGGGAGGAAAGCACCATGAGCGAGCTCGCATTTCTTTCGGCAACGCAGTTGGCCGCAAAAATACAAAACAAAGAAATTTCAGCAGTCGAACTGCTCAACCACTATTTAGGTCGTGTAGACCAATACAATGGTGACCTCAATGCGATCATTGTGGATATCCGCGAGGAGGCGTTGAAAGATGCTGAGGCAGCGGACGCCAAGATGGCTCGGGGTGAATCTTGTGGCCCTCTTCACGGCGTGCCGATGACAGTGAAGGAATCCTATAACGTTGCGGGCACGCCCACCACTTGGGGCAATCCGGCTTGGGCAGACAATGTGCCAAATGAGGATGCGGAATCGGTTAAAAAACTCAAGCAAGCTGGTGTCACATTATTTGGCAAGACCAATGTGCCGTTGTCTTTGGCTGACTTTCAAAGCTACAACGAAATTTACGGCACAACTAACAATCCTTATGACCATGAGCGTATTCCTGGCGGCTCTTCTGGCGGTTCCGCAGCTGCCCTGGCTGCTGGTTTAACAGGTTTGGAAACAGGGTCAGATATTGGCGGTTCCATTCGTAACCCCGCGCACTTCTGCGGCGTATTTGGCCATAAGCCCACCCATAATTTACTCTGGATGCGTGGTCATGCGCCCCCTGGAGACAGCCGCGCTGGGTCAGACATTTCTGTGATCGGACCTTTAGCCAGATCTGCATTTGATCTGGAGACCGCAGTAAGAGTGATGGCCGGACCCGATGAGATAGCCGCACGTGGCTTTAAGCTGGACTTGCCAGAGTTAGGCAACCGGCCGCTGAGCGACCTTAAAGTTGGCGTTTGGAAAAACGAGGCCTCTGCACCGGTCAGCCGAGAGGTTGAAGCGAGAGTGGATTTAGTGGCTCAAGCATTAAGAGATGAAGGCGCCACTATCGATGAAGATGCGCGCCCTGATTTTTCCGCTGCACATGTAGAAGACGTTTACCGCAAGCTACTGCATTCAACTATGGCTATGCGCATGTCGGACGCGGACTATGAGAATTTGCTTAAGTACGTGAAAGACTTAGACCCAAATGACGACCGCGAAAGCTCAAAAGTATTGCGCGCTCAAGTTTCAAGCTTTAAGCAATGGGGTGAGGCTAATGAAGCCCGGCACAAACTGCGCTGGGTCTGGCACGAGTTCTTCGGCAAATACGATATTTTGCTCACACCTATGATGGCAACGCCCGCCTTCAAACACGACCAACGACCCTTTGCCGAACGCACGCTGCAAGTAGACAACCAAGAGCGTCCCTACTTTGAGCAAGTGTTCTGGGCTGGGCTTACTGGGGTCTCCTTCCTACCCTCTACGGTTATCCCCACGGGGCTGAATAAAGATGGGTTGCCCATTGGCGTACAAATCGTTGGACCGGAGCTGGGTGACTTAATCACCATCGGTGTAGCGCAAAAACTGGAATTGGCAGGGTTTGGTTTTACACCCCCGCCCGCTTATATGTAGCACTTGTTTAGCCTCCAGCCGGCCCTCATCTAGCGCGCTCAGGCGCGCCGCAATGCGGGGCTTAACTTGCCGAAAGATAGACTGTAAGTCGCTGATTTATAGTCTATTTTTTTGCCTCTTTGCCTCTTTTGCCTTTTGGCATTTTGGCCTTTTGGTCTTTTGGTCTTTCCAAGATGACGCGAACTTAGGTCCTATGCGTTGGCCACTCAGCGCACGCTTACCTGAAAATTTTGCCTCCAGCCCAAGCGAACTGCTCCCACCGGAAGATATGAGGTAACATTGCGCCGCTATGCAAAATACAACTACAGCCCAAGCGCACCCAAACATTGCCCTAGTGAAATACTGGGGCAAACAAAGCAAGCCCGGCAACCTGCCTGCTACGCCCAATCTGTCTATTACCTTGTCAAATTTGACCACTACAACACAGATACAGGAAGGCAAAAAAGACGCGTTTCACCTTAACGGTGAACAGATTGCGGACGCAAAGATAGAACGCTGGCTGCAGACTCTTCGGAGTGAATTTGAGGTACCCAGCCTGATCATCAATAGCGATAACAACTTTCCAACCAGTGCAGGCCTCGCCTCTTCTGCATCTGGTTTTGCGGCTCTCATCACTGCCGTTAACGCTCATTGCGACCTAGGTCTAAATGAGGAGATGCGATCAAACTGGGCACGCCAAGGGTCTGCAAGCGCAGCTCGCTCAATTCACGGTGGGTTTGTGGCATTAGTGCCCCCGCAATGGGAAGCCATGCGCCTTGCCCCCAGTAGTCATTGGCCATTAGAAGTAGTCGTTGCTGTGACCAGCAGAGCAGCAAAAGCGGTGAACTCTACTCAGGGTATGCAACGCTCCAAGCAAACCTCACCCTTTTATAATGCTTGGCTAAGAGGTGCCGCAGAGGACTATAGCTCGGCAGCTCAAGCAATCAGTTTGCGCGATTTCACCCAACTGGCCCAAGTTGCCGAACTGAGCTGTTTAAAAATGCACAGCCTAATGCTGACCAGCAACCCAACATTGAGTTACTGGACGCCAGCGAGTATTGCCTGCATGGATTGCATCCGCATATTACGCGACCAAGGCCATCAGGTGTTTTTCACCGTAGATGCAGGGCCGCAAATTAAGGCCGTGTGCACAGCCGAAAGTCGCCCCGCCGTCAGCGCCGCACTGGCGCAAGTGCCAGGCGTGCTAGAAATTATTGACTGTGGACTGGGCGAAGGCGCACAGATTATCGACCAGTGATATTTACTGCACCGGGCAAAGCAGTTCTTTGGGGCGAGTATGCGGTACTGGCAGGCGCACCGGCAGCCATTATGGCAGTGAGTGCTACGGCTCAAGTCAGCATAGAGACGCACAGTGACCATACCTGGCACTTCAGCAGCGCTGGCTTCGACAGCCCCAGCGTCAGCGTCAACAAGGAAGGCGAAACATTACCCACCGGCCCTACCACCGGATTCACCACGGCCATATTGCAGCATTGGGGTATCACTCAACTCAGCGACTTATGCGGTGGCATGCACCTACATACAGACAGCTCTGACTTTTTTTCTGCTGGCCACAAATTGGGTTTGGGCTCCTCAGCCGCAGTATGCAATGCCACCTATGCGGGACTATGCCAGTTACTGGGTAAAGTTCCCTCTCTTGCTGAAGCACAGCTCATTCATCGCGCCTGGCAAAACGGCAAAGGCAGTGGTTTAGACGTTGCCTCGTCATGGTTCGGCGGCGTAATAAGCTATCAAAACGGCGTCGCCCAACCCTTGCAATGGCCAGAAGATCTGCATTGGCAGCTGGTGTGGACAGGTAAAAGTGCTAAAACCGCAGACCACATAACGCGCTTTGATACATGGCGACAAACAGATGAATCTGGCCTGCTTGACGATCTATCTGCGCTGAGTAGCCTGTTGTGCGAGCAACCCATCAAAGATGAGCTGCTCATGCACTATCAAAAAGCACTTTTTGCGCTAGATCAAAGCGCAAAGCTGAATATTTTTACCACAGAGCACCTCAGCTTGGTTAAACTGGCGGCCTCAAGCGGCCTCACCTATAAACCTTGTGGTGCAGGTGGAGGCGATATCGGCATTGCGCTGAGCCAAGATAAAGACGCACTAGAAAAATTTCGCAGTAAGGTGTCGGATCAGAATTTTTTGTTACTAGATTTGGAGATGGCCGAACATGGCATCACAGTCAAAGACTGAACAAGACCAACAGGGATCTTCTCGGATTCCAAATTTTTTCCGCTTAAACATCAATCAACGCATTGCAGCCCTGCACCAGCGCGGCCTGCTCTCCCAAGAAGATGTACAGCAACTCACAACAGGCAGTCACCAAGTGCAACTTAACGTTGCAGATAAGATGATTGAAAATGTCGTCGGTGTCTTTGGCCTGCCTATGGGCGTTGCGCTGAACTTCCTCATTAACAATCGCGACTACGTCATACCGCTAGTGGTAGAAGAGCCTTCTATTGTTGCGGGCTTGTCCGGCGCAGCGCGCTTGGCACGCCTGGGCGGTGGATTTGTTGCCGAAGAGGTCACCCCCATACTCATTGGCCAAGTACAGGTAGTCCTCGATGGCGACCCGGAAGCGGCTAAAGCTGTGTTACTAGAAAACAAAGAAGAAATATTAGCGCTGGCTAATAGCTTGCACCCGAAAATGGTGGCGCGAGGCGGCGGCGCACTGGATATAGAAGTATTTGACTACAAGGCAGAACACGACGGTCGCCTAATGGTAGTCATGCACCTGCTAGTAGATACTCGAGACGCCATGGGCGCTAACTTGGTTAACACCATGTGCGAGGGCGTTGCCTCACTGGCTGAAACCCTTACGGGCGGCAAAGTTTTCTTACGCATTTTGTCCAACCTTACAGATCGCGCTGTAGCGCGCGCCAAGGTACGCATACCCATCCAAAACTTGGAAGGTAAAGGCTACACCGGTGAAGAGGTCAGAGACGGCATAGTGCTTGCTAACGACCTAGCACTGGCTGACCCCTACCGTGCGGCAACCCATAACAAAGGCATTATGAACGGCGTGGACGCTGTGGCCATTGCCACAGGCAACGACTGGCGCGCCATTGAGGCCGCAGCACACGCTTATGCCGCAGCAAGCGGTCGCTATAAAGCATTAACCGTTTGGCGCAAAGACGAGCCGGGCTATTTAGTGGGTGAAATTGCCATCCCAATGAAGGTGGGCACGGTGGGTGGGTCATTAGAAACCAACCCTAGCGTTAGAATTAACCACAGACTGCTGGGGTCACCCAACGCCTCTGAACTGGCAGGCATTATGGCGGCTATTGGCTTGGCGCAAAACTTTGCCGCCCTACGCTCGCTGTCCACCGACGGCATCCAGCAAAACCATATGAACTTACATGCCCGCAGCGTGGCCAGTTCTGCTGGCGTTTCAGACGAACACTTCGAGACCGTGGTAGAGGGTCTTATTGAGTCCGGCGAAATCAAAGTCTGGAAAGCACAAGAGATTGCTAAAAATCTAGCGCGCAAAATTGTCCAACCTGACGTTGCTGAGCGCCAAGCCGCCTGCGGTAAGATCATTTTGCTTGGCGAACACGCTGTAGTTTATGGCAGACCGGCAATCGCCCTACCCATTCCGTTGGCAGTGGAAGCCGCCATTCGCAAAGGTGGCGACGGCATCAATGTAGTGATTCCACGTTGGGGCGTGGAACAAAAAGTCCGCGTCACTAACCCAGGCTTTACCGGCATCATTGCGCAAATGTTAGAGCAACTTGGCCTCGACAAAGAGAACATGACCATAGAGGTTTTCCCACACATTCCCAGAGCAATGGGACTTGGCGGAAGTTCTGCACTAGCTGTGGCCATTATCCGCGCCATCGACCACGCCTATAAGCTAGGCCTAAACGATGGACGCATTAATGAACTGGCTTTTGAATGCGAAAAAGCAGCGCACGGCACACCTTCCGGCGTGGACAATACCGTGGCAACGTATGGCTCGCCCCTGTACTACCAACGCCGCGACGAACAACCCTTATTCAGCACTGTAAAACTTGGCCAACCACTAGAGTTGGTTATTGGTATGACAGGTAAAGAAAGCCTGACCGCAGATACTGTGGCCAGAGTCAGAGCTTCATGGCAACAATACCCAGAGCGCTACGAGACGATATTTGATCAGATTGGTCACCTCACCATGTCCGCTAGCGATGCCGTAAAAAGCGGTCAATTGAATGAGTTAGGCGAACTGATGAATTTGTGCCATGGCTACCTCAACGCATTACAACTCTCCACCCCTGAGCTAGAAGAGATGATTCACGTTGCGCGACAAAATGGCGCGGTGGGTGCAAAACTTACTGGCGGCGGTGGCGGCGGATCAATGATAGCCCTATGCCCAGACAGTTCTGCGCCAGTTAAAGCGGCGATCGAGGCAGCTGGCTTCAGAACCTTGGCAATCACACTAGACTAAATCGACTAGGCGTTTTATTCAGTCTCAGCGTTTGTTGGCAGGGCCGTTGGCGGCACCCCAACAACTCGCGCAATCAGGTACGGATTAGTCGTACCTTGTACCAGTAGGCTGAACAGCACCACGCCAAAGACCATTGACTGAATTGTCCACCAGTAAGCCAAACTTGTAGGTAGGGACAGCACCAACGCAATGGCAATGGCACCGCGCAAACCGCCCCAAACCAACAACCCCTGCCACGCCAATGAAATAGGCGTGCTGAGAGGGCGGGCGCACAAACAACTGACACCTACGGCAACTACTCGAGCAATAATCGCTGCTGCAATGGCCACCAGCATGGCCAGCCACTGGTCACGGAACATGGCCAAGGTAATCACGAGCCCCATAATGGCGAACAAAACACTATTAAAGTATAAACCCAACCATTCCCATGTACCGGCAATACCCTCAGCCACGGTGGCTTCCACTTCTCGCAATGTAAAGCGGGCGACAATGGCGGTCATCATCACGGCTAAGATGCCTGAAATGTGCAACACGTGTTCTGCCACAAAGAAACTCGCAAAGGCGGAAAAAACTAATATAAAGCGGCTGGCTACGGATGAACCCACCAGCAAAACAACAGCGCTGACTACCAATCCAGCAATGGCGCCAAACACTAAGCCACCAACGGCGACCAATGAGAAGAAAGCAAAATAACTGTCGCCAGCGTCCACGCTATTGGTAGCCAAACCAATGACAATACTGAACAGCACCACGGCAGTAGCGTCGTTAAAAAGACTTTCGCCCTCGAATATTGTGGTGAGATCCCCAGATACATTAGCGCTGCGTAATTGCGCAATAACCGCTACGGGGTCTGTGGCCGCCAGAATGGCACCGGTCAAAAGTGCAGCCATCCAAGGAAAGCCCTCGGCGTGACCAATACCTAAGTAGATCAATCCAGCGGTGATGAATGTACACAACAACACACCCAACGTGGCCATTAGCAAAATGGGCAGCAGCCACTTTTTTAGTAAGACCGGCTTAAGTTCCCAAGCTGCTTCAAAGATGAGTACCGGCAGGATCACAAAAAACACTAGATCGTGTAAGTTACTGGCTCTTATCCCGGTATCAAAATCTGTATATTCCAAACCTAACCCAGCAACGAATCCTACCAACAAGCAAGCCAAGGTCAGTTCAATACGCAGCAAGCGTTGCAGCAACAAACCCACCACAGCCACTCCGCTGATCGCCAAAACCTGACCCATAATTATGCTTATCATTGCTCAGCCCCTCTTTAACTCGTAAAACCCATCCTTAAAAACCTACCTGTAAAAATCTAATTCTGAAAACTACGTTTAGAAAACTACTGCTAGAAAACTAGCCTATTAGTTTTTGAGTAAATGCCACCCGACCTAGTCTGACGAGGGTAGTTTTATTTTTTGGCTAACCACTGGTGTTGGATACTGCTCTGCCAGAGATACAGAGAGGCCACCAGACTCTATAATGCGTACATGATGACGCTCTAGTTCGCGCGGTTGAGAAACCCCACAGGAGTGCGCAATAACACCAACGTCGTAAACAATCTGCTCTGCAAAGCTCGCCACTCGCAAGGATTTTTCCGCTGGCACTAGGCCACGCTGCAGCTCTTTTTGGTGCGTGGTAATACCTGTAGGGCAAGTATTCTTGTTGCACTGAAGCGCTTGAATGCAACCCAAAGCGAACATAAAACCTCGAGCCGAAGTAACAATGTCGGCGCCGCAAGCCAATGCCCATGCAACCTTTCCAGGCGTAATAAGCTTGCCAGAGGCAATCACTTTAACTCTATCGCGCAAACCATACTCAACTAACTTATCAACAATCATCGGCAAACTTTCACGCAGCGCCAAACCAACGTAATCCATAAGAGGCTGAGGTGCTGCGCCGGTACCGCCATCGGCGCTATCCAAGGTAATAAAGTCAGGCGCACTGAGCACGCCACGTCGATTAATTTCATCAAACAAATCGTTGAAGAAATCTATTTGACCAACAACTATTTTGAATCCAACCGGCTTACCGGTAATCTCGCGAACGTTTTCAATCATGTCGAGCAAGTCGTTTACCGACTTTATATCTTCGTGACCATTTGGACTGATAGAGTCTTCGCCCGCATCTATACCTCTAATTTCAGCAATTTTGGCCGTTACTTTACCGCCGGGCAAAATGCCGCCCTTACCTGGCTTAGCCCCCTGACTCATTTTTATCTCAAACATTTTCACTTGAGGGTGGGCGGCAACCGCCGCTAACTTTACTGGGTCTAACACGCCTTCAGCTGTGCGAACACCGTATTTGGCAGTGCCTATTTGAAACACAAGATCACAGCCGCCTTCTAAGTGATAGGGCGAAAGTCCACCTTCGCCAGTGTTCATCCAAATACCGGCAGCAGCGGCACCCTTAGACAATGCGCGCACAGCAGGTTTGGAAATTGCGCCATAACTCATGCCAGAAATATTGATCACCGAACTGGTGGTATAGGGTTGCTTACAACTCCCCTGCCCTAATGTAATTGCCCCGGCATCGGCGCTGTCTTGAGAAAGCACAGGAAAGGCGCTGTTAAGAAAGATTACATCGCCCGGCTGATCTAACGGGCGGGTAGAACCGAAGGCAATAGTCGTGTCTACGTTTTTAGCTGCACGGTAAACCCACGAACGTTCGGCTCTGTTGAACGGCAGTTCTTCTCGATCCATCGCAAAAAAGTATTGGCGGAAAAACTCACCAAAATGTTCAAACAAATAGCGCAAACGTCCAATAACCGGATAATTGCGGCGAATGGTGTGTATTTTTTGCGTCTTATCTACCAGATATAAAACAAATATCCATAGCATCCCAACGCCTAACAAAAACAAAAGGAGTAACGCACTCCACTGTATGATTGATTGCGCTAATTGTTGTAGTTGATCCATTGTTATTATTCTCCCGCT
>QXZU01000052.1:2824-4620 GCA_009886205.1 K189A clade bacterium | reverse complement strand
CAGGTGCTTCTTCAATAATTTTCTGGTGACGACGCTGAATGGAGCAGTCGCGCTCGTTGAGATAAACCCCATTACCCAGCTGATCACAAAAAACTTGTATCTCAATATGTCGTGGCTTGAGTAAATATTTTTCTACCAGCATCAACTGATCGCCAAAAGCGTTAGTGGCTTCGCGCTGGGCAGCGGCTAATGCCTCATCGAACACGTCAGCGCTTTCCACAATACGCATGCCTTTACCGCCACCGCCAGCGGCGGCTTTAAGCAGCACCGGATAGCCGATCTTTGCCGCCTCTTGCTGCAAAAATTCTGGGTCTTGGTTGTCGCCATGGTAGCCAGACAAAAGAGGTACGCCAGCGGACTGCATAATCTCTTTGGCGGCAGATTTAGAGCCCATGGCTTCAATAGACGCTACAGGTGGCCCAATAAAATTTAGGCCGTTGTCACTACAGGCTTTGGCAAACCCAGCATTTTCGCTGAGGAAACCATAGCCCGGATGAATGGCGTCTGCGCCCGTTGCAAGGGCTGCTTGAATGACTTTGTTGTAATCCAAGTAAGAGGCGTTGGCCATGGATTCGCCAATGTGCACGGCCTCATCTGCCATGCTTACGTGTAAGGCGTTGGCATCCGCATTTGAATAGACGGCAACACTAGATAAGCCGAGCTTTTTCACGGTGCGAATAATGCGACAGGCAATTTCGCCACGGTTTGCGATAAGTATTTTGCTGATCATTGGATTACATCCTAAACACGCCGAAGCGTGTTGAATCTATTGGGCGGTTGAGAGAGGCGGATATGCCAAGGCCAAGCACCATGCGGGTGTCAGCAGGGTCAATAATGCCGTCGTCCCAAAGTCTTGCTGATGCGTAGTAGGGGTGACCTTGTTGGTCGTAGGTGTCTAGTACCGGTTGTTTGAATGTCGCTTCATCCTCCATAGACCACTCTTCACCTTGCCCCTCTAATTGATCTCGTTTGAGCTGAGCCAATACACTGGCTGCCTGTTCGCCGCCCATGACAGAAATGCGCGCGTTGGGCCACATAAACAGAAAGCGGGGGTCGTAAGCGCGCCCGCACATGCCGTAGTTGCCAGCGCCAAAAGAGCCGCCAATAACCACCGTGAACTTAGGCACCTGCGCGCAAGCCACAGCGGTGACCATTTTAGCCCCGTGTTTGGCAATACCGCCTGCTTCGTATTGTTGGCCAACCATGAAGCCCGCAATGTTTTGCAAAAACACTAAGGGGATTTTGCGTTGCGCGCACAGCTCAATAAAGTGCGCACCTTTCACAGCGGACTCGCCAAACAGAATGCCGTTGTTAGCGACAATGCCAACAGGGTAGCCGTAGATGCGCGCAAAGCCTGTGACTAACGTGGTACCAAACAAAGCTTTGAATTCGTCGAACTCAGAGTTGTCGACAATGCGCGCAATCACATCGCGCACGTCATAAGGCTGGCGCGCGTCGCAGGGCACAATGCCGTAGATCTCTTTAGGGTCGTAGGCGGGCGCAACAGGTTCGCGTAAATCAACCGTAGTAGGTTTAGTGCGGTTCAAATTCCTAATAGATTGGCGTACCAACTGCAACGCGTGTTCGTCGTTTTGTGCGTAATGATCTGTAACGCCAGAAGTACGCGAGTGCAAGTCAGCACCGCCCAGTTCTTCAGCCCCAACAATTTCGCCAGTAGCCGCTTTAACCAACGGCGGGCCCGCAAGAAAAATGGTGCCTTGGTTTTTAACAATAATCGCTTCATCCGCCATGGCCGGAACGTAAGCTCCGCCAGCAGTACAAGAACCCATAACCGC
>QXZU01000052.1:449-2814 GCA_009886205.1 K189A clade bacterium | reverse complement strand
AAAGTGATTGCTGTCAGGAAAAATATCGTCCTGTAGGGGCAGGTTGGCACCGCCGGAATCCACTAAGTAGATGCACGGCAGATTATTCTGTGCGGCAATGGCCTGAGCGCGCAGGTGTTTTTTAACCGTTAGCGGATAGTAGCTGCCCCCTTTAACTGTGGCGTCATTCACCACAATAATACATTCCTGACCCTCAACACGGCCAATGCCAGTGATGATGCCAGCGCACGGTACCTCTTCAGGGTAAATATCCAGCGCAGCCAACTGCGACAGCTCCAAAAACGGACTGCCTGGGTCCAGCAAGTGCTTAACGCGGTCTCTAGGCAGCAATTTGCCCCGAGCCACATGGCGCTGTTGGTACTTTTCACCGCCACCTTTTTTAGTTTCAGCCACCTTAATTGCAAGGTCTGCAACAAGGACGCCCATGGCATCTTTATTGGCCTTAAATTCAGCGCTACCGGTGTGAATGGTGCTGGGAAGTATGGGCATTTGTTAAATCTCCTCGGTCTTCAATGCGCGCATAGAGCAGCCGGCTCAAACCGCAATAAACCCTATATAAGCAAAGATTGAACTCAGCTTGAAAGGGGTGAATTGATGAGTTTGAACGGCGCTTTTAGATGGCATCGAATGTGTTTTCTCTCACCCAGACTATACCTGTAGAGGAAGGGCGCGCCTATGGGTTTGGGGGATGCGTTTGGTCACTCCAGAGGGCAGAAGAATATGCCGTAGCTTTCGTTTGGCGTGTTAGTGACCCGCTTTTCTTGATTTTCGCTTTTGCTTTCGAAACGGCCCATGGCCCATTAGGCGTGCGTTAACTAGCAATATGGAAAGGGTAAAATCGGAGGGATACTGTAGGGGCTTGAATACGAATTGCTCTTCTGGCTTGAGGTTGTTGGGCGCTTTATCCGGCGCGCGCTTCGCTCAATAGTGGTAGCGTAATTGCGCTATGAGGAGGGTGTTTTGTTGAATCCTATAAACGATTCGGTGTTCATCATTTATTCGTCGAGACCAATAGCCAGATAGGGCATGCTTGAGCGGTTAAGACTTGCCAATACCGTTAGGCGGGGCACGCCCAATTTCTGTGATAAGTGTATTGACTTGATTAAGCATTTTTCTAGCTGTCTTCTGCCAGTGTAGATAACCTTCCCATGCTTATTCTGCAAAGATAAGCTTCACTCAATCAAATCCCGTTCAATGTCTTTGTTAGCTTCAAGTTCGCCAATGGGCTCTATCAATCGTCGAGTATTTTTTTGGACTTCTAAGAGGGTATGCAGTTTCTTCAAGGGCCTGATAGTCAGCCATAGACATCATGACAACCGCGCCTTTACCCTTACGGTTAATAGCAATTGGGGCGTGGTCATCGCACACCTGTTCCATGGTTTTGGCAAGGTTGCTGCGTGCTGATTCGTAGCTTAGGCATTTCATTTGGACAATCCTAATCATGCACATGAATGTAAACAAAAAATACCAGCGTATAGCTAGCCGATCAACTTTGCGTTTTCGCTGATGGCTAGGTTTATAGCCAACCGGCTATCGCGGAGTTATGGCGCTGTCATGTTGGGCTCAACATCCATACGTTTGTGAAGAATACGAACGATCTGAATGGAAGCGTTGGGTTTTTGTGTGAAGAAAATAATGTGGCTGCCAACCGGAAATTTTTTGTAACCGGTCTTGATATGATCGCAAGGTTTACCTGCTAGTGGTGTATCCGCGGGCTTATGAAATGCATCGTCAAGCTGTTGGACATAAATGTTTCGTTGTTCTTTCCCCCATGCTTTTGGGTAAAAAGAGCAATGGCTTTTAGATCGGCTTTGGCAGCATTGGTTAAAGCAAAAGCTTTGCTCACGGTCAGCTTTCAGCGTCCAGTTCATCAATAAGCGCATCATAGCTATATTCTGCTGTGCCGCTCTGTTCACCCTCTAAAAGCATACGGCGCAATGTCTCGATTTTAGTCTCGGTTGTTTCAAGCAGTCTTAAGCCTGCTCGCACAACTTCGCTGGCGGATCCATACCTGCCCGTATCTACTTGGCTTCTTATAAATTGATCAAAATGCTTGCCAAGGGTAATGCTGGTGTTTTTGGCCATCTCATACCTTATTAATGCCCAATAATACCTAATATTGGTATAGGGTCCATGGCAAGTCAATCCGCTTTGAACTTATGAGGCATTTGCCTTGGTTGTTCGGTTAAAGACCTATTTAGCCAGTGGTTTAGCGTTGGATGTTGCCGGGGATGTAGTAAAAGAGGTTTACATTTTGCCGCGAAAAGTAGTGGCGGGCTTTAGTCAGTAGTGATGTAAGAAATCTGCCAGAGAGGTATTAGTCCAGAATTGGCTTTAAGGCTCTCTAAAGCTTTAGGGCGCATGC
>QXZU01000052.1:0-439 GCA_009886205.1 K189A clade bacterium | reverse complement strand
GCGCATGCCCGAAAGTTGGCTGAGCATGCAAGGAAATTGCGACTTGTCACGGGCTATAAAAAACAGACAAAGCGCTTCAAAGTACTGTCCCTCAACTTAAGCGTTGCCTAACTAGGCATTAGATTGATCGCCTCATGCAGTGCTTTAATCGTCGGATTATGGCGGAGTACTTTAACTTCTTTATGATTGAGCGATATCCGGTCTAAAACTCTCGCGTTTCCCCGACGTCGAATACCCAAGCTTTATCTTCAGCCAGCGCCGTTTTAGCTGCCGCTTCTCTGAATAGCAGCGGCGGTTCCGCTAGCGGTTCATCAGATAGATCAAAGGTGCCAAAGTGTATGGCCAAAACTCGCTCAGCCTTAATGTCTAGCGACGCCATGACCGACTCGGCTGGGTCCATGTGCGCGGCTTTCATCATGGCGTTGGGTTCGTAGGCGCC
>QXZU01000051.1 GCA_009886205.1 K189A clade bacterium | reverse complement strand
CGCCAATCCTTCCATCAGCCCAAACACCGGGAGAAGATGCGTAACCCACGGGACTATTTGCCTGCTCATAGGCAATCGTTTCTCTAATCTTCGCTACCGCCCCGTCTACGGCCTCAGCAGGACAAGCACCCTTATAAGTGACAACAATTTGTCCCGCTTTCGCTGGAGGCATTAGGGATTCGTTATGCCCTGCCATCGCTGGGGCGGCCAAGATTGCAGACAACAACGTTATTAGTACAATTTGATTTTTCATTAGCAGATACCTTATGTTCAGCGCACTTTAATATGCCTGAAAAGACTAGCATATTTGAGCTATGACTGAGCAAATTCAGCACCATCTCGCCCAAGAGGGTTCATGAACCGCGATTTATTAACTTAACGCCCCTACCATCTGACAACTTGTAAGATTTTTCTGCAGGTTTCGCTGATTTTACCTGCGATGCAGAGAGTTTCATTTCGACCCCAAATTGGGGGTATCTATCCGGACATAGGCAGATATACCCCCGTTTATACCCCCAAAGGGAGGGGGTATCCTGTAAAGTTCCACTGGATCCTAATATGCACAAATACTATGATTTATTCAATGAAAACAATGGCTTTCAGGCTTTATGGGAAGTCTTGAAATAAGGAAATGGTAGCTACGGGTGGACTTGAACCACCGACCCCAGCATTATGAATGCTGTGCTCTAACCAGCTGAGCTACGTAGCCACGGTTCCCGACCGGCTGATCGGGGGATGCGAATTGTCCTTACACCACCCATTCTTGTCAATCCGCTAACGCAGCAATCTTTGCTTTTCGCCACCCTCTGAGGTCATTGAGCAAAAAAATTGCCTGTAAATTGTCTAATTCGTCGATTTTCAACACCCGTTCAGCCAAAGTGCCTTGATTAAGCAGTTGTGCTCGCATAGTTCCCGGCAACAATCCACTACTTACCGGCGGAGTAAAAAGCTGGTCTTCAAGGCAATAAACAATATTCGCAATGTCCGACTCTGTAATCTCCCCGGCTTGATTAAACATCATCGGCTCAACGCCTTCTGGCACTTCACTGCGCGCACGCTCATAGGCGCTTCGATCTGTGGTTTTGTGTCGCAGCAATGGATCATCCGCTTGAATAGGTGTCTTACACAGCGCTATTAGCTGTTCTGGTAACCGTTGTTGTAACGGACCCTTGGCCTCAATCGACGGCATTTCCTCATCCAACGCTCTGCCAGCAAACCCATGGCATGCAACGGTAAAGGCACCGGCACCACTCAGGGTCAACCTCACACGTTGCGGGCCGCGAACTTCAGTCTTCGTTACAGCAGCCTCCAAATTGAATTTCGCCTCTGCCTCAACAAAGGCAATACCAAAGAAATTGGCGCTGTTCTGCATTCGGCTCAGGTGCTGCTCAAGCAAGCTAAATCCTGCTTCTGGGTCCCAGCCTAATGTTTCGAACAACGCAAACTCTTCGGCTGTCTTGACATTATTTAAGATGCGGGTCTTCGCCAGCACTTCGGCATATTCTTCCTCCGCAACGGAATCCCAAACAATGCCTCCCCCTGCACCGTAGGTTGCTTGACCACTTTCCTGATCTATCCACGTTGTGCGTATAGCAATACTGAACTGCGCTTGCCGCTTGGGTGCAATATAGCCAATAGCGCCGGTGTAAATTTCTCGCGGGGTTTTCTCTAGCTGCGCGATACTACACATAGCCGCACGCTTGGGCGCGCCGGTTATAGACGCAGCGGGAAATAATTGCTTGAAGATTTCTGTCACTGACGCGTCGGTTTCTGCCTCAATACTTGACGTCATTTGCCACACCGTGGGGTAGCGCTCTAACGCAAACAGTTCACTGACTTTCACACTGCCTGGCTTGGCCACCCTGCCTAGATCATTTCTGACCATGTCAGTAATCATCAAATTTTCAGCTTGGTTCTTTTTTGAGTCGGCTAGCCAAGCTTGCTGCTCTTTATCTGCCTCTTCGTTTGACCCGCGCTGGGCTGTGCCTTTCATTGGTCTTGAAATGAGTCGCTGATTGTCGAGATGGAAAAACAGCTCCGGTGAACCGGAGGCGATAACAAATTTATCTGTTTCTATATAGGCACCTTGGGGTGCTTCTAGGCCAATGCTTTGAAAATGCGTCCAAGGGTTACCCACACCACCGCGTAGGCGCAACGTGTGATTAATTTGATAAACGTCTCCCACAGCAATCTGCGCTCTAATACTTTCGATGTCCTGTTGAAAGTTGGCATGCTCGGTGTCTAAACACCACGCTTCAGAACTTGGGTTTGGTGGCGCTTCCGGTGGGTAGGTATCTACATCAGCAAACAGGCCAAAATAGACCAAGGGCAGTTTGCCCGGCTTGTGGGTGGTTAATGAGGGATCAAAGCCACTGGCTGCCTCATAACTGACAAACCCTGCGGCGATTAAGTTTTCTGCGTTTACGCGCTGCTCCACAGCCCTAAGTACTGGCTCAACTTCATCTAAAGTTGTTGCAAGCAAAATGTCCACAGGGTTGCTGAAGGATCGCCACTGTGAGGAGACCGGGTTATATAACAGGCAACGTTTGATCATAATTATTAGGGGTTACCGCGCCACCGAGGCTACAAACTAGGTCGCAAGTCTATTCCTTTCATCAATACATGCCAGTCTTAAGCCAGTTCTGTCTAGAAAAAATGTGCCAAAAGTGCAATCAGGAATAGCCTAACTAGTGGGAAGGCAGAACAACTCACCTTCATCATGAGCCATCCTCGTGGACCGAAATCGAAGACTTCTCTAATCTGCCGATTCAAATCAAGGATACCGAGTTAATGAAGTTCAGTAGTACCCGCTTTCCACGCAAAGTAATCCCGGCCTTTTGCGCCACCCTGCTTTCCACTTTACTTGCCACCCAGTCTTTTGGCGCATTAGCCGACGCTGACAATGAGGTGCCCAACAGCAATGGTGCAAAAATTGAGGAGGTGCTTGTACTAGCAAATCACCTGCCTACAAATGCCAACAATATAGGCAGTAGTATCAGCAGCATCGACACAAACGATTTTGCGCGCCAAGCTAACTTCGATGTCAGCCAACTACTGCGCACAATACCCAACATGTCAGTAAACCGCGCAGGGCCACTTGGCGCATTAACCCAAGTTAGAATTCGCGGCGCAGAGGCGAATCATACGCTGGTGCTAATAGATGGCGTTGAGGTCAACGATGTAGGCAATGGTTCGGAATTTAACTTTGCTCATTTAGCAGGCGCAGACATCAGCCGCATTGAAGTTTTGCGCGGCCCGCAAAGCGCTCGCTTTGGCGCGGACACCATTGGCGGAGTTATTGGCATCTTCACAAACCAAGCAGCAGAACCCGGTGTAAAGACCCACGTAAACCTTGAGTCTGGCAGTTTCAAAACCCACTACGGCAGCGCCGGCGTATCCGTTGCACAGCCTCACGGCGACAACCTTTGGACCGGCCAACTCAATGTCAGCCGGATGATCAGCGATGGTTACAGCGCATCACCGCTTGGTAACGAGAACGATGGCTTTGAAGATTCTAGTGCGCGCGGCTCACTCGGCTACCAATGGGGCGATGCAAGCCTTGTTAAGGTAACTTTAAGTCAAACAGAAATAGATGCCCAAGGAGACGAGCAAGACTTTGATTTTCCGTCTACCGCGACGCAAGGCTTGGTCATAGACGCGGATCAAAACAACGCTTCTAAACAGCGATTCGCTAACTTTCTGCTGAAAACTGAGCATTTTGGTTGGCAACAACAGTTGAGTATGAGCGAAACGAAAAACCGCTCCAGATTCTTTGACACAGGCACCTTAGTCAGCGGCCTCAATGGGGAGCGCAGCAAGGTAGACCTGCAAACCAGCAAGCTTGTTGAAGTAGGTGACCTAACCCATTCATTACTCATCGGGGCGCAATATGAAGGCCGCGAGTTTGAGAATATTTACCCAAGCATTAGCGGCGCCAATTACGCGGCCAAAGACCGCCAACAGAGTTTAATAGGGGAGTACGTACTACAAACACCTAGCCGCTCTATTGCCCTGAGCGTTAGAGCAGACGACAACCAACGCTTTGACAATGCCACCACCGCTAGAGTGACATTCAGTCAAAACCTGCCGCAAAACTTGCGTCTGCATAGCAGTTGGGGCCAAGGCATAGCTAACCCCACGTTCTTCGAATTATTTGGTTTCACACCCAACAGTTTTACAGGTAACCCAAACCTACAGCCGGAAGAATCTACAAGCTGGGACCTGGGCTTATCGGGCAGCCTTTTGAGTGAACGTGTTGGTTTTGACCTTACCTATTTCTCTGCGGACCTAACGAATGAGATTGAAACCGTATTCGATATGGCTACATTCACTTCATCGCCTGCAAATCAAACCGGCAATAGTCAGCGCCACGGCTGGGAAATGAGCATGGACGCGGCAATTAATGAGCAACTGTCGGTCACTGCTCACTGGAATTTTTTGCACAGCCGCGACCCTGATGCTCGGGTGGAAGTTAGACGCCCAGAGAAAAGCGGCAGCGTTAGCCTGCACTACGCCTCTACCAATGACCAAGGTCGTGTGAGCCTGCAAGTGCTGCATAACGGTAAAAACCAAGACAGCGAATTTATCTTTAGCACGCCTCAAGACAGGGTCACATTGGCCAGCTACACGTTGGTTAATCTAACCGCCAGCTATGATTTAAAACCAAATGTCACCCTGTACCTGCGCGGCGAGAATTTGTTGGATGACGACTACCAAGAGGTGTTTGGCTATCAGGCGCCTGGCGTTGGCGTTTACGCAGGCTTGAAAGCAAGGTTCTAAATTACTGCCTTTTCAGCAAACAGCAAGGCTTTAATAAGCAATGCGCTCACTCTCTGAAAGAGGATTTGTTCTTTAATTATTAAAGCGCATTTCTTCTTCGGAGATTGTGACGCTTAGTCACCAATTGGCTATCATGACGTTTAACAATTAACTGAGAAATGCTGATATGCGCATCGCTACTTGGAACGTAAATGGTCTCCGCGCCCGCTTGGAATACATCACTAAGTGGCTAGAAGACAGACAACCTGATGTGGTTGGTTTCCAAGAATTGAAAACCCCAGATGACGTATTCCCCATAGATCACTTCAAAGAACTAGGCTACGAGGCGCTGGTGCACGGGCAAAAGAGCTGGAATGGCGTGGCTATTCTGAGCAAGCACCCGGCGCAACTGGTGCACACCGGTTTGGCAGGTCAAAGCGAAGTAGGCTCAAGGTTAATTACCGCAGACATTGATGGCAAATTTGAGTTCACAACCGTGTATTGCCCCAACGGCAAAAACCTTGAGCATGCCGATTACGCCGGCAAGCTGGGTTGGTACGACAGCCTGAACAAACAATGGCAGTCCGGCAAAAAAGGTCCGCGCATTATCTGCGGCGACTTTAATATCGTGCCTGAGCCCATTGATGGATGGAAAGGCGAAGCGGCAGATGGCGGCATTTTTCACACCAAGGAAGAGAGAGCACGCCTACAGTCACTTATGGACACAGGCCTTACGGATTTGTACCGCCATTTGTACCCTGAAGAACAAGCGTTCACCTGGTGGGATTATCGCGGCGGCTCATTCCACCGTAAGCACGGGTTGCGTATCGACTTTATTTTGGCCACCGAAGGCGTGGATGCAGTGACTAAAGACGTTGTGATAGACCGCGATTATCGACGCAAGATCGATGAATTGACCCCATCGGACCATGCGCCGGTTTATGCGGACATCGACTTTTAGGCAATTGCCACCCGCTCTTTGACCAATAAGGCGTTCTAATAATCTGGGCATAAATTTGCCCAGATACTGCCTAATTTCTTCGCGCTGTTTTTTGTCCCCTCCAAACGCTCGCTCTTTTACCCAAAATTCACCGCCAAATTGCTGTAAACCCCCAAGCAGGCGGTCGCAAAGCCATATTTAACGTGAGCTTTAACCCATTCGGTGGTAATGTACGCGATCCGGAATCCAGCCAAAACAAAAACCTTATATTTTTCAATGGCTTAACACGATCAATCCTACGAATCAGGACCACCTTAGAGAGAACAAATGAAAGACCTGACACGCTATCGCAATATCGGCATTTTCGCCCACGTGGACGCTGGCAAAACCACGACTACAGAACGGATTCTTAAGCTGACAGGCAAGATCCACAAAATTGGTGAAGTGCATGATGGCGCAGCCACCACTGACTTCATGGAGCAAGAACAAGAACGCGGCATTACCATTCAGTCTGCTGCAACCAGCTGTACTTGGGACGACCACAGACTCAACATCATCGACACACCTGGACACGTTGACTTCACTATTGAAGTTTACCGTTCACTGAAAGTACTTGATGGCGGCGTTGGCGTTTTCTGCGGTTCTGGCGGCGTTGAGCCACAGTCCGAAACCAACTGGCGTTATGCAAACGAGTCTGAAGTGGCACGACTGATTTTCGTTAACAAACTCGACCGCCTTGGCGCAGACTTCTACAGAGTTGTAGATCAAGTACGCAAGGTATTGGGCGCAAACGCTTTGGTTATGGCTCTGCCTATTGGTGAAGAAGATGGCTTTAACGGCATTGTTGATTTAATGACTGAAAAAGCGTGGGTTTGGGATGATTCCAACGATCCAGAGGCCTACACAATTTCCGACATTCCTGACGATATGAAAGAAAAAGCAGCAGAATATCGTGAAGCATTGGTAGAAACTGCGCTAGAGCAAGACGATGACTTAATGGAAGCTTACTTAGAAGGTAACGAGCCTTCTATTGACGACCTTAAGCGTTGCATCCGTAAGGGCACCATTGCGCTAGATTTCTTCCCTACATTCTGTGGTTCTGCGTTCAAGAACAAAGGCGTGCAAAACGTCCTTAACGCGGTTGTAGATTATCTACCTAACCCAACCGAAGTTGAGCCTCAGCCAGAAGTTGACTTGGAAGGTAACGAAACAGGCAGCTTCGCTATTGTTGACGCAGACGGCCCACTACGCGCACTTGCATTCAAAATTATGGATGACCGTTATGGCGCACTGACCTTTACACGTATTTACTCAGGTAAATTGCAGAAAGGCGATACCGTCCTAAACACCTTTACCGGCAAGACAGAGCGTATTGGTCGTATTGTAGAAATGCACGCTGACTCAAGAGAAGAGTTAGATGTTGCACAAGCGGGCGACATTGTTGCACTGCTCGGCATGAAGAACACACAAACTGGCCACACCTTATGTGACCCAGTTAACCCAGCGACACTAGAACCTATGGTTTTCCCAGATCCTGTGATCTCGGTTGCTATCTCGCCACGCGATAAAGCAGGCGCTGAAAAGATGGGTATTGCTCTGTCTAAGATGATTGCAGAAGATCCTTCGTTCTACGTTGAAACAGACGAAGAATCTGGTGAAACCATTATGCGCGGCATGGGTGAATTGCACTTAGACATTAAGGTAGACATTCTTAAGCGTACTCACGGTATTGATGTAGATGTAGGTAAGCCACAAGTTGCTTATCGCGAAACCATTACCAAACGTATTGAAGACACGTATACCCACAAGAAGCAAACCGGTGGTTCTGGTCAGTTCGCGAAAATTGACTACACCATTGAGCCAGGCGAAGTGGGCAGTGGTTACGAGTTCGAGTCTAAGGTGACTGGCGGTAACGTACCTCGTGAATTCTGGCCAGCTGTTGAAAAGGCGTTTAGAGTTTCTATGGACGAAGGTACTTTAGCCGGCTACCCATTGTTGGACGTTAAAGTCATATTGACCGACGGAAGCTTCCACGCAGTGGATTCGTCTGCAATTGCATACGAATTAGCCGCTAAAGCAGCCTACAGACAGTCAGTGCCAAAGGCTGTACCTCAGTTGTTAGAGCCAGTGATGAAGGTAGACGTATTTACCCCAGACGATCACGTAGGTGACGTAATTGGTGACTTGAACCGTCGACGCGGCATGATCAAGTCTCAAGAAGCAGGCATTACCGGCGTACGCGTAAAGGCAGACTGCCCATTATCAGAAATGTTCGGTTATATCGGCGACCTACGCACCATGACTTCTGGTCGTGGCCAGTTCTCTATGGAGTTCTCACACTACGCACCTTGCCCATCTAATGTGGCAGACCAAGTAGTACAAGAAGTGAAGGAGCGTAAAGCAGCCAAATCATAACGGCAGCTTAACCGCTTAATAAGAACGGCATGTGGGTTTACCCAAATGCCGTTTTTTTTGCCAAAAAAAAATTGAGCAGGCTAAGGTCAGAGGGTTGTTACAAAAAGGGGCTGGGGGATTGTACTGCCAATTACAGTGCTAGGGAGACTCGATACATTGTAGATATGTGTTTCATGGAGAGCTTCAGCTGCGCCAAAGCAGGAGTGGTTTTGGCGTGATGCTGCAAGCGTTTGTTAAGCATTAATATGACCACGCACTCTGAGCAAAGAGCCGAATTTCATCTGGCTCAATAACCTCGCTCTCATCTTCAGCTGAGGACACTAAAATTTTGGCGACATCAAGCGCTCCTAATAAATTTTGGTTAGATATCCAGTCGTTTTCCCATAGCTTCTCATCACCACCATTTACAATCTTGCAGATTGCTTCGTCACTTGAAAACGGAATATTTTCTTTGACTGGTTGTGTAACTCTCTGAAGCCATATTTCTAAAAATCCGTTGTATGGGACTCTAGACATTTTGTTGCGAACTTTTTCCCAAAGCTGACCTTTTTCAGTGACAGGAGCCAACGAGATGAGATGACTTAGTATTCCGGCAACTGCTGGAAATGTTGCAGGAGAAACAAATGCTATGTCAGTAGCGATTGCCACCTGAACCTCTAGATCATCAGGAGCTTCTTTTTGCTTCGAGATGTTGGCGTGGAAATCACTTACAAGCCGTCTTAATGCGCCGCTGTTAGGGTGTCTCTGACCAAAAGAGTGAAGCCTCAATAACTGTTTTTGAATGGTCTTAGCATTTATCGTAGAGAGATCTTGTAACTCTATGCCTGCTAGTTTATCAGGCTTAATGGAGCCTTCCACTACGTTACGGCATGAATAGGTTTTTGATACACCGAGTCTCATTCCAACTGCGCGGAGCTTGTCACTAATGATTTTCAGTATCTTTTCGGCACGGTCATCACTACTTGCGAAAATTCGATAGTCGTCCCGATACCTCAAAACGCGAAAGTCGCCTTGGTCTTGGAGTTCATGGCTAATCTCAAGGTCCACATACCCGAGGACAATTTCAGCAACAAAGTCCATCAAAACAGAACCTTGAGAGATGCCATTTGTCTGTCCGTATCGCCCAGCTTGAATATGTGAGTCGATCTTGTTTCCAAGAAGAGAGTTTGCATGGCGATTTTGTTTTGCTTCCTCCATCCCATGTAATGCCCAAGGAATACTATGTGTAT
>QXZU01000050.1:631-4359 GCA_009886205.1 K189A clade bacterium | reverse complement strand
GAAAGGTGAAAGGTGAAAGGTGAAAGGTGAAAGGTGAAAGGTGAAAGGTGAAAGGCAGGATAGCGTGGACGCCTTTTAGCCAATTAGCTAATCAACCAAAAAAACGCCCTGCTACTTTCAATGTATTACGCGCTTGGACTCCATTGCAGGCCAAGGCTAAAGCCCCAATCTGTTTCCATCTGCGGGCCGCTTAGACGTTGCCAAATCGGCAGAGTGAACTCAAGCCCTAAACGATAATTTTCGTTAGGCAAAATCCAGTTAGCGCCTACCCCCACATCCACCCGCTGACGCTTGTGCCGATTGGGGTCCGCTGTCTGCACCGGCGCCATTATCAGCGCGTCCTTGCCACGCACATTACCCTTGTACATATACGTCAGCCTGCCGGAGAGACTCACCGGTGGCGCAACAATATAGCTGGCCCAAGTAGACAACTGGTGCTCATCGCCCAGACGATAATCATCTGAGTTGTCTTCAACACGCCACACGCTGCGCCACTGACTACCCCAGCCCAGTTTTGCATTGTGGTCTGCATTGTGATTTGAGTAGGTAAGACCACTGACTAAATCAAAGCTACCGGAACCCAATTGCATGGGGTAGGGCAAACGCACGTTGGGCCGCATATTCATAGGTGTAAGAATTTGATCGGTTTCCTCAATATCGCCAGTGGGTAACGAAACCCCTAGGGTGCCGTGCCAAGACGCGCCTGAACCTGCACCAAGCTTGATCAGTGCGGCAACCTGAGTATCGCCCAATCCGCTGGTCTTGGTGGTGAACGTACCCAGTCGCTGAGTACCCATACCGCCCAAAAAGGTAATGTGATCCATCTCAGTATTTTTGTAACTGGTCATGGCCATTAACGTCACCCGATCTGTTGGCGCGTACATTGCCCCCAGCATTTGCATTGCCATCGTCATTTTTGTGGGTACAACCCGCAAGTTGGCAGGCTGCATTGGCATACCTGCAAAAGCATTAGCCTGTGTTTGCACGATTTGTTCAGGAGACAAAGAATTGGTCCCTTGCAAATTACCCCGCATAGACATGGTCATTGTTCGAAAGGACAGCATCCACTCGCCTTTCTTGTGTACGTGGTCACCCATTACGCCAATGGGTGCGTGACTATCGGGCCTAGTATCCGCTCTAATATCCGCTCTAATATCCGAAAGAGCAGCAATACTGCACAGGCAGCAAAAACTCCAAGCAACGAACTTGCTCATAATGATTCTCCATAGTGTTAGATTTTTATTTTTTAGCTGTAGAAAAATCTAACTCTTGGCGGAGCGCGGGGATGGAAGTGAGTACGACGGTTAGCAGAGTACCCTGCCAACTTCTGAGGTTGTAATATTCTGGAGGACTGAACTGGAGCAATGTGATCCGGCGCAGCCACCAGAGTTGTATCATCGTTGGCCGAGAGCAGGGCAAAGTCACAGTTGATGAGTTCAACTTCACCTGCACTGTGATGCAGGTGATGATCACCGGGCATACTCGTCATTTGCTTAACGGTCATGCCGTCAGGGCAAAGTATTAAATACCAATCGCCCTCAGCGGGCATGGTACCCATAGGAATTAGCAGGCGCAGGCAAATACTGGCCCAAGCAAGGTAGAGCAAAATGCGTTTATTCATGAGCAGCAAGGGGCATTGCGCGCGCGCGCACAGTAGCTTACTGAAAAAACCTGCGATACAAAAAGGAACATCAATAAATTCAAAATGCCGCGTGGTGCCATAGATTAGAACTGAGTTCTGGGCCTGCTCTTGATCAAAGCCCTGTTCCAAAGCAAATAGTACAAACGCCAGCTGTCTAACGGCTGGCGTTAAGATTTAGGTTAAAGTCGGACGACCTTAGCCTAAACTGTGTAGGGCGCAAATCTTGTTGCCAGATGGATCTAACAAGTAAGCCAAATACAAACCATTAGGACCGCCACGAACACCCGGTAGGTCTTCGCAGTTCACACCACCGTTGGCTAAGCCGGCTGCGTGCCAAGCATCTGCTTGTTCTTGGTTTGCGGCAAGAAAGCCAATAGTGCTGCCATTGCCATGAGTAGCTGCTTCACCATCAATAGGCTTGGTTAGGGCAAACACGCCCGCCTCAGTACGATAAAAACAGCGACCCTTGTCATCTATAACCCCTTCGCTATGACCCAGAGCGCCTAGAATGGCGTCGTAAAATACTTTTGAAGCCTGAATGTCGTTGGCACCGATCATGATATGACTGAACATAATAGTAGGTCTCTTGTCGCTGAATAAGGAGCCGATACTCTAACCCGCGACCCATCCAGCGCAAAGAATTTTCCAAAAAAAGCTCGCGCAGATGACAGAACTCAGCGCGAAGGTAGCGGCTACGCGAGGGTAACGACTGTTTAGAAAAAGCTCACCGTAGCAGTGCCTGGTGTCACCACCTCTCCTGCCTCATTTTTGATAAACAACGTCAACTCAACGCTACGCTTGTGCAAATCTATGGCGCTAATAACACCACCACTGGTCAGTACCTCGCCCAAGTACGAGGCCTTGCGGTTGGTGTAGCTAAAATTCAGCACACTACCGCGAGCACCTAGCCAATTTAACGCCACCTGCGACAGCCAATCGCCCTGTAGCGGCCCATCAATGACAATGGCTGGATGGCCTTCAACCTCAGTGGTGTAAGTTTCATCGTAATGAATACGGTGAGCATTCCACACCGCTGCGTTATACATAAACAAGCTGACATTAGTGGCGGTATGCTGGCGCAAAGGCAGCTCATTACCCAAGGTAAGTTGCGTTAAATCCAGTTCTTGCTCCAGTTCTTGCTCCAGCTCTTTTTCCAAATCTGTACTCACCGTCTACCTCGCAATACTGGTTTGAATTTCTTCCATCACCAGCTCGCCGTGGGCGTTGGCAATGGCCAGAGATCGAACGGTAAAAATCAGCGGCCCAGTGCTGCCCTGTTTTTCATACATGTCGGTTATTTTGCGCGTGCCAGTCAACCGATCACCAGGCCGTATGGGCAGGTGCTGATTAATCTGCGTGCCGCCTGCCATAATGCGTTTCAGCGGCAGCTTGGGGCCGGTCGCCTTACCCCGCGCAAGGCCGTCAGCACGCATGTCCGCTAGCGAACTGATGGGCGAGAATAAGTTAAAAATGAACATCGGCGGCGCTTCGTCACCCTGAATATATTTGGCTTGCTGCTGCTCTGTCGCCGCAGCGTATTTTTGTATCTCCCGGCGGCTGATCTGCACCTCAATACTCGGCTCGGCAGTGCCAATTGAGTCAAAGTGCTCGTTGGTTAATAGTCCCATACACGTTCTTTTTGTCGATTTTTATAAACTATAGACTAACCCACCGATTGAACCGAGCGGAAGGTCTGGTGAACGATCTCGTCGCTACCCCGTTGGTCTGGCTTCACTATCTGTTAGTCTTAAAACAACCACTTTAAACACCTAACTCACGTTCAATAGGTGGGGCACTAAAACCGGTTATTTCGAAACATTTACTTCAATACTTTGCTTTTAAAGCTTTTATTTTAGGACTTTTATTTTTAGACAGGGGAATACAAATGAGTCATCTACTTTTTGACCTACAAGATCACATCGCCACACTGACCCTCAACAATCCAAAACAACGTAACGCCTACAGCCCAGAAATGGCTGTGAAATTAACCCAGTACCTACGCCAATGTGACCGCGACCCAGATGTTCGAGTAGTCATAATCACCGGCGCGGGGGACTCGTTTTGTGTAGGCCTAGACCTTAACGAC
>QXZU01000050.1:0-621 GCA_009886205.1 K189A clade bacterium | reverse complement strand
CCACCCCACCCAACGCGTACTGCGCACCTACCCTTTTCAAATCTCCAAGCCTGTTATCTGCGCCATTAATGGCTCAGCAGGCGGCTTTGGCGCGGCCTATCCACTGACCTGCGACATTAGACTGGCCGCAGACGAGGCGAACATTGCATTTTCATTTGTAAAATGGGGACTTATTCCAGAGATGGGTGCGACATGGACCCTGCCTAGACTCATTGGCATTGAGAAAACATCCGACCTATTGCTGACAGGGCGCAAAGTATCTGGCAAAGAGGCGGCCAGCATGGGTTTGGTCTTACGCTCAGTACCAAGGGCACAGCTCATGGACGAGGCACGCCGTATGGCTAAAGAGATCGCCGAAGGATCATCGCCCACCGCAGTGTCCATAGTTAAGCGTATGACCTGGGGCAGAATGATGGACGAAGGCGAGCTTTATAAAGCCATCTACGAAGACGACGATGTCATCGGCTGGGCCTTTAGTGGACCTGATGCAGCAGAGGGCAACGCAGCGTTCTTCGAAAAACGCCCCGCCAACTGGGTGGCAGTAAACCCAGACAATCTGCCCGACTTTGGCAAGCGCAATGCTAATCCGTTTGGCAAGGGTTAGAGCGATCCACCGCCGGA
>QXZU01000005.1 GCA_009886205.1 K189A clade bacterium | reverse complement strand
TAAAGCTGTGCCTTAAACCGTGAATAACAGCATCCGTACCAACTATAGTTTTAATCCATTTGTTCAATGCTGCACTTGCGGAGTTGCTATTACAGACTTCCTCATTGGAGTACCTAGCAAAACAAAATTCATTTACGGAAGACTCCTTTATTCTTTTTGCAGCCCACAAAGAAGAGCCAACTAAAGGAATAACTCTTTCACTGGATTTAGTTTTAAGAGTTCTGTGAGGGTAGGGTGCTAGTTTTATGTGAGGATGTTGATGGTCTAATTTTAGATCTTCTATTTTTAATCCAGCTGCTTCAGCCAAACGCATTCCTGTGTCACTAATTAAAGCTATTAACCACCTAAGGTCATCATCTAGCTGGTAGCAGGTTTGTTGAAGATGTCTAATTTGATTTTCACTCAAAGGCTGACGCTTAGTTAGCACTTCATCAGAGGCCAGATAAACACCAACAAAAGCATTACGACAATCTAAACCTAACTCCTGAATGGTAAAGTTAACCATGGCTTTGAGGCTAGAGAAGTTACGTTGAACAGAAGCAGCACTCAATCCTTTTTTGCATAACCAATCTCTAAATGTTGCAGCATCAGCGGCTGAGTATTGATCTAAGGGGCGACTGCCTAGACATTCCTTTAGATAAGCAATTGTTCTTTTGCTATGAGTAAAAAAGTGTTCTTTTTATGTTCTCCTTTAACTCTCAGATAGAGTTCTAACGCATCATCAATAGTAGGGAGCAGGGAATTGAGGTTCTGGCTAGGGATGCTGCAAAGTAGATAAGCAGCTGGTATTTCTACTTCTCTAGGTCTGAGATTGATCCAGTAGTCATCTAGACGAAAAGCTAACTTCTGAGACACATAACGTGCCTGAGACAAAGGTTTAGCTCTGAGGCTTTGGATGATACGAGGCTTGAAGTAATGATGTCTTAGATCTATGGGTACACACTAAGAGAAGTAGTACACACCACGCTTAGTGTAGGTGTACTTCGGCTGGAGAGTGTTTACCATTTTGTCTACCGCCTTTGTGCATGTTTCGGAAAACATGACAAAATTCAACGACTTTAGAGTATCTAAAGTAGGTAAATGGTGCCGGAACGCGGAATCGAACCGCGGGCCTACTGATTACGAATCAGTCGCTCTACCAACTGAGCTATCCCGGCAATAATTACTGTTGCTATAAATCGAATGCTAAAAAATACCACTCTACTTGTCTCTTGCGCACATAGGTTCACATGAGCGATAAAAAATTATACTGGCAATCTGCTGCTCACATGCTGCCCGAAAACTTCGTACGTCTCGTTGTATCTCACACCCAACACGACCGTCTTTACAGTGGCATTATATCTAAAGACGAACCAAGACAAAAAGAATACTTTAGTAGAGATACTTTAGTTAAAGAATTCTACTAGAGAGTGCTTACTAGCGGTGTTAAGTGTTATGACCTCTCGGGAAGATTTTATAGAACCAATAAACAAATAGAACGAATCGTTGGAAGTACGTTTGCCAATACGCCGCTTACTGCCCAAAAAAATAGCAAAAGAAATGTTCCTCCGAATCCTAGCTCAACCGCAATGCATAATGCGCCGGAAGCCGACACGCTCAAGAAAAATGAGTATTGGGAGAGAGGCTGACGCAACCGAGTAACCCTCAAGTAATGTAGTTAAGTGCTAGGCTTTTTTCTTTAACCGTCGTTAGCCCAGAGCTTACTTCCCTACTGCCTTGGTGCGAGTAACAAGCAAATTAACAAATAGAGTGAGCAATTGGGATTGTTCGTGATGCCCATTGTAGTTCGACGGGTACAGGGCTGTTTTGAGGTTAGTTTTAATGTATTTGCAGAAGAAGCCTTCCCGCTACCGGGAAGGCCTCAGACTCTATCTTGCTCGCGCAAGCGTTAAAGAGGTAGTTTCTGACCAGAGTGGCTAGATACTAAGGTACTTAAAGTTGGGTCTATTCCAGCCGTGAACGCAGCCCATTTCGCACTTTTCATCTGCTTAGCTTGACTCGCCGCCATCTCGCTCCAGCTACTAAAACTCATCACATAATGGTATTGGTTGGGAGCACCAATTCCGCCAACATAACTTTCTACCCTTGCACCAAGAGATTCATGGATTTTTTCAGCTTCTGCAAATACCTTCATGAGTTCTGGTCCACGCCCAGGCGCCGCTTGCCATACAAACACGCTGTATACTTGATCTGCATCAAAGCTTCCTGCTTTAACGCTCGCATCCATGTTTATGCCCGTGATGCTAGACAGTAACGTGCCCGCAGAATTCTGCTGAGCCGCAACCCAATATTGATTCCATTCCGCGCTGCTATTCATCGCATCCCTTGCCTCACCCCAAGCCTCCAGAGAATCGTATCGCAACACATAGTCAATAAAGCCATCGGTTCCCATGCTAGTGGCGTAAGCGCTAACTTTGATGCCCAACTTTTCTTGGATGGCTTTAGCTTGAGCCATACTCTGCATCATTTCGGTAGTTTTTCCGGGGTTTGCTTTCCATGAATACACTTCGGCAATCTCAGCCGTGGCTAGCATACTGGCGAACATGCTAAGAACCGTTATTGCAACAATAGTTAGTTTAACTCTCATTATTATTCTTCCTCTCATAATTCTTATTATTGGACCCTAAACTTAAAACACCTAACTCACATTTGTAAATCAAAATTCACGTGTTAGAACCATTACGAGAAAAAAGAGCGAGACCAGGAGAAAAGGAGAAAAGGGAGAAAAGAAAAAAGGGTAAGGGGCTAAAGAAGAAAACAAGAAAAAAGACACTAAGCAAATGCAGTAAACGGCAGGGTGTCTATATGCACAGGCACCCTACCTGCTCTCGCATCTAGCAATTACTGACGGGCATAGCCTTTCAGAACGATATTTTGAGAAGTGTTAACCACCGTGCGCAAACTCCCAACCTCTTCATTGAATGCCGCATAAGCTGGGTGCGTTAACAGCTTTTCGCTTATTGAGGACAGCTCAGGAATGGAGCGAGCGCCCGTCCATATCCAATGCGTAAACTGATCTCGCCCGAAATAGACGGCACCTATCCCATAAGAGCGCAGATCAACATCGTTTGCCACGTTTTTCATCATCTTGGCATACGCCTGAGCATAAACTGCCTGATTTTGCGGCTCGACAATTATGTTAAACGTTGAGAAAGCGGAGTCTTGCGTCCAATCGTTCTCATCAATGGGTGCGGCGCCCATATATTGACTAGTTGGCTGTGCGCCTGAAGCACCGACAGCTTGTAGAAACGTTAAAGCTGCCGGACAGGATCGCATGATTTCACCAGCATTGGCCTGATCTTCGGCAGTTTGGAATGTGTTAATTATGCTGTGAGTAGCTGGATTGGCCCCATTAAAAGACTGGGTTAGAAGCGCTACATCTGCTGGATATTTTTTACCACACTCTGAGGCCCAAAATTCGTCCATTGCAGCCACAACCGCTGCGGGGTTGGTGACATTAAATTCATAAAAAGCATAGTACGGACCGTTGCCAGCATGGTCGTCTGATATTACGTGAGAAGAGGAAAGTGCGATTAGTGACGCAAACGCGAGTAAAACAATATTCTTCATGGGTTGACCCTTTTTATTATTCGTTATTTTTATTATTCGTTATTTTTGTTGTTACGGCCCACGCGGCCACCCGCTAATCTAGCAAATCGCTTAGACAATGCAAGACTCATCGGAGGCTGGTGACGTGAGGCGACTGAAGACTTAGACGCACAACCACTGGGTTAGTCTATTTGGAGAAAAAGGCGGGCGTCTTAACAGATCCAGCGTTAGTTCCAGCCCTCCCCAAACCGACCGTTTATCTAAACCAATCTAACCAATCACTTTATTCAACTGCTTTAACCGACTAGAGAGGCCAACACTTTGCGTGTACCCTGAAAAGGTCTGCGCCCGTGCATAACCAAAAAGTTGTCTACCAGCGCTACATCCCCAGTTTTCCATGGAATATCAAAACTCAGTTCGTCCGCAAGCTCTATCGCAACAGCCATGTCTGTGTGCTCAATGGCTGTGCCATCGCCAAAGCTGATGGATTTCTCCCCGCTATTACGGGCATCTTTCCAGCCGCGAAAGGCGGCTATCAACTGATTAAAAAATACACTTCGGCCATCTGCCAACTCGCGAATTGCCGGCAATACTGGGGTGGTTACGCTAAGTGATTGATCTGCCTGCCAAGACCATGTGTAACCCAATTTAGTAAGCTTCGCCTCTGCGTCTGCTTGAGCTTGCGCACTCAATGTACTGACCCAACTGCGCCCTTGGCCGGAACCTAGGTCGTCATGCAACGGCATGGTCTGAGAATAACGAACGCCTTTAGTAAGACACATAGCAACAAAGTTAGGTGCTTTCTGGCGCAATCGGTCAAGCAAGATATCCGAGCGACAGATGGGAGTGGTGCCACCTGAGTCCGCGGCTTGCTCGCAATAGAAGAGCAGCCGCGACGGGTAAACTGGCGTTTGCGCCATTTCGTGGTGCAAAAAAATTGACACATCGGCTGGCGCTTCATTGGCTGTAAACACGCGTTCAGTCCGGTTGCGGCGCACGGCATTAGACAATGAATCTGCATAGGTAAAGTTCGGCCAAGCAAACGCGCGTATCAACTGATCGAAGTCGTGGTCGTTATTAATACCAAAGTCACGAAGCAAAATTGCTCCGCAAGCATTTAACTGCGCAGCCAATTCTTCTCGATTGGTTTCTACCCAAGCGCACGCCCGTTGCAGGTCGCTACCAGCAACTTCCGACCCTGCCAAATAAAGCAGGGGAAACACATCGCCTTGCTCGTATTCCTGCTGACCTGGGAGTTCATTTTGCTCAATCATAACTTGTCTCGTAACGCTCCAATTTTCCTAGCCCACTTATTTATTAATCATAGATAGAGTGAAACGTATTAAACGCTTCTTCGCAAAATGCGCCTGGGTCGTTAAAGCGACGATTTTGATTGAGCCCCGATATAGCAGCCATTTCGTCATCTGTTAGCGTAAAACCTGACAGCGACAAGTTTTCTAGCAACCGCTGAGGGTTACTGGTTTTTGGAATGACGGCGGTGCCGCGCTGCAAGCCCCAACGCAAAACAACTTGTGCTGGCGTTGCGCCGGTCCGCTGTGCGGCAGCCAACACTATGGGCTGAGTCAATACAGTTTCCGCTTCACTGGCCATATCTAGCGCCACGTAAGAGAGAGCGCCGAGAGGTGAGAAGGCTGTTACCGCAATATCGTAAGACTGAGCAGTACGTATCAACGCCTCTTGGGTCAGATAAGGGTGAGACTCAATCTGCAACATTGCCGGCTTTATGTTGGCGTAATTCATGAGGTCATGAAGTAAGCTCGCGCTGTAATTGCAAATACCAATTTGGCGCGCCAATTTTGCACCGACCAATTGCTCCATTGCCCCCCAGGTTTCGCTGAGTGGTACACGGTCTAATTGCATACTCGGCATTTCAGCGGAGGGGTTAAATAGCCACTCTGGTGGATAACGGTCTTGAAAATCAACAAAACTCAGCGCGATGGGAAAATGCACCAAATATAGGTCGAAATAGTCTAGTCCCAAATCGTCTAAAGATTTTCGACACGCTGCTTCTACATGCTCTTTACGGTGATAGGTGTTCCAGAGTTTGGATGTCACCCAGAGCTCTTCTCGCAAGCAAAGTCCCTCTGCAATTGCACGGGCAATACCCTCGCCCACTTGAACTTCATTGCCATAATCAGCTGCGCTGTCTAAATGCCGATAGCCGGCCTTAATCGCATCATAAACTGCTGCAGCGACCGCGCCGGGATCAATTTTCCACAGTCCTAAGCCCACAGCTGGCATAGTTTGGTCTGCCACATTGATTGTTTGAGTCATTACAAAATCCTAGTTAAATTTTTTCTTCAGCAAAGGGTGATAAACGGGCATTTGCCCTGAACACCTTATTTCAAATTGGACTAATTTAGCTTCATTAGGGAAAGAGCGTTTTCAGATCGTTAGCTTCGATAAACCCTTCAATGTTTACCGTCTGCCCTGTAAGCATTGATTGTTGCGCGGCGCTGGCCACGATCATTGACCACATACCTTGCAGTGCAGTGGCGCAGTTCACCACCTTGCCCTCGAGCTGATCAACAAAGGCGATATGTTCATAATAGGTGGAGCCATGGTGACCACTCTGCTCTAGCGCTCGGGTGTAACTCACGTCCATTTTTTTCGACACACCCAGCTCGCCTCTTAAAATCTCAACCGTAGTTGTTGATTCCGCCTGCTGCTGAAAGTTAAAGTTTTCCTGAGCAATAAGCTTGCCTTCATCGCCAACAATAATCATTTCTTCACTGAAATCAGGGCAAAACATATTCAATGTAAAACTGGCGCGCACCCCGTTTGCATAATCGATCACCACGTACGCGTGATCATCAATGTCAGCGCGCTCACCCTCTTTTTCAAAGTCCAAAAAATTTACCGCCTGACCACCACTGGCATAAACCCGGCTTGGCTTGGCTTGGGCGAACATGTTAATTAGGTCAAAATGGTGACAGCACTTCTCCACCAAAGTGCCGCCGCTGAAGCGACTAAACTTATTCCATTGTCCCACCTTGTCCAAAAACGGCGGGCGGTATTCGCTGACACTTATGGTTTTAAGCGAACCGAGTGAACGGCGCTCTAACGCTTCATGAAACGCTTCAACGTACTGGGCCTTGTAGCGGTATTGCAAACCGATCTGAATGAAAGATTGATAAGCGGAACTCAGCCTCACTATGGCGGCTGCATCTTGCAAATCTGTCGCCATAGGCTTTTCGAGGAATATGGCTTTGTTTGATGCCATAGCCACCTTGAGCACTTCGAAGTGGGTGTAGTTGGGCGTGCAGATCATCAAGGCATCTACCTCACGATCGTTACACGCAGAGTGTAAATCTGGGTAGCGCACCAAAGTATCCGTGCTAAATTTTTTAAAATTTTCTTCTGCGCTGTCTAGGCTATGAATTTGCGTGTCAAAAATTCCGTACACTCGCGCGCGCCCCAACATTGCGGCTACCCGCATATGTTCCTGCCCTATAGTGCCTGTGCCAATAATTACCAATTTAAATTTAGGGGGGGCTTGAGCATATAAATATCTGTCGCCCTCAGTCACATGGCGTTGGCCCGGTGAACCCTCAAACATCCGCAATCTAGTCTTAGTCAATTTCTCGATCCATTTTATTCAGCGAAATCATAGTTAACAGCATAACCGCTAGGAAGACTCAGGGTTAGTTGCAGTCTCTGTATTATTCATAATGTAGCGCCACCAGAGCAAAACATTGAGCGCAACGAGCGTGAAAATCAGCGGCCAAAAAAGGTCACTTAACCCGCCTACCAGACCAATGGGCGAAAACAACAAATACAAAGCAACCACACAGGACATTAATGTAACCGCACAGGGCACGGCATAACGCCATGGCTGCATGTCTACTTTATGGGTTGTGCTGTAAGACCAAAGCTCAGCCCGCGGATACAAATGCCCCACTACCAACAAAATGCTGACCTCTATGACAAAAAGAATGGCGTAGAGATGCAAAAAATGAATGTCTACCGCTTGCTTAAGAACAAACTGCAAAAGCCCGTAGGCGATAACGTGAAAAACAATGACCAGCTTTGGCCCAAGGGCCGGAACATGGCGCGTAAACAAGCCGACAATAACAATGGCAATGATGGGAATATTGTAAAACCCAGTAAAAACCCGAATAACCTGCCACAAACCATCTGCGGCAAACTGCAACAGTGGCGCTACAATAAAGGAAAACAAGGCAATGACGATGCTGGCGCGCTTTGCCACTTTCAACAATAGCGCATCATCTACTACAGCAATGCCACGAGACTCTTTGTAAGGCAAATAGACATCTAAGCAAAATAGGGTCGCGGCGCTGTTGAGCAGTGAGTTAAATGAGCTGAAAACCGCGCCCAATAAGACCGCCAAAAAAAATCCTGTGGCCTCTACCGGCAGCACGTCGCGAATCAATCTTGGATAGGCCAAATCAATTGAGGCAAGGCCACCTGCTTCGCCCACTCCACCGTAAAGATGATAGGCAATCACGCCTGGGAACATCATCATGAAGGGAACTAAAACCTTAAAGAACCCAGAAAACAAGACGCCCTTCTGACCTTCGGCGAGGTTTTTCGCCGCCAAAGTTCTCTGAATCACATACTGATTGGTGCACCAATAAAACAGGTTGGCAAAAATCATCCCCGTAAATAGTGTGGCGAAGGGTGTGGGGTCGAACTCAGAGCCAATGGCATTGAGTTTTTCGGTATCAGTATTTGCAACGGTATAGAGGCCATCGCCGACGCTACCCTGGCCCAGCGCTGCAAGCCCTAGAATGGGCACAGCGATACCAATAATGAGTAAGCCAATGCCATTCAACGTATCTGAAACCGCAACAGCCTTGAGCCCGCCAAAGACCGCGTAAACAGCGCCCAAGCACCCAATCACAACAATCGTTAACGCCAGTGCTTGGCTATAGGGGATATTCAATAGGCTGGGCACATCGAAGAGTTGCAGCACAGCAATAGAACCGGCGTATAGCACTGATGGAATGGTAATCAGCCCATAGCCGATCATGAACAAAATCACTGACATACGCCGCACGCCACCGTCGAATCGGTCATTTAGAAATTGAGGCAAGGTGGCGAATGCCCCGGCCAAATAACGCGGCAAAAATAGAAACGCCATACAAATAGTGGCGAAGGCCGCGGTAACCTCCCAGCCCATGCTGCTGAGATTAAATCCATAGGCGGAGCCATTGAGACCAATCAATTGCTCGGCGGACAAATTGGTTAACAGCATTGAGCCGGCAATAAAAACGGCACTCAACCCTCTGCCCGCTAAAAAATAGCCGTCGCGCGTGTCTACTTCGCCTTTGGTTTTTTGATATGAAATCCAGGCCACCAGCCCCATAAAGAAGCAGCAACTGATCAGCGCAGTGACAGTTTCATAAGTCGTCAAAATAGTTCACCCACTCCAGAATGCCAAAGTCACGTGTTTCTCAGCGCCCCCTTAACAAAGGCGCTGTGGATATATGAGGTCTTACCCATCTTTGAGAGACAGGGATATTAGCGCAAAAACTGCTCATTTGGGCCTGCCAAAGGTATGCGACGTGCGCCTGTAGCGTATGAGAGGAGGGTATTTTGCTTTGCTGCGCGCCACAAATTTGCCATAAAAGGGCACAGAGACTGATGAGTGGGACAAGTGGGCAGAGAGTTGGCGACTCTGGGTGTCTGCCTAATTTGGGAGGATTTACGAGCGTTTAAAAGCGCTTAGAAGGACTTAGACGGGCTTGGTAGTACGTCACCAAGCCCCTCTGCTGAGCGGCGCTGACCAGTACAGAAGCGACAGTCCAGTACTGGTCATTATTGATCAGTGATAAGACGTGCTAATTGACCGGCACATCTAGGGCAATAAGGTTTTGCAGCAATTCACGACCGGCGGTACGAGGATTAACTTTTTTGTCAATCTTGCTGACAATTCCTTCTGCATCGATATAAAAAGTCCAGCGCTTAGCCATGCCACTTGAACCCAAAACACCGTAGGCGTCGCTTACAGATTGCGAATCATCTGAGAGAATTGGAAAGTTCGCATTGTTCTGCTCTGCGAAGGCTACAGCAGTTTCAACATCGTCGGTGCTGGCCATAAAAAACTTGAACTCAAAGCGACGAACCTGCTTTTTGCTGTCACGGATTGACTTGCACTCTATTGTGCAGCCTCCAGTGAATGCCTTCGGAAAAAACGCAAGAACCACATGAGTTCCGCGAAGGTCTGAAAGTTGATAACTATTGCCATCTGATCCTTGCAGCGTCCAATCGGGTGCAATATCACCCTCTTTAATTGACGCTTGAGCAAATACAACTGCACTACTGAGCAAAAAAGCGACTAACCATTTCATGACATATTCCTTTTCGTCTTTTTTATTTTTGATTCTATTTTTGTTTTTTT
>QXZU01000049.1 GCA_009886205.1 K189A clade bacterium | reverse complement strand
AACTGCGCACTCACCTGACACCCTCAGCACTCACCTAGGCACGACCATCACCCGCGTTACCCCAGCCAAAACAGAGGGTTGGCAGCTTTCCAGCAATGAGGGCGAGACCTTTGGTCCGTTTGACCTAGTGATTAGCACCGCACCGCCACCCCAGGCCGTGAACATTCTCGCGGACATAAAAAGCTCCGTCACCAAAAGTCTGAGCAACCTGCACACCTACTGCACGTGGGCGTTAATGTTGGTGACCGAGAAAAAATTGAAAGCATTGGACCTGGAGCACGCACCTAGCAAAGCAATTGCTCGAATCGTTGCTGAACACAGCAAACCGCACCGTCAGACTCTGGGCCAAGGCCAATATGTGGTGCAAGCCAGCCTCACATTTAGTCAGACCCACATTGAGGCAACGCCGGAAGAAATTACTCAACACATGCTTGCTGAATTACACGTCCTGTATGGACCATTGCCTGAGGTAGTGCATAGCCAAGCACACAGATGGTTGCATGCGGGAATTCAAGCACCATTGGGCAAAGCCTATCTGCTAGACCGCAGCCAAGGCATAGCCGCAGCCGGCGATTGGTGCACAGGCACTCGTGCTGAAGATGCGTTTATAAGTGGGTCGAATTTAGCCAGAGCCATTATTGAAGATGGGTGATTTGGCCTGCTCAGTTGGGCATTCTAGTGCTGACGACAACCTTACAGCGACAGCCTCTTAGCCTTAGTAGCTGAAAGTCTCTGAGCCTCTAAATCTCAGGGTCTTTGGGCGCCTATTCTTCGGCGTCAGCAGTCCTTTGCTGATTTTGCGCCGCTAGGGTAAACATTGAAACATTACAAAATGTCTGCAATTCAACCGTTAGCCGGTCGGAAGCGACCCAGCCAAATACCATCACGCAGGCGGCCAATGTTTCCTCATAAAAGTGATCGTCTACTAAAGCGATGACTCTCGACGAATTGGCGTAGGCCATGACTGACAGAAAAAGCACCAAGCCAACGAACCCACCAAGTGCTTTTATCCACCCTGATCGCAGAAAAGACTTCTTTGCTGTTAAGCCATTGGCTGCCGACATACTCAATCCTTCGTTAAACGCCACGTGATTTCGTCGGCGAGCGTAAACAGTAACCGTTCAAACAAAATACTCAAGTCCAACTGCACAGGTTGATGGCTGGATATGTTCGCAAGATACCCCTATCAGCCAGCCCGACGTCCACTTAAACCGCCCTTGCACTCACTCAACAGAACTCTCCATTAGCGGACAGGCGGTGAGATTTTTCTGACACTTTGCTCTACGATGCGTTAACCAAAAGTTATCAACACCAACTGAGGCACCTTCTCTTGCTTAAGAATCACCGCGGCATCGCATTAGTGGGTATTGGGTTGCTCAGCACGTTAACAGCCTGCGGTGGAGGCGGAGGCGGTGGTAGCACCGAAGCAAGCTCAACAGCCGCTGATACAACACCCGCCAGCGAAACTCCCGCACAAGCCGCAGCCAGCAGTTTTTCCTACAGCAAAATTTTGGGTGAATACTCTGCCCAGCAGTGGGACGCCATAGCGCTCGCCAAAATTGTCGCTAGCGGGTCCTCATTGAACGCCGAGTACATTCAAAACATGACCACTTCATTCACCGAAGATGGACAAAGCTACGCAATTTCCGCCGCAGGCCAAAGTAATGGCAACATCACACTAGACTACAGTTGGACCGTGAACACAGACGGCACCGACACTATTGCGACTCTTTATGACCCTACCGGCTTCCAAGTCGCCAATAGCTACCAGCAAGCACTCGCTGACGCAGAGTTAAACGTCTCCACCTATGACAGCACCTGGCTGGCTTCTCAAGGCGTAGAGTACGTCGACGGCGCGGCTGCGCAAGTTATCTATACTGGCCGCGACCCCGTGCACACCCTGCCCATAATCTACGGTGACTTCACAGAAAACGGTGACGTGAAAACCACAGCCAATCAAGATTTTTCACTACTACCCGACATGCTTTTTCAGTACTGGGACAACGACAGAAACACGTCGACCACACTGGTTGCTAAAGGCAGCGGGAACATCACAGTGAATTATACAAGCAACACCGTTACCGGCACCGTGGTCTTAGATAAGTTCTACAACTACGCAGACGTCTTCAACAGCAACACCAGCTATGCGCTGGTTGCGGGCATACCCAATATCACCATGACGCTAGTCAACGGCACATTGGTCGACGGACAAATAACAGCCACGCTGGACGCTTCAATAGTAGTCACATCCAACGGCACCCTAAGCGGCGAAGGCTACCTAAAAGGCGCATTGTTCGGGCCAGAAGGCAACGAACTGGGCGCAACATTGTTCTTGTTACAAGACAGCGAAGACACTCACAGCTACTTCTACTGGGACAGTACAGGGATCGTGCTAGGGCAATAGTCGACAACCTAGTGACGGCTGCTACGCCCCGCTACTCCCCTCGTTGCCCGCCCCACCAACACTCTTCACCCCACTCCTCAACCCCATAAGTAACCCACTTGGCATCTCTGCCCCAACTAGGGGAGATCAAAACAAAGACCACAATGAAGTCACGCTGGACGACCTATATCGACAAAACCTGACTAAAAGTAAACCCTCTGGGTTTTATCAATCGCTTTTAGTCGATAGCTATTAACCCATGGCTTTTAAGCGGTGACTCTTAAGAGATAGCGTGCAGCCATGACCTGCGCCAATGACCTGTGCCAATGACCTGTGCCAATGACCTGTGCCGCCAGATTTTTCGCGCCCACCCTAACCGGCCCTCCAACAAAATCGCACATCGCTTATGAAGACCATCAACATAGGCTCACACGCGCATCGCATTCAGATGAGAGACTTACCCTTGCAATGCAAGTTCGATAGCCACCGCTTAAACGCTCTGAATCAAGAGTAGGTCTATGCGCTGTTGAATGCGGGCTTAAAGAAAGCTTTGGGTGAGCGGCCTAATATGGATATACGCGTAGAAATATGTGTGACTATGTGCTTAATATGTGTGTGAATATGTGTGTAAATATGTGTGTAAATATGTCTGTAAATATACGTGTGATATTAGATCATTATGTGTGTGGCCTTATGTATTAAAAGATGTGTAAACTAAAAAGGAAATCATTAAACGTGATATGAACATTATGGCTACAAACTTGGCGTTGGATGACCGCTTGCTGGAAACAGC
>QXZU01000048.1 GCA_009886205.1 K189A clade bacterium | reverse complement strand
ATATGAACATTATGGCTACAAACTTGGCGTTGGATGACCGCTTGCTGGAAACAGCGCTAAAAATAGGCGGTCTAAAAACTAAAAAAGATACCGTAAATGCGGCCTTAAAAGAATTTGTCGAGCGCAGAAAGCAGAAGGAGATTATCGCTCTCTTTGGCTCTATGCCCAATGATGAAGATTACGATTACAAAAAAGCACGCGCATAGCACCGATGCTTATTGATACGTGTATTTGGTCGTTGGCTTTGCGTGGCAAGACACCAAGAGATAAAGCCATAACGGCAAAATTGACTGCCGTTATTAACGCAGGAAGCGCACAACTAATTGGTCCCATACGGCAAGAGCTGCTCTCTGGATATAGCGACCGCAATCAGTTTTTAAAACTAAAAGCGCAGCTAGAGCACTTTCCTGAAGAGTCCGTGGTGGGCGAGGATTATATTGCAGCAGCAGAGTTTTCTAACCACTGCCGCATTAACGGCGTACAAGGCTCACATACAGATTTTTTGATCTGCGCAGTGGCTGCGCGACTTGAAGTTGAAATTTTCACGACAGATAAAGATTTCGAACGCTACGCGCTTCATTTGCCCATTGATCTGTATGGTAATTAGTGTCCAATTGCTTGGCATCGCCAGAGGGTTTTTAACTTGCTTCCCCATGTCTTGGGTATTTGATAAGGGGCTTTCGAGCGATAAAGGCTTTCGAATAAAGGCCTTCAGATAAAGGCCGCAGCATAAAGGCCTCTCGATCAAAGCCTTCAGATAAGAGCCTTCAGATAAGAGCCTATGAATAGAAAAGGCCTTTGAATAGAAAGGTCTTTGAATAAAAAAGGGCTATGGGTACAAACACTCTAACTGAACCGGTCCTGTCTTTTCAGGCCAATTCTAAACAGGCCGCGTTAAGGCCTGTTTAGAATCTGTTTAGGGTCTCTTCAGGGGCTTAGTCAAATCCGGCAACGGAGTCATCGGCGACTTCGGTTACAGCCTCTTCCACGGCTACCCCATCGGGTGTATCACCCTCATAACGCAGCGTGGTAAAGCCAAAGAACATTTCGTGCATGGTTTGCAGGCCAAAGAACACCGGCTTTGTTGGATCTGGATTGCCTGGATTACGATCTGAATTATCCATTGCACCAGTGGCAATCAACTTACTCCCCGCAGGCAAAAATAGAGGCTCTTCTAAGCGATAGTTGAACTGCCAGTTGAAATCGTACTTAGGCACAGACAACAACTGCTCAGTTTTGCCATCAGGGTATTCAACACTGTAGCTCATGTGCTTACCACGAAAGTGCATGTGCGGTGTCATCTCATAAAGATAAGCGTCCCGCTCTACCAATTGCTCGCCACGCAGCATGTGTTCCTTGGCACCGGGAGGCACTAGGAAACGGCGTTGACCAGCCACACCACCAGACATTACAAACGCTGGCGGTTTGTCATAAATGAACAACCCTACTTCGGTTTCATCTACAGTCTCGCGACCGGAAGTGGTGTAGTGCATCTGCAACAATAAATTAGAACCCTTCGGAATGAAGCGGCCGCTGTTATCGCGAAACTCATCTGGCTGTCGGCCTGGCGCAAAACCACCAATATTATCGCCACGCTCAGCTGCTTTGTTCTGTTCACTGCCAGACTTATCCGCAGGGCTAGATAAATAGGTAATGACGTGGTGCAAAACCTCGCGATCGCCTGGCACAAACTCCATAGCGCGAATCCACACATCGCGATCTAAGTTCAGCTCAACTGGCACATAACGGTAATCAATAACACCGGTAGCTGGAATGCTTTGGGCTGGCACCTTAAACACCATATCTGGTTCACCTAAGCTGAATTTACCGTCGGTAAAAGTCATCAAAGGCAGGGGATCAGTGCCCTCGTCCATGGGCGCTCCCGCATCTATCCAATGCACAAGCTTTTGCTTTTCTGCAATGGTGAGGCCAGCAACTTCCGCGATTTTCTTGCCGACATGACCGTCAATCTGGCCAGGCGGCATACGACGAGTCATCACCACTTCGCGCATCATTGGCGACCAACCTCGAACCATGGCATGGCTAGACATTGACCAAGGACCGATAGCACCGTCGTGATGGCAAGAAACGCAGTTCTCTTGAAGAATGGGAACAATGTCCTTTGTATACGAAACAGCCGCTTGCTGGTGGGCGGTTTTGGCTGCAAAGTCGATCAGCTGACCTGTAGGCTGGGCACTAGCAACCTCTGCACCATCCTGTGCGAGCAGACTGGGCAACACTTGCGCAATTGACGTTGTATCGCCTCTGTATAGCACGGTCATAGTATCGGCATTGATGATCACCGACTCACCTAGGCGAGTAACGCCGAGGGTTTCAGCCACAAGCTGGGACTGGTCCAGCAAAATCGCAATATTAAGATCTAGCTCATTGGCTTTTGCCGCCACCGCATCCCGCGCATCTTTAGGCTGAGAATTAAGCATAAAAAACTTAACGTTCTGCTCGCCAACCGCGCGCTTCACGGCGCTAAGGTTAGCCGCATCCTCTGCTAGTCCAGATCCACTCAGCCCTTGGGTCGCAACAACCACGGCTTTATAGTCGCCGTAGTAACTTAACTGATGGAATTTTCCGCTGTGATCTAACAGCGCAAAGTCACCCACCTTGGCATTGCTAGAGGCCGAAACAGCACCAGCAAAAAGACTCAAAGGGAGACTCAAAGAGAGACTCAAAAGTAAGCTTGAAAAAGCGCTGCGGCGGGCATGCGCAAAAGGTTTTATAATTTTCATTTTATTACCGTGTGTAAAAATCATCCGACTCCCGTAGCATACCCCGCAATTAAGAATAATTCGTCGGTAGTCCAAAAAAAAATGAAGTTTATCCTCGATCTGCTGCTAGAAAAGCGCAACGTTTTAGCGTTAGTCACTTTGGCCTTAAGCATCTGCGTCGCTGTCGGCTTGGGTTCCATCCGCATGGTTGCCACCAGCGAATCGCTACTCAGCGATAACGACCCTTTCAAATTAGAAGTAGAGATGGCGCAGGAAGACTTCCCGCCCACTACCGGCGTACTTTTCGCGTTCGAAGCCGAGGACATTTTCGCCTTAGAGTCACTGCAAGCAATGGAGGCATTGACCCAGCGTTACTCTGAAGTGAAATCAGCCATCGCCGTAAGGTCGCTGTTAAATCAGCGCTTGAGCGACTCTGATCAAAAAACCTATGGCCGAGACTACCTAGTACCTGAGCTCACGGGGCTCACCGACAGCGATACGGCCGCGATCCGCGAAATTGCGTTAAACGACGACGACATCGTGAAAAACTCACTGTCTAAAGCGGGTGATATGGCGTTGGCTACAATTCGCTACAAGAATGCTGAAGATGATCAAGAAACGCGTTTAGAGATTGCTCGTTCAGTAGTCGCCTTAAGAGACTCCTTGCGCGAAGAATTCCCAAACGTAGACATATACGTGCTTGGCAGGCTGATGTTTGAACTAGACGGCATCAATGCGCGGCAGAAAGACAACCAAGTACTGCTGCCGTTAGTGCTTGTAGTTGGGACATTATTGCTGTGGTTTTGCCTACGTTCACTGCCCTTTTCTATCACCCTAATGACCATGGCCGCGCTGTCATTTGCCGCAACAATGGGCACCTACGGCTGGCTAGATATTCCGCTCAATCAAATCTCCACCCTTGGTCCACTGGTGGTTATTGTTATAGCCATAGCCGATGGTATTCACGTGTTGTCTATTTATGCCCAGGGCCTGCACAAAGGCCTTGCCAAGATGGATGCCATGAGAGAAAGCCTGCGCGTCAACATCCAGCCTATTACCTTGGCAACAGTAACCACAGCTATGGGTTTTCTCAGCCTCAACTACAGCTCTTCTCCGGGAATTTACGGATTCGGTAACATCATTGCCATTGGCGTGGTTTGGGCTTACGTCGTGACGCTGGCAATTCTTCCAGCAATAGTTTTAATGCTGCCAACCAACAAAGTACCTAAACCGTTGGGTATTGCAGGATTCATCCGCGCCGTAATTAACGTTGTCACAACAAGGGGCAACATACTTTTTTGGGGCAGTGCAGTAATCATTGTGGTGACTCTGGGTTTACTGCCGCTTAACAAGCTTGATTTCAGTCGTTTCACCTTTATCGATGAAGATTCCGATGCTCACTATGTGCTGACGGCACTCAGCGAAAAGATTGGCAACGACCAAGCGCTCGCCTACAGCATAGACAGCGGCGAATATTACGGCATCACTAATCCAGAATTTTTACAACAAGTGGAAGCCTTATCTATCTGGTTGGAAGCACAACCAGAAGCGAGCTTCGTGACCAGTTATACCGACTACTTACGTGCTCGCAACAAGTCAGATAATGACGATGACGAGGCTTACGATGTACTGCCCGTAGACCAGCTGCAAATAATCGACTATCTGGTGGGTTATCAACTGATACAGGAAATTGAGCCCAGCCTACAGCCCATCTTCAACGCTGACTACTCGGCGGTGAGGCTGGTCATCGCAACATCAAACCTCTCCAACAAACAATTACTCGACTTCAATGATCGTATTGATGCGTGGATCGCCAACAATGTAAAGAAGGAATATAAAGTCCTTCACGGCGACAACAGTATCCTCTACGTGCGCCTCGATAGGCGCATTACGCAGGAGCTGGTGCAAGGCTTTATGCTGAGCTTTTTGCTCATCACCATTACCATGATCATTGGCTTAAGAAGTTTGCGTTATGGGCTATTGAGCATCATGCCCAACCTTTTCCCAGCCACCGTTGTGTTTGGTGTTTGGGGCCTATTTGTGGGCGAACTGAGCCCCTACATTTTGATGTTGTTCTCCATCAGCATTGGCTTGGTTGTGGACGACTCAGTGCACATACTAAGTAAATACATCAGTGGCAAAGAAGAAGGCATGTCTTCTGAAAACGCTGCCGTATACTCCCTCGACAGAGCAGGTTCAGCAATTACCATCACCACGCTAAGCCTTGCCCTCGGCACCTTTATTCTGGTTTTTTCCTCCACACCCTATTTTCAAAGCGTAGCGTCACTGCTCACACCAATCATTGTGGTTGCATGGGCCCTAGACTTATTCTTTTTGCCGCCGCTGTTGATCAAATTCGACCGGTGGATGGACCGCAACAAAACCGCTAAAGCCGCAGCAGAGCGCTAACCCTCGACATGAATGGCTCAGCAGCTAAGCCGTTGAGGCGCACGCAAAACAGCAACTGGCACGACAGCTGACACAACAGCTGACACAACAGCTGCCACAATAGCTGGCATAGCCAAGGACTCAACCAAAGACATAGAAAAGGACAATGCGAAAGACAGTGGTAGACTGAGCTTTTGCACGGAGCCTGTGTCATGAATAAGCCACATACAACCTCTCGCCCTAACCAACAGCCGACACCCGCAGCACATTGGCCAACGCCTCCCACACCACCCGTTGGCAGCCCAAACATTGTCCTAATGATGCTGGACGATGTGGGATTCGCAGACTTTGGTTGCTACGGCTCGGAAATAGACACCCCAACAATTGATGCCGTGGCTAACGCAGGCGTTCGTTACAGCGGCTTTCACACAACAGCCATGTGCTCCACCACTCGCGCCGCCCTGCTCACTGGCCGTAACCATCACGCAGTTGGCGTCGGTTGTTTGGCTAACTTCGACAGCGGCTACCCCGGCTATCGCGGCAAAATCTCAGCCGCTGCACCAACCCTCGCCGAAACATTACGAGGTGTGGGCTACCGCAATTACATGGTCGGCAAATGGCATGTCACCCCACTAACAGAAACAGGACCCACGGGACCGTTTGACGGCTGGCCGTTAGGCCGTGGCTTCGACCGCTTCTACGGATTTTTAGACGCCGAAACCGACCAATACTCGCCAGAATTGGTGCGCGACAACAGCCATATTACAGCACCCGGCAACTACGAAAGCGGTTACCACCTAACCGAAGATCTATTCGACCAAGCGATTGGCTATGTCAAAGGACACATTGCGGTGTCACCGCAAATTCCATGGTTCATGATGGTTACCCCAGGCGCATGCCATGCCCCGCACCAGGCGCCCAAAGACTTAATCGACAAGTACGATAAAATTTTTGCCAAAGGTTGGGACGCAACACGAACAGATCGACTGGCGCAACAAATTGAGCTGGGCATAGTACCCGAAGGCACAGTGCTGCCGCCGCGAAACGATTCAGTAAGTGCTTGGGACGACCACAGCGACGACGAGCGCCGAGTATTTTCTCGCTTGGCCGGAGCATACGGCGCCATGCTAGAGCATACAGATCAGCAACTCGGCCGCCTGATGGCCTTTCTAGAACAAGCCGATTTACTCGACAACACACTGGTACTGCTGCTGTCGGATAACGGCGCAAGCCAAGAGGGCGGACCTAACGGTTTTATCAACGCAATGGGCCCCTACAATCTACAACCCGAATCAATGGCGCAAAAACTTGCGCGCCTAGATGATATTGGCGGCCCGGACACTCACAGCAACTTTCCCTGGGGCTGGGCAATGGCCTCCAACACCCCGCTCAAACGCTATAAGCAAAACACTCACGGCGGCGGCATACGCGACCCATTAGTTATGTCTTGGCCCGCCAAAATCCCCACCGACGGCAGCATTCGCAGCCAGTTCTGCCATGTCAGTGACCTCAATCCCACCATCCTTGATCTCATTAATGTCAAAGTAGCGGCGACTGACGGCGTGGGCACTCCGGGCACAAGCTTCGCAGCCACCTTGACCGACCCCACAGCAGATACGGGTAAAACCACCCAATATTTTGAAATGTTTGGCCACCGCGGCATAGTACACAACGGCTGGAAGGCGGTTGCCTATCACCCACCGGGCAGCGCCTTCAGCGATGACGTGTGGGAGCTGTACAACCTAAATGAAGACTTTAACGAAACCCACGACTTAGCAAATGCACACCCGGAACGGTTGGCCGAGATGCAAGACATTTGGTGGCAAGAGGCAGAAACCAATCAAGTACTGCCACTGGATGATCGCTTTGCGCCAAGGTTTGCAGAAAATGCCGAGCGACATCGCGGCGGCCGTACCCACTACACCTTTTGGCCCGGCATGGGCCACCTGCCCAGCGAGGTCGCCCCAGACCTGCGCAGCCGCAGCTATACCATTAACGCAACAGTAGACTTGGTATCAGCCACGGAACAAGGCGTACTTATTGCACATGGCGACGCCACTGGCGGGTACTCACTGTACCTGGAAAATGGCTACCTCATGCACGACCTCAATGTTGGCGGCAACCATCAACTCTTGAAATCTGCGCAGCCCTTAAGCCCTGGACACCATGAACTGTCCTTGCGCATGCGGCGCAGTAAAAATGCTGACAACAGCGTGAACGGTACCGCCACCTTACTGGTGGACGGCAAAGATGTAGCGTCCATGCAAACAGACTTTATTTTCTCGCTGATGATTTCTTGGTCAGGGCTAGACGTCGGTTTTGATCGAGGTACTACGGTGGGCAACTACGCCTCACCGTTCAGCTTCACTGGCACTTTGCTCAAGGTCACAGTAGACCTAGACGACGACCAAGACCTAGACCACGAAGCAGTCGGCCATATTGAAATGGCGAAAGAGTAAGTTTGGCTTAATGCACACGTCGCGCACTGAAAAAGGCCGACTAAAGGACAAGCTAAGACATCCCCAAAAAGCCCGCAAATTGCGGGCTCACTTGTTTAGCGCGGTGCAAACCTTTGCCCAGCATCCACTCTAACGGTAGAACCGTTCATCATTGGACACTCAACAATCGCCATAGCCATAGTGGCGAATTCGTTAGGCTTACCCATACGTCGAGGAAACGCCGCATCTTTGGTTAATTGGTTTGCACCCGCTTCAGGAATACCGGCCGTAATACCCGTATCAAACAAGCTTGGTGCAATGGTCATGCAGCGAATACCCAAGTTGCCTAAGTCACGTGCCATCGTCAAAGTCATGGCTGAAATACCACCCTTAGCCGCGCTATAAGCAACCTGCCCTACTTGGCCTTCGAAAGCTGCAATGGAAGAGGTATTAATCATGACGCCGCGTTCGCCATCTTCATTAGGCTCGTTATTGGCCATGAACTGGCCAGCAATGGTGTTAATGTTAAAAGAGGCAACAATATTCAGCTCCAATACTTTGGCGAATATGTCTGTTGGATGACGCGAACCGTCTTTACCCACTGTTCTTTGCGCCTTGCCACCCACTGCACCAGAACCACCGCCCGCCGTATTAACCACCACATGCAAGCCGCCCATGTCGCCTACTGCCTGAGTAATGGCCTCGTCCATCAAAGTGTAATTGGTCACATCACAAGGGTAAAACTTACCGTTAAGTGCTTTGGCTACTTCAGCGCCATTGGAGGACGCCAGATCTAGAATGGCCACCGTGCCGCCCTTACTGGCAAATTGCTCCGCGCTGGCGCGACACATACCTGAGCTGCCACCAACAAAAATTCCCTTACTGCCTGATATTTCCATTATCCCGATCCCCTTCATTAAACTTTAAATAACTGCCCATCGCTGATCAGCACAGGACGCTCAGAAAGATACACCACATACAGCCCTGGTCGAACGAATATTTGCCTGAGCCCTATTGGATACTTTGCACCCAACCTAGAACTCATTCCCAAATTTGCGAGCAGAAGACTAACGCCCGAAGCATTGCCTGTGACCAGAATATCGGGGATAAATCAAGCAATGCCAGTTGTTACAGGTGCAAAAAGAAAATCGGCAAGACACAAAATGCCGCCTCCATACCCTAGCGGCGGCCCAAGCTAGCGAGTATCTTCAACAAATCTAAATAGAACACCTCTTAATGCTGCGGAGCAAAGCCTCTTTGAAGATTTTACCCAACCCCGCGCCTTTGTTTTCCTCGCAAAAAGTGCTGATCAACTTTGTGATTTTGGTGCTGTGCGCACAATTTGCTTTTTCTGTACTCGCCATGAAAGGCGCATTGCTACCGCAGATGCTGGAATTGTGGCAAATTTCCAAAACTCAGTTCGGTGTGCTGATGTCTATTTACGGCATTGTTCATAACATTTTTTATGTCGCTCTGGCTTGGGCTCAAGACCGTTTCTCGCCCCGTGTGCTTATTCCAGTAAATATGGTCCTTGGCGGTATCACCACTTTCTTCCTTGGCAAAACCACCGACTTCACAACCTTATGCTTTCTCTTTGTCATGCTGTCACTCTGGTGCGAAGGCGCATTCTGGCCAGCGGTGCTTTCCGCCGTGCGCAAATCTACAACCGACGACAATCAAGGCAAAATCTTTGGTTTGTTGGAAGGCGGCAGAGGTGGCGTGGAGTTACTGCAAAACCTAATGGTTGTGGGTCTATACACCGCATTGGGCTACAGCCTATTTGGCCTTGAGTTAGCCTTTATGGTCAACGCCGCCATAATGATCATACTGGGCGTTGTGACCTGGTTTAGTCTGCCCAGGCAAACACTATTGAAGTCTGGCGACGACACCACTTCCGCCAATCGTGAGGTGCTTGCTGGCATGCGAGTGACACTGCGCCTACCGGAAATTTGGCTCGCCGGGGCCGTAGGTTTTTGCGT
>QXZU01000047.1:5598-31835 GCA_009886205.1 K189A clade bacterium | reverse complement strand
TTTTATTAAAGCGATGGATTGTGGGGAAACATTTCGTTTTGCGTAAGCGCTTTTCTATACTTACCGTGTGTCGTCAAGATGATGGCTTCTCTCTGGTTTTTCGGCTTGGTCCTTAATATAAGTTGCATGTGGGTTAGGGTTAGCTGTAAAAGATTCAGGCAATCTTAACTAGGAGTTTGGAATGATTGGATATACCACTATTGGTGTGAGCGATATGGACAGCGCTTGCGAGTTTTACGGTGCTTTACTTGCTGAATTGGGTGCTACTCAGTTGATTGGCATGGATCGCATTAAGTTCTATGGCACTGGCCCTGATGCGCCGATGATTGCCATTTGCGTGCCTTACAATGAAGAAGCGCCTGCTTCCGGTAATGGCAACATGATTGCGATTCCTGGCGGCGACCGTGCTGGCGTTGACCGCCTGTATGCCAAAGCGATGGAGTTGGGCGCTACCGACGACGGTGCGCCCGGTGAGCGTTTGCCCATCTTCTATGGTGCTTACGTGCGCGACGCCGATGGCAACAAGCTGTGCTTTTATGAAATGAAGATGTAGACAGCCTGCGCTTCTGGGTTTGCAGATGAACTTAGAGGCGCTGCAAAATAGGGCCGGCATTATTTGTCGGCTTTTTTTTGCGCTCATTTTTACACCCATTTTTGCACTCTTCTTGCGCGCTATTTTGCGACCGTGCCTGAGCCTTTTGTTTCGTCTTTTGTTACGCCCTTCGTTGGCGTCTTTTCTGTTCTCTTTTTGTTCTTTTCAATCTACTTGTTACTATAGATTTTTCCTCGACAGCGCTATCATTGCGGCCTACATATCTGAGGTCTAAAAATGCCAGTTGTGGCACCAGCAAATTCCATTTCACTAAGTTCAACGGTGTCCTTGCGCAGCCCTTTTGCGCTTGCGCCTATGGCTGGTCTGACTGATGTGCCTTTTCGCACGTTGGCTTGGGAATTAGGGGCTGGATATATGGTCAGCGAAATGGTCACCTCAAAAGCTGAGTTGTGGGAAACCGGTAAAAGTCGTTTGCGGCGCGTGCTGGTACCTGGCGTAAATCCCAATGCTGTGCAAATTGCCGGTCACGACCCACGAGTTATGGCCGAGTCAGCCAAGCGCTTGGTTGGTGAAGGTGTGGAAGTTATAGACATCAACTTTGGTTGTCCTGCGAAAAAGGTTTGCCGCAAAGCCGCTGGCTCCGCGCTGTTGGGTGACATTGATAACATTGGCCGTATTGTCGAAACCGTTGCTGGCGCCGTTGATGTGCCGGTGACAATTAAAACGCGAACCGGTCTGACCATTGAGGATGAGGCGGGTGTATTAGCCGCGTGTGTAGCCCAAGAGGCAGGTGCGCGCATGGTGGTGATGCATGGCCGTAGTCGTGCCTGCCGTTTTAAGGGCCAGGCCAGCTACGAAAAAATACAGTTGGCTAAGCAAAAGCTGAATATTCCTTTACTGGTTAATGGTGATATAGACAGTTTGGCCAGCGCACTAAAAGCCCGAGAAATCAGTGGGGCCGATGGCGTCATGATTGGTCGTGGTGCTATTGGTCAGCCATGGATTTTTGCTGAGTTGGTGGGCATGCCTTTGCCAAATCGTCAGCAGCAGCTGCAAATTATGCTGCGTCATCTCAAGCTAATGCACGAATTTTACGGCCCTGAACAAGGTATGCGAATTGCCCGTAAGCACATAGAAGCCTATTTGGGCCGACTAGGTGCGTCTCACCTTTGTCGGGCGTTTATGTCGTTAGATTCTGCCGACGCTCAAGTGGTTTGGCTGAGTTTACAAAGCAATGGTGCATTGGCTTTTGCCAGTAACGCGCCTGTTGTTAACGAAGATCACACGCAAATGACTTCAGCTGCCTAGAGGCCTGTTTTTTTTGCAGGCAAGTTACTCAATCATATTTGAAATTTGGGCAACATTGCCCCAATTATTATCTTTATAGGAAGGAGAGATAGATGCCGTTAAATATTCGTAGGGCGCTGATTAGCGTGTCGGATAAAAGTGGTTTAGCAGAATTAGGCCAAGCCCTAGTTAAGGCAGATGTAGAGATTCTCTCCACCGGTGGTACTTACACTGCACTACAAAAAGCCGGTATTCCGGTGACTGAAGTTGCCGCGTATACGGGTTTTCCTGAAATGATGGACGGGCGTGTGAAAACACTGCACCCGAAAATTCACGGCGGCATTTTGGCGCGCCGAGGTGTTGATGAAGCGGTGATGGCCGCTAACGACATCAATCCAATTGATTTGGTTGTGGTTAATCTTTATCCATTTGCAGCGACTATTGCCAAGGACGACTGCACTGATGAAATGGCCATTGAGAACATTGATATTGGTGGCCCGACGATGGTTCGCGCTGCTGCAAAAAATCATGCCAGCGTACTCACCGTGGTTAACCCTGCGGACTATGCGCAGGTTGGTGAGTGTTTGGCCACAAATACGATTGATGCGGGCATGTGTCGCAGCTTTGCAGTGAAAGCATTTCGTCATACCGCGCAATACGATGCCACCGTTGCCGGTTACCTGGGTTCTGAGGAGCTGTTACCAGATTCTCTGACGCTTACTTTCGACAAGATGGATAACATGCGTTACGGCGAAAACCCGCATCAACAGGCAGCGTTCTATCGCGAGGTGAATCCTGCTAAATCTGGTCAGATCGCGTCTTATGAGCAGTTACAAGGCAAAGCGCTTTCCTACAATAATGTTGCTGATACAGATGCTGCACTTGAGTGCGTGAAAGTATTTGAACAACCTGCCTGTGTCATTGTGAAGCATGCAAATCCGTGCGGCGTAGGTATTGGTGCCGATTTGATGGAGGCTTATAACAAGGCGTTTGCCACAGATCCTACTTCTGCTTTCGGTGGCATAATTGCATTTAACCGGCCACTAACCGGTGCAGTACTCGCGCCTATTCTGCAACAACAATTTGTTGAAGTGGTGATAGCACCAAGCGTAGATGCGCAAGCTATTGAGATTGCCAAGCAAAAGAAAAATGTACGCCTGCTGTCTTGTGGGCCGCTTGATGCCAGCCCTCGTGGCCGTGAGCTAAAGCGAGTTGGCGGTGGTTTGTTGGTGCAAAGCGCCGACGAGCTGTGCCTAGATGAAGATGCGCTGCGCGTGGTGTCTAAAGCTCAACCCACGTCAGCCCAGATGCTCGATCTGCACTTTGCATGGAAAGTTGCATGGTTCACTAAGTCTAATGCCATTGTTTACGCGCGGGATTTACAAACAATTGGAGTGGGCGCGGGCCAAATGAGTCGAGTGATCAGCGCCAAAATTGCTGGTTTAAAAGCAGCTGAAGAGGGACTTGTGGTGCCGGGCTCGGTGATGGCCTCAGATGCGTTTTTCCCTTTTCGCGATGGTATAGATGCGGCGGCGGAAGCCGGCATTAGTGCGGTGATTCAGCCCGGTGGCTCTATGCGCGATCAAGAGGTGATTGATGCCGCCGATGAACATGGCATTGCCATGGTCTTTACGGGCATAAGGCATTTTAGACACTAAAATATTTTGCTGACTTAGGCAGTAAGCAGATAAGAAGCCAGAAATTTAGAAGGTGAGACGATGAAAGTATTGGTCATTGGTTCAGGTGGACGTGAACATGCCTTGGCATGGAAGCTTGCGCAAAGTGCCGGAGTAGATGAAGTGTTAGTTGCGCCGGGTAACGCGGGCTCTGGTTTAGAGGCAGGCGTGCGCAACGTAGAGGTTGCTGCTACAGATATCCAAGGGTTGATGGCGTTGGCTCGCACTGAACAAGTTGACTTCACTGTCGTAGGGCCGGAAGCGCCGTTGGTTCTCGGCGCCGTAGATCAATTCACTGCAGCAGGACTGCCTTGTTTTGGGCCCACTCAAGCAGCCGCGCAACTAGAGGGCTCAAAGGCCTTTAGCAAAGATTTTATGCGTCGCCATAACATACCCACGGCTGCCTATGCGTCGTTTACCGATGTTGCTGATGCAACAAAATACATTCAAGAGAATGGCGCGCCCATTGTTGTGAAGGCCGATGGTCTAGCGGCGGGTAAGGGTGTGGTTGTGGCGCAGAGCGAAGAGGAGGCAATCGCAGCGGTGCAGGATATGCTCAGCGGTAACGGTTTTGGAGAAGCTGGTCATAAGGTGGTTATTGAAGAATTTTTGCAGGGCGAAGAGGCCAGTTTTATTTGCTTATGTGACGGTAAAACCGCTGTGCCGTTTGCGTCCTCCCAAGATCACAAGGCTCGCGACGATGGTGATCGTGGTCCCAATACTGGCGGTATGGGTGCTTACTCGCCAGCCCCGGTAGTGACGAATGATGTGCATAAGCTTGCGATGGAAAAGGTGATTAACCCAACCTTGGCCGGTATGGCCGCCGACGGTATGCCTTATGTTGGCTTTCTGTATGCAGGCTTGATGATTGATCATGAGGGTCAGATTAAGGTTGTAGAATTTAACTGCCGTTTTGGTGACCCAGAAGCCCAGCCTGTGATGATGCGGTTGCGCGCTGACCTTCTGCCGTGCCTTAAGTCAGCGGTGGCTGGCACGCTCACTGACGCGCCGTTAGATTTCGATCCGCGTATGGCCTTGGGTGTGGTTATGGCTGCAGGCGGTTATCCAGGGGAATATGCCGGTGGTGATGAAATCACAGGTTTAGATAAAGATTTGTTAGACACTAAGGTTTTTCATGCTGGCACCAAGGCGTCTGATGGTAAGGTTGTTACCGCAGGTGGCCGTGTGCTTTGTGTAGTAGGTCTGGGTGAGAGTGTTGAACTGGCGCAGGCGCTTGCCTACGAGCGCGTGGACCTCATCGGCTGGCGCAACCGCTACTTTCGTAAGGACATTGGTCACAGGGCGATAAGCCGCTCATAGATAGAAACTGAGTAATATCGTTAACTCTGATTGTAAAGGTAACTAATATGCGTAATTCAAATTCGTTTGTTGATGACGTGATCGGCGGCATTGATAGGAGTCTAAAGACTCTAACCGGCGGCCATTCAAGCACTCGTCCAAACCCGGGTGCAGAGCAGCAAGAACCTGAGTTGTCCGATGACGAGCGCAAGCATGTCGCGGGTTTAATGCGGGTCAATCATGCCGGTGAAATTTGTGCCCAAGCGCTTTATGAGGGCCAAGCTTTAACGGCAAAATCTGCCAGTGCTAAGGCGTCGTTGTTGCATGCGGCCAGCGAAGAGCAGGATCATTTGTCATGGTGCCGTCAACGCTTAGATCAGTTAGATGCTCGCCCCAGCGTTTTTGATCCATTATTTTATGGTGCCTCTTTTGCGCTAGGTGTGGGTGCGGGCCTACTGGGTGATCGGATTAGCCTTGGTTTTGTCGAGGCAACTGAAGATCAAGTGGTTAAACATTTAGAAGAGCATTTGGAGTCTTTGCCGGAACAAGACGAGAAAAGTCGAGTGATTCTGGAAGAAATGCGCGCCGACGAGTCTCGGCATGGTGCCAATGCATTGGCGCAGGGGGGGAGTGTATTCCCCCAGCCGCTGAAGAATGTGATGAGCCTAGTCTCGAAGGCTATGACTCATACCACCTATCGTATTTAGTTGATCGGATCTAATCTATCCCTGCTAAATTTGAGCGTCACTCAGCTTGCCCGCCGGCCCAGCTGGTTATGCAATGAGCGCCGAGACTAAAGTTCGGCTTTAATTGCAAAAGAATGGCTTATTGCCACACCGCCTTTTTCTAGCATGATAGATACTGAGCAGTACTTTTCTGCGGTTAAATCTATCGCTCGTTGTACCTTGCCCGGATCAATGCCTTCGCCTACAACTGTAAAGTGAATGTCGATTTGTTCGAAAACTGCAGGAATGGTTTCAGCGCGCTTTGCGTTGATGCTGACCTGCAAATCTTCGATAGGTTGACGGCTCTTCTTCAAGATATCGACAACATCGTAGGCCGTGCAACCGCCCAACCCCATTAGCACCAGCTCCATGGGCCGGCTTCCAAGGTTTTCTCCACCAGCCTCTTCTGGGCCGTCCATGGGTACTTGATGGCCGGAACTATTCTCTGCCTTAAAATGAACATTCCCGCCCCACGCTACGTTTACTTGCATTGAAATAGGTCCTTCTTTAAATGAGTTCGTTTTGAGTTGAATGAATTATTTGGCTCGTATCTGGCCCTTATTGTACTCAGTGATTTGCTTGGGTTCTCTGAAAATGAGCAATTTTTGGGCCAAGGCCCACACTCAATAACAGCCATGAATAGGCCCATATTTGATTCTTCTAAGTATTCTATCTACACCAATTCGCATTAGGGGTCAGTTGAATATGGCCCGATCATAGCTCAAATTTATCCGGTTGTAGTACAAACACCTCCGTTTATCGGGCACAGGGTGTTACCTGCCCAAGTCCTTAGCATCTTGTACCGAAGCAGTACGTTTTGCCGTAATAGGAACAGATCAAACAATGTCTAGTCATACTCAAGAGAGGCCGCTATCAAAGACAGTTGTGGGCAGCCCGAAAAATGCGCGAAGCGCAAATGACCCTGCGCGCGGAACTGTTATGGCCAAGGCGCTGCTAAACGCATTTCAGTTTTCAAAGAGAAAAACGCACACGGCGAGTGACTCAGGCAAAACAAAAAGCAGCGTTGGTCGTGAGTTAAGGTCGGGTCAAAGACCTATCCAACAAAAGGTCAGTGAGAACATAGGTTCTAAACTAAGCGGAAATTTGGATATAACTGCCGTACTGTCCAAGGCTGCCGGCTTCCCCATAAACCTATCCTGTTTGTCTGCATTTGGTGATATCGGCGCACCAGCTATTATAGAACTCCTGCGCGCCGCATCTTTTACAAAGGTGCGCGCTAAAAGTATTGTTTATAGAGAGGGCGAAAGCTCAAACAGCGTGACCTATATTTTGGACGGCTCTCTGACAGCATATCGTTACAGCCCTGATGGGCGTGAATTGGTTTTAGATTATTTGGGTCGTGGAGACTTTATTGGCGAAGTCCCCATGCTGCTAGGCGGCGCCGATTACAAGGCCAACTTCAAAGCGCGGGAAGAATGTAAAATTGCTGAAATACCAACAGCAGACTTTCTACGAATTTGCCAACGCCACCCAGAATGCTTACTCCGGATGACAACCCAATTAGCCCAGCGGCTAAATTGTAGTGACGACAGAATTTATGATTTGGTGTTTCTCGACGTTACGGGTCGGGTAGAAAATGCACTGAATTATCTGGCCAATAGCCCGGCTGCAATAACCCACCCTAATGGCATGCAAATACGGATTACGCGTCAAGAGATTGGTAGTTTGGTGGGGTGTTCCCGAGAAATGGTGGGTAGAGCCATTAAAGAACTGTCATTGGCTGAAAAAATTTCAGTGGACGGAAAGAACATTGTGGTTTTCAGCTAGTAGGGCGAGCGCCACCTCATTTATAAAACAATTCCTGCAATGCGCGCCCCGGATTATCCTCACGCATAAAGGCCTCCCCAACCAAGAAGCAGTAAATTTCATGGCTGTTCATTAATGCCACGTCCGCTGCTTTAGCAATACCGCTTTCAGTCACCACAGTAACGTTTGCTGGTATGTGTTTTAACAGGTCGATGGTTGTGTGCAGGCTAGTTGTAAATGTCTTTAAGTCGCGATTATTAATGCCAATAAGCGAAGGCGACAATTCCAGCGCACGGGCTAATTCTGCGCCATCGTGAACCTCTATCAGTACGTCCAAACCAATAGTTGTTGCAAGTTCATAAAGCGCTTTCAGGTTTGCTTGGTCTAGGGCGCTGACAATGAGTAGGATGCAGTCAGCACCCAGTGCGCGCGCTTCATAAACTTGGTAGGCGTCTATGGTGAAATCCTTGCGAATGATGGGTAAATCTACGCTGGCTCGCACCCTTCTTAGGTACTCATCTGAACCTTGAAAGTACTGCTCATCCGTTAGCACTGATAGGCAGGTGGCATTGTGTTGGGCATAACTTTTAGCGATGGCTGCGGCATCGAAATTTTCTCTGATCACGCCTTTGCTTGGTGAGGCTTTCTTGATCTCTGCAATCACGCCTGGTTTCTTTGCTAACGCTTGCTTGCGCAATGCGTCAATAAAGCCACCGTTTGGGGTAATCTTGTTGGCAATCTCAATCAGCTCATTTAGCGAGCATTGGGCTTTACGAACTGCCAATTCCTCATGCTTTGTTTGGATGATTTGTGCGAGGATATTGCTCATAGGATAATTTCTTTTTGCTAAGTTATTGAAGGTTAGGCATTTCTGCATGGGTAGGGGCTGTTGAGCGTTCGCTAGCGGCCCTTGGCTAATTAGGCCTCTTGCATCATTTTGGTCACGCGAACCAACTCATTGAAACGCTCTTTAGCCAAGCCGGTAGAGATGGCGTCTTGTGCCATAGCAATGCCGTTGGCCAAGCTGGTCGCAACGCCTGAAGCATAAATAGAGGCTCCGGCGTTGAGGCTAACAATGTCCGCCGCCGCACTGGTGTCATCGGTCATTGATTGTTTGATCAATGCCAAACTCGATTCTGTAGAGGTTGCTACTAGTTCGCTGAGCTGTGTTTCACTGCGTGGGCTAAAGCCAAATTGCTGGGGGGTAATTTCATACTGACTAATCACACCGTCTTTGAGTTCCACAACATTTGTGGGTGCATCTAGGCGTATTTCATCTAGGCCTTGGCTATGCACGATCAGAGCGTGCTCTGACCCCAACAGTTTTAACACCTCGGCCATTTTGTACTGCCAGTCTTGACTAAATACGCCAATGACTTGTCTTTTTGCGCCTGCTGGATTTGTCATGGGACCCAGTACGTTCATCATTGTGCGAATGCCAATTTCTTGGCGTATGGGGCCGGCAAAGCGCATGGCGCTGTGATGGGCTGGGGCAAACATAAAGCCTATGCCCACCTCTTCTATGCAGGTAGTAATTTGCTCAATCGTCAAATTAAGTTCTACGCCTGCCGCTTCCAATACATCTGCACTGCCGCTGAAGCTGGTCATTTTTCGATTGCCGTGTTTCGCCACACTGGCACCTGTTGCCGCAGTTACAAACGCCGCCGCCGTGGAAATGTTGAACAGTTTTGTGCCGCTGCCGCCGGTACCGCAGGTATCGACCAAGTGGTCTGCCTTAACAGGCACCTTGTTTGCAAGGGCGCGCATAGTCATGGCGGCCCCAGCAATCTCTTCAGGGGTTTCGCCTTTCACGCGCAGTGCCGCAAGGATGGCCCCTATTTGGCCAGCCGTTGCTTCCCCAGACATGATTTGGTGAAAGACTTTGGCGGTATCCTCTTGGCTGAGGTTGTGACCGTCGACAATTTTTGCCAGCGCTGTGGGTATATCCATCGTTCTAATTTGCCTATTTGGTCTTAACTTTTGAGGAAATTGTTCAGCAGGTCATAACCATGCTCGGTGAGAATAGACTCAGGGTGAAACTGTACACCTTCAATACCTAGCTCTCGGTGCCGTAGCCCCATGATCTCATCCACCTCTCCATCTTTCTCTGTCCAAGCAGTTACTTCTAAAGTGCTCGGCAGCGTTGCCTTATCCACCACGAGAGAGTGATAGCGGGTGGCTTCAAAAGGTTGCTTTAGACCTGCAAAAACGCCCTCCCCGTTGTGGTGTATGGCTGAGGTTTTGCCGTGCATAACACTGCCTGCGCGGCCAATGGTGCCGCCGAAGCTTTGTCCTATACTTTGATGTCCAAGGCAGATGCCCAGAATAGGGATTTTGCCGGCAAAGTGGTCTACCGTTTCAAGTGATATACCTGCTTCATTGGGTGTGCAGGGTCCGGGAGAAATGACAATTTTCTCCGGGGCCATGGCTTCTATCTCAGCAATAGTGATTTCGTCGTTGCGTCGAACTTCTACTTCGGCGCCAAGCTCCAACAAATATTGCACAATGTTGTAGGTAAAAGAATCGTAGTTATCAATCATTAAAATCATGTTCGGTCTCCCTTTTATGGAGTAGCTGTATGGCTGAGCTGTTTGTGGTTTAAGCGGGCAATTAGGGGGCTGGATTGATGAGTTTGTTCTCAGCCATTGCCGCCGCGCGAAATATGGCGCGGCCTTTGTTCAGACTTTCTTTCCACTCTAAGCGGGGTATCGAGTCGTGAACGATACCGCCGCCAGCTTCTATGTAGAGCTTGCCGTCTTTTACCACAGCGGTGCGAATTGCTATCGCTGTATCCATGTTGCCGTTCCAGGCAAGGTAGCCTACTGCACCGCCGTAGATGCCGCGTTTAACCGGCTCTAGTTCGTCAATGATTTCCATTGCTCTGACCTTGGGCGCGCCGGACAAAGTGCCTACGGGCAGTGTCGCTCGCAGCACATCCATTGCGCTCTTACCGGGCTTGAGCATGCCCTCCACATTGGAGCAAATGTGCATAACGTGGGAGTAGCGCTCGATCATAAATTTTTCGGTTACGGTGACCGTGCCCGGTTGCGCCACTCGACCCACGTCGTTACGACCTAGGTCGATAAGCATAAGGTGCTCGGCAATTTCTTTGGGGTCGTTTTTTAGCTCTTCTTCAAGGGCCAGATCCTCGGCTTCTGTATGGCCGCGTCTGCGCGTGCCAGCTAACGGTCGGTTTGTGACTTTGCCGTCTTCCAAGCGCGCCAGTATTTCTGGAGATGAGCTGACTATTTCGAAGTCGTCTAAATCCATAAAGTACATGTAAGGCGAAGGATTGAGGCTGCGCAGAGCGCGATACAAGTTAATGGACGGTGCCTGAAATGGAATGCTCATACGCTGAGCCAGAACCACCTGCATGATGTCGCCGTCCATTGTGTAATCGCGAATTTTTTCAACCGCTGCCTTAAAAGCGTCCTCACCAAATTCTGAAACGAAGTCGCTTTCTACAATGACCTGATTAGCCGTGCCATGTTCGACGCCAGTTACAGGCAGTGACAGTGACTCCGCTCTAGCCCGGAGTTTGTTTTGCATGTCGTCAATGCTGTTGGGGACATCTGGGTCTACCAAGCTGATCATTTGCATTCGACCTTTGAGGTTGTCGAATACCACAACCTCTTCGCTGACCATCAAGACGATGTCTGGAGTGTTTAGGGTATCTTTGGGCGTGCTGTTGGCGAGTTTCTTCTCGACATAGCGAACGGTATCGTAGCCAAAGTAGCCGACCAAGCCGCCAAAGAATCTGGGCAAACCTTCAGTTTCTGTGACGTTGAAGCGTGCCTGAAATGCCTCGATAAAGGTCAGTGGATCGTCGCTTTCAACGGATTCCACCACCTCTTTATCTGTGATGACTTCAATTTTGTGGCCGTGCACTTTTATGAGCGTGCGCGCCGGTAGCCCAATGATGGAGTAACGTCCCCATTTCTCGCCGCCTTGAGCTGATTCCAAAAGGTAGGAGTAAGGGCCTTGAGCAAGTTTCAAATAAACAGATAACGGGGTGTCGAGATCAGCTAGGGTTTCGTGAACAACGGGGACACGATTGTAGACGGGTAAAGTAGTATTCATGATATGCCTTTAACATAAGATTTGGACGAAAAAGAGGCGGGCAGCATGGCTGCCAGCAGATGGTCGGGTTAGCGTCGCCAACGTCCTTGTAACGGAAGGGCCCCGTTTTTTTCGTCTTTTATGTCGTAACACGGCATCGCCACGTCCAGAAGTTTATGCAAGAGCGAAGGCTACCACGCGAAATTGGCGTTTTGGAAGACTGAAGTTCTTGTTGGCGGCAAAAAGCCGACGATTACCTGAAAAAATTCCCAAAACTCAAGGCAAGTGCCGCAGGACCGCTTTATCTAGGTACTTTAGGAAAGTATTTTAGAAAAGCACTTTAGAAAAGGACTTTAAGAAACTGAAAGAGGCGCCATGGCTGCGCCCTTTAAAGCAGTTCTTTGATGCTATCTATGACCTTATCGGGGTTCAGGGTGGCTACATCCACCCCGTGGTTGTAGCCGTCGCGCATGCACACCACATCTATATGGGCGGCCCGGGCTGCACCTATGTCCGCATCTGAATCGCCAATCATCAGCGCTTGCTCAGGGGCCACTTTGAAAAAGTCGAGCACATGCTGAATGGGGTCCGGCGCAGGTTTAGGGTTGTGTGTTGTATCGCCGCAAACAATCAAATCAAAATTGGCTTCTAGATCCAATGCGGTGAGCAATGGCACGCTGAGTTCGGTGAGTTTGTTGGTGACAATGGCCAGGCGTGCACCCCGCTGTTTGAGTTCCAGCAGCGTTGCCATGGTGTTTGGATAGAGCTGGCTATGATCAGCAATATGCTCGCCGTAGTAACTGAGAAATGGCCCAAGTAGTTTGTCGATGAGCTGATCTTTCGGCTGCATTTGCTGATGCAATAGCGCCTGATGAACCAGCGTGCGTGAGCCATGACCTATCCAATGGCGGACTAAGTCCAAAGAAACAACGGGTAGGGACGCCTGTTGAAGGCTGTGGTTTAGTGCAGCGCCAATGTCAGGCGCTGAGTCAACCAAGGTGCCATCGAGGTCGAAAAGGTAGGCGTCATATTGATTTTTCATACTAGCGCTCCGCGATTAAGCGCTGGCTCCGTTAATTTCAGCGCGCATGGCGGTAATGGTTTGCGCATAATCGTCTGCGCCAAAAATAGCTGTCCCCGCAACAAATGCATCGGCGCCGGCTTTGGCTGCAGCGCCAATATTTTCGGTCTTAATGCCGCCATCTACTTGCAGGCGAATAGCGCGACCGCTGGCGTCAATTTGCTCGCGAGCGTTGGCCAGTTTGGTCAAGCTGGAGGGAATAAATGATTGTCCTCCAAAGCCTGGGTTTACCGACATGATGAGCACCAAATCAACAATGTCGATAACCTCTGCCAATACATCCATTGGCGTCGCAGGGTTAAACACCAATCCTGCTTTGGCCCCCCCTTCGTGGATCATGGATAAAGTTTTGTGCAAGTGTTCGGTCGATTCTGGGTGCACGGTAATATAGTCCGCGCCGGCGTTGAGAAAATCCTCTACTAACCTATCTACCGGTTTCACCATTAGGTGCACGTCTATGCAGGCGTCTATGCCAGCTTTGCGCAAAGAACTCAGCACCAATGGCCCAATAGATAAATTGGGTACGTAGTGGTTGTCCATTACGTCAAAGTGAATGGTGTCTGCGCCTGCGGCTAAGACATTGCGAACTTCATCGCCTAAGCGAGTGAAATCAGCGGCTAAAATAGAAGGGCAAATCCATTGGCTCATAGATATATCTGGGTACTTTGTGGTAGAGCGGCAATTCTAACTTAGCGGCCGGGGAATACCCTATTTTTTCGTGAAAAATGATAAGAATTTGTGCGTGATTGGAAAACTAATTTGTGTGCGGTTAAGGGCTTTTTGAAGCCCCGGTACTAGTTGCTACTAACGTTGGCGTAGTCGCTGAGGGTGCCAATATCTGTCCATTGCCCCATATGCACTTGAGCAGACAACTGACCTTGTTCGATGGCCTCAAACATCAGATCTCGGCTGGAGAAGGCACCTTCTGGGCTGTTAGCAAATATGCGCTGAGAGAATATTGAGATACCGCAATAAACAAAGTCGTCCCCTCGTTGGGTCACCCGCCCTTGGCTGTATTCAAAATCGCCGCGCGCCCGAGTGTTTGGTGTAGGCGTTAAAACAAGGTGGGCAGTATCGTTGGGCGCTAATGCGTCGGGTAGGCTGCTGAAATCAAAGTCGGTATATATGTCGCCGTTACACACAATAAATTCCTCCTCCTCTAAAAGAGGCAGCGCATTTTTTATGCCGCCGCCGGTTTCTAACAAGGATTGTTCATGGCTATAGGCTATTTGCATACCAAACTTTTCGCCGTTGCCCAGCGCGCGCTCTATCAGATCTCCGAGGTAATAAAGGTTGATGACCACATGAGTGATGTTTGCTGCGCGCAATTGCTGCAGTTGGCGCACTATTAGCGGTTGACCTTTGATCGGTAGCAAAGGTTTTGGTGTGGTGTCAGTGAGCGGCGCTAGGCGAGCACCTCGGCCTGCGGCCAAAATGATTGCTTTCATATGTGCGTCAAGGCCTGACAGTTTTTCATCGGCGCTTGTAAACTTTTGCAGAATACCGCCAAATCTTGGGTTTCGCTGTAACCGTTTGCGACACTAGCGAGGCGCTTCATTACCGTGGGTATGTGTTCTAGGTGGCTAGACTTGCCGTCACGCAAATGTAGACGAGCGAATATGCCCACTGCCTTTATCTGTCGCTGCATGGCGGTGAAGTCGAACCAGGTTTTAATTTTTGCGTGGTCGCTTGTTGCATCGTAATTGTATTGCGCAAACAACGGGCTGGCGTTTACGTAGTGCCTAAGCAAGGTATCAATGTCTTGTTCTGAAAATGTGTAATAACAATCGCGCAGCAGTGATGCGGGGTCGTAGAGTGCCGGGCCAATAAGCGCATCTTGGAAATCTACAATACCTATCTTGGGCTGTTGGCCTGAATGACTATTTTGATAAAGCAAATTACGGCTGTGGTAGTCGCGATGCACGCAAGCCTGGGGCTGCTCTAACAGGGCGTTAATCAGTAATTGTTTTATTGTTGCTAAAAGTTCAACTTGCTCGCGGGTGATCTGAGCGCCCAGTAGTTTGTCTACAAACCACTCGCCAAAGAGATCAAACTCCATTTCCATGCGCGCTTGGTCGTAGCTGGGTATGAGCGCGCTGTGTATTGGTTGTAGTTGCTGCAACGTATCAAGGGCCGCTTTAATGGCTTCTTCTGCCAGCGAGTGGGTCGCAGAATTTGCCTGCAGACCGGTTGCGGTTTGGGTTGGTGGATAGAGGTCTTCTAAATGGGTGCTACCAAGGTCCTGCATGAGAAAGTAACCCAGCCCTAAATCTTTATGGATGATCTGGGGCACACCAAGGCCATTTGCATGAAACAGCTCGGCCAGCGCAAGAAATTGGTCGTTATTTTCTAATTCAGGGGGGCTCGACATGGCTACCCAATTGGTGGGTGTATCACCAACAGTGCGATAAAAAATTCTGTGGCTGGCTTCTACTCTGAGTGAGAGTAAGCTGATATCAGCGCCTGTCACTTCTCTACACCAAGCTAGGATTGTTTTTTTGGAGTTTTTCACGTGAGTATTATAACCGGGGAGACAATTCTTTTATCATGTACGGCATGAAATATACCTTGATAGCTCTGCTGGCCTCTAGCGCAATATGTCCTCTTGGCCTCCAAGCTCAAATAACGGCTGGGCAGACTTGTGATCTCGCTGCCGCAAAGGATTGCCTAGCCAGTGAACCTTTATCTTTGCAGAGCGCCAGTGCTGCCACCTCAAGGGTTATCCGGGCGACACCTTTTACGCTATTTGAAGATTTGGCCGCCTCTTATTACGTGCCATCCAATTTGCCATCAAATCTAACTGCAGGTGAATCAACCTCGGACCTAGATCAGTGCGCGGGTTCTTATCAACTTGCAGTATTTGACGCTCCAACTGCTGGGGTATCGGTTAAGACCCGTGATGAAACATTGCTTCGGGCAAATTTAGACCAGTTGTCTGGTCAGGTAGAAGGTGATCTGCGCCTGCAAGGTAACGTGAGTATAGAGTTAGGCCAACGGCGGCTGGTTACCAGCCTTGCGGAAATGGATGTGCCTAATCAGCGCCTGTCATTCCCTCAAGGTGTTCGTATCAGCCAACCGAATCTGGTTGTCCAGGGTGATCGCGCCGAGATGGCGAGCGGATTAGGTACGGTAGAGCTAGAGGGCGTGCAAATGTTATTTGCAGATGCCGGCTTGCGTGGGCGGGGCGAGCGTATGTCGCAATCTGCCGACGGCAGCATGCTGCTCAAGCAAGGCGAATTCACGCGTTGCGAGCCCAATAATAATGGTTGGTCTCTAGTGGCTAAATCTCTTGAGGTACAAGAGGGTGACGTCTTCGCAACCACAAGAGGCACCGTGCTGAAGATTAAATCAGTACCTGTGTTTTATGCGCCATATTTGCGCGTGCCGGTTAACGATCAGCGGCAGACTGGTCTGCTGACGCCAGCAGTTGGTTATTCCAGTGAAGACGGTCTAGATTTAGCTTTACCCTACTACCTGAATTTGGCGCCGAACTTGGACGCCACCATAGTGCCGCGTGTTGTCACCCAGAGAGGCGTAGGTTTGGAAGGCGAGCTGCGTTACTTGTCGTCAAGACAGCAAAGCGCCATAGATTTAGCCATATTGCCCAGTGATGATTTGTACAACGGTGTATTGGACCGGCGCACTTTTCAGGCTTTGAATAATGCACAAGGCGGTGCTGCCAACTTGCCGAGCAATTTTGCGCCGGCAGATCGCTGGCTGGCAGCAGTAGATCACTTTGGCCAATTCGGTCAGCTGCAAACTCGTGTAGATTTTTCTCGGGTCAGCGATAGGGACTATTTTCGCGACGTTGATTCTAACCTTGGCGTAAGCAACCCCGTTGATTTGCAGCGCTTCGCTGAAGTGGCCTTCGTTTCGCCCAAATTGCAGGTGCGCCTTTTAAGCCAAGGGTTCCAGCGGTTAGATGAGCTGAACACCGAAAGCTATGAGCGCGCGCCGCAATTGTTACTGAACTATCAATCGCCTATCGGTAGTTCGATTGCATCGGTTGGCCTGAATGCGCAATGGGCAGATTTTCAGCGCAACACCACAGGGTTGAGTGGCTTGACCTCAGCAGAGGGTAGTCGTCTGCATATTGAACCCAGTGTGCGCGTTGGTCAGCACAAGCCTGCGGGCTTTTGGGCCGCGGAGGCAGGATATAGGTACAGTCAGTACCAGCTTGATTACGCCGATTCAGTGTTTGCGGGCACCGTTGCTGACACCGACCCTAGCCGTGACGTTGCTTACCTGAGTTTGGATGCGGGTTTGTTTTTTGATCGGCAATTTAGTTTTGCCGGACTAAATGGCACGCAAACTTTAGAGCCACGCATTTATTACTTACGGCAAGGCTATGAAGATCAGGACAACTTGCCTATTTTTGACTCTACCTCCATCGCTCTAGACTACGCCCAGCTGTTTCGTAGCAACCGCTTTGTTGGCTTAGACAGAATTGGTGATGCGGATCAAATTACCTTTGGTGTTACGTCTCGATTTTTGTCCGCTGTGAATGGGCGTGAGCTGTTCAGTGTCAGTGTTGGGCAAATTGAGCAATTTTCTGACCCGCGAGTATCTCTAGCTAATAATCTGCTTACGAATAGTCAGCCCGATTCCGCTGCTCTGGCTGGAGAGGTTACTGCACATTTAAGCCCTCGCTGGCAGGTGAGCGCTAATGAAGTTTGGGACTACGAGCAAAGTCGGTGGCAAGAACTGGGTGCTTCGGTGCGCTACCGAGGTGATAACAAACACATTTTCAACATGGGCTTTCGGCGGCGTGCTCAAGACGACATTGAGCAAGCCGAGTTATCTTTCTATTGGCCTATTAGTCAGAAGTTAGGTGTTATGGCGCGTTGGCACTACGATGTCAGCGACAATCGAACTGTGGAGGGCTTTGGTGGTTTAGAATATGACGACTGCTGTTTGCGCGCGCGACTCATGGTTCGGCAATATTTGGACAATCCGGCCTTTACCGGCCAGTTCCAACAAAACAATCAGCCAGCTTTTCAAGGCACGAACTCTCTTCGTACAGATAGAAGTATTTATCTGCAAGTTGTGTTCAAGGGCTTGGCAGGTTTTGGGAATAAAGTTGACCAAATCCTAGAGCGCGGCGTGCGCGGCTATAGACCCGTTTCGCAATGAGCGTTATAAGGGTGGCGAGAAATGGGCGCTTTTTTTGAGCGCTACTTTTAGGGCCAATTTTTAGCCTTGCAATGGACTGGTTTGGGTCGAAAAAACCCGGCACCATAGCTAGGTAAGGCGAGGCAAAATCAGGAAATGGCTATGCAGCCATTGTTCAATTTCATTAGATGAATAAATAAACGGATGGGCAGAATGAACTATCGCAGCGTAATTGGAATACTTTCATTGAGCATGCTTGCTATTGCTCCGGTGAACATCGCGTTTGCCGCCTACGAAAAGCTTGAGGCCATTGTCGCCGTTGTTGATGACGACGTGGTGTTGGTCAGTGAATTAGTCGACCGTTTAGCCGCAGTGCGCAAGTCAATGTCAGCCAACGGTGTTGCGCTCCCACCTAACGATATTCTGGTCAGCCAGATCATGGAGCGTCTGATCATTGAGAACATTCAAAAGCAAGAGGCAGAGCGCAGAGGCGTCACAATAGACGACGAAACGCTTACCCGTGCGGTGGCCCAATTTGCTCAGAACAACAACATGACCCTGCAAGACTTCCAAGTACAGTTGGCGAAAGACGGCAACAGCTTTGGTCAGTTCCGCGAAGACATAAGATCTGAAATGGTCATATCGCGACTTCAGCGCGCGATGATTAATCGCCGTATTTCCATCAGCGATCAGGACATTCAAGGGCTGTTAAACTCGCCCTTTTATAAGCAGCTATTCTCTGACGAGTATCGTGTTGGACACATTATGATCAGCCTTGACGATGAAGCATCGTCAGATGTTGTTAAGCAAGCGGTAGAGTCCGCCAATGAAATGGTCGCAGACTTACGCGGGGGTGAAGATTTTGCCCAAACAGCCATAGCACGATCTTCTGCCAGCTCAGCTTTGGAAGGGGGCGATCTAGGTTGGCGTAAAGCGGGAGAGCTGCCCACATTATTTACTGAAGCGGTTTTAGAAATGCAGCTTGGTGACGTGTCGGACCCTATTGTCAGTGGTAGTACAGTCCATGTCATTAAGTTGCTAGAGCAGCGGGGTGCAGGGACCGAGCGTTTAGATCAAACAAAGGTCAGACATATTTTGGTGCGGCCTTCAGAAATCCGCACGCTAGAAGAAGCAAAGGTTATTGCTAACGAAGTGCGTGTGAAATTGGTCGAGGGTGGCGATTTTGAAACGTTAGCGAAAGAATATTCAGAAGATCCAGGCAGTGCGCTGAATGGCGGCGACTTGGGTTGGGCTACGCCAGACCAGTTTGTGGGTATTTTTGCCAAGGTCATGGACGAGACTGCGATTGGCGACATCAGCGAGGCGTTTGAAAGCCAGTTCGGTTGGCATATTCTCACCGTTGAAGGTCGGCGAGAAGAGGATATGAGTGAAGATGCCAGACGTAACATGGCAGTAGATTTGCTGCACCGACGACGTTTTGAAGAAGAGCGCCAAGAGTGGTTGAAAGAAATTCGCGACGAAGCCTTTGTTGAATTGCGTCTATAAGCATTTGAGCCAAGCTGCACGCCTAATATGATTGCCATCACCCCTGGGGAGCCTGCGGGTATTGGTCCTGACTTAGTTGTTCAGGCGGCTCAGCGCGAACGCCAAATGCCTTGGTTGGTGATAGCAGACAAAAACATGTTAGCTGCCCGCGCGCAGTTGCTGCAGCTGCCTTTAACGCTAGATGACAATTTGCAAAGCCCCAGTTTGCTGCCCGGACACTTGACCGTTTTGCATACGCCTCTGGCCAATACTGTGATTCCCGGACTGTTAGATACAGCCAATGTACCCGGTGTGATGGCGGCCTTGGATGCCGCAATAGCCGGGTGTATGCGCGGTGACTATTCCGCATTGTTGACCGGCCCTATACAGAAGTCGGTGGTTAATGATGCAGGAATCGCCTTTAGTGGGCATACCGAATATCTCGCGGAAAAGTCCGGCGTGGAGGATGTGGTCATGTTGTTGATGACCGACGCTATGCGCGTGGCATTGGCGACAACTCATTTGCCTCTGGCGCAAGTTTCAAACGCTTTAACTCAGCCGCTGTTAGAGCGTAGATTACATATATTGAATAACACATTGCGTCAGCAATTTGCCGTGGCTCAGCCGCGTATATTGGTGGCGGGTTTGAATCCTCATGCAGGGGAAGGCGGGCACCTAGGCTCTGAAGAAATAAACGTTATTCAGCCTGTCTGTGAACACTTACGTAGCCAAGGGATGGACCTTGTTGGGCCACTACCCGCGGATACGCTGTTTACCCCTAAATATTTGCAACATGCTGACGCGGTGATGTCGATGTTCCATGATCAGGGTTTGCCGGTACTCAAATATTCTGGATTTGGGCAAGCGGTTAACGTCACGCTGGGCCTGCCCTTTATCCGAACCTCCGTAGATCATGGTACTGCTCTGGATATTGCGGGGTCAGGTGATGCAGATTTGGGCAGTTTTTTAGCCGCGCTTACGGTGGCATCTGAGTTGATCACAAATAAGGAATTGAATGCGCCCTCGTAAACGCTTTGGACAACATTTTTTACATGATCAAGGTGTGTTGCAGGGTATGGCGGACGCCATACGACTCAAAACTTGCGATAGAGTTTTAGAGATTGGTCCGGGCCAGGGTGCTCTGACGGATTATTTGTATGCAGATGAAGGCATGCATTATTTGGCTATTGAAATTGACCGTGATTTAGCGCCACTACTCCCGGGACGTTACCCTAATATTCAGGTTATTAATCAGGATGTTCTGCGGGTTGACCTGAATGACGTTTTTGCTGGTAATGCGCCTGCCGACGGCCCGCCTTGGCGGGTGGTTGGTAACTTGCCTTATAATATTTCCTCGCCATTAATCATCAAATTGATTGATCATGTGCTAGCTTCGCCAGGCACTATTGGCGACATGCACTTCATGTTGCAAAAGGAAATGGCCAGCCGGTTAAGTGCTATTCCTGGCACCAAAGCTTGGGGAAGGCTCAGCGTTATGATTCAAGTTACTGCAAGGGTAGATTACCTGTTTGATGTAGGGCCGGAAAGTTTTACACCGCCGCCTAAGGTAGATTCTTCAGTGATACGTATCACCCCTATTGCCAACGCGCACTTGCCGGTTGCTCGGCAAAATCTAGATCAGGTACTGCGAATGGCGTTTTCTGCTCGTCGCAAAAGACTGTCTAATGCGCTAAAGAATTTAGCAATTGATTGGCAAGCGGTGGACGTTGATGCCGGTTTGCGCGCAGACGATGTAACCACTGAGCAGTTTATTCAGTTGGCGCAATGGACAGCAGCCAACCCGGTAGAAAGCTGAGACCTAAAGGCTGGCAGTGAGCGTGTAAGCAGAGTGGCGGCTATTTTGTCGCCGTGACCAATAGAATTAAAGTGTAAGTTTAAGCAAATAAAGGTTGGGGATTTTTGGTGGAAAAACATATTCAAGTCAGCGTTGAGTCTCAGTATTTGGCAGATCAATCCGATCCTGATGCCCAGCGCTTTGTTTTTGGTTACACCATCACCATCAAAAATAATACTGAGCAGACTAGCCAGCTGCTCAATCGACACTGGGTCATTACTGACGGTCAAGGTGAAGTGGAAGAGGTGAAAGGCTCGGGTGTAATCGGTCAGCAACCTTGGTTGAAGCCAGGCGAAGGGTTCCGCTATTCAAGCGGGGCAATTCTCAAGACGCCAGTAGGTTCGATGCAGGGTTCTTATGAGTTTCAGACCGACGATGGCGAAAAAATGAATGTGCCCATTCCCATCTTTTCGTTACTGGTTCCTAACGCTCTGCATTAGCAGTAGATGATATGGCAACCTACGCAATCGGTGATATTCAAGGCTGCCTTCGAGAGTTCGACGGTCTGCTAGAAAAGATAAATTTTTCTGCGGATGATGAACTTTGGTTGGCCGGAGACTTGATTAATCGCGGGCCTCAATCTCTCCAATTACTACGTCGTGTAAAAGCCCTCTCAAGCCAGTGCCAGATAGTGCTGGGGAATCATGATTTACATTTTCTGGCGATTCTATTTGGCGGCCATAAGGCTAGCGGCAAAGATACCTTTGAAGAATTGCTGCAAGCCCCAGATGTTTATGAAATTGGCCATTGGCTGCGTGAGCAAAAGCTCGTTCACCATGATCAAGACCATATTTTGGTTCATGCTGGGATTCCAAGATTTTGGGCTAGCACACAAGCGTTTGCATACGCTGAGGAAGTGGAAGCCGTAATCGGTCAGAGAGAGGGTATTACCCTCTCCGCCGGAGAAGTGAGCTACAAAGAATTTTTCGCCAAGATGTATGGCAATGAACCGCCTCGTTGGGATGAGTCATTGAATGGCATGGATCGCTTGCGGATTATCACCAATTATTTTACCCGCATGCGGTATGTCGATGCTGCTTGCACGATGAACTTTGCGGAAAAAGGCAGCGTAGAAAATGCGCCAAATGGATTTATGCCTTGGTTTGAACAAGCGCCAATACCAAGTAAAGCAAGACAAGAACAACCGGATCGATCTGAAAAAATCCTTTTCGGTCATTGGGCTTCGCTTAATGGCATAACTCATTCACCCAGGCATATTGCGCTTGATACGGGCTGCGTTTGGGGTCGGACGTTAACCGCTTATTGTTTGGAGACTGGAGAAATTACCCGCCAGCCAGCCTACTAAAGTCGCGTTGGGTAACCTCTCGATATTCTTAGGCGTCAATCATGGTCGTGTAATTTGGCCGGTCATTTTTCAGGTTTTTCTCTCAGTTTTTTCCTTCAGCCTTTTCCTTCAGTCATTCCCTTCAGTCATTTCTTTCAGTTCCTTGTTTTAGTGTTTTTTCTGCCTTTTCTTTCTGGTGCTTTTCCTAGACTTTTGGCTTTGTCATCAATCAAGGGCAATCCTCATGTGCACGCAAACCGTGGTGTTGGTTTTAAGCGCTCATAAAAGCGTACTTTCTACATGCAGTAACTTACCGCTCTCTAGTAAACTCTCCTCATGGAAAATATTCAGAGTCTTATAGTTGGCGGTGCAGTGCGAGATGAACTGCTTGGGCGTGTGGCTGGCGATCGTGATTGGGTAGTGGTTGGCAGCACACCGGAGCAACTCCTTGATTTGGGCTTTGTTCAGATTGGTCGTGATTTCCCCGTGTTTTTACACCCTGAAAGCAAAGAGGAATATGCCTTAGCCAGAACCGAGCGTAAGCGCGGTCAGGGGCATACTGGCTTCCAAGTCGATGCCAGTCCTATAGTCACCCTAGAAGAGGATTTGCTGAGACGCGATTTGACAATTAATGCCATAGCTAAAGCGTCAGATGGTGCCTTGATAGATCCTTACAACGGCCAAGCAGATTTGCGCGCAAAGGTTCTGCGCCATGTGTCGCCGGCCTTTGCCGAGGATCCTCTGCGAGTGTTTCGCGTAGCCAGATTTGCGGCCATGCTGACAGATTTTAATGTCGCTGATGAAACCATGGCATTGATGCGCGATATGTCCACCAGTGGCGAGTTAAACACTTTGTCGGCAGAGCGAGTTTGGCAGGAATTGTCAAAAGCGCTTGCGGTGAGTAATCCCGGACGTTTTTTCCAAGTGCTAAATGATTGCGACGGGTTGCGTGACTGGATGCCCGAGTTGTTGGAAACCTGGCCACAAACTACCAATCTTGGCGGTTCAGTTGCTCAGTGTTTCGCGCACCTACCTTTGACTGAAGCTGATTTTTGTTCGTTAGCCGAGCGCCTGCGCGTGCCAAATACTGTTTTACAGTTGGCTTTGGATCGCTGCCAACATTTGCAGGTCTTGGTTCATTTTCGTCAAAATTCAGCGGCATTGTTGTATGCAAATTTGGTGGCTTTGCAGGTGCTCCACTCTCAAGAACGTTTGCTCGCGGTATTGAATTTATTGTCCGACCCACAACAACGGCAGGGGTTGATCGCTGAGTTGGCACCCATTGCTGAAAATCTTAGGACTGTTGAAATGACGCCTGATGAAAAGGTAGGCCTTCAGGGTAAGGCTTTTGGCGAAGCGTTGGCGGCCAAGCGGATTGCCTGGCTTGCTACTCAGTTACTGCGGTAGATTCTGACTCCTACGGAATCTGCGCGTTGTACGGCCTGGGGCTTTTCTACTTGAACGCTGACGCCGTTGACCAGGGGCTGGCGTAAACAGTGTTGGGCAATGTCTTCTATTAGCGTTTCAATAAGCAGGTACTCGCCGGTAATGGTGAGCTCGGCTACGGCGTCTGCCAGGGTCGCATAATCTAAACTGTCAGTAAGATCTTTGGAGGCTGCGGCTTTACTGCAGTCTGTTTCAATTTCTAGACTGATAACCACTTCCTGAGGTCGTTCTCGCTCTAAAGGGTAAATACCCAATATCGCTTGCACACGCAGGTTATTTACAAAAATTTTGTCTGAGGTGGGTTGAGTCGTTTGGTTCATGTTTCGCGGCGTGTTTTAAATGGCATCTAGCTGGTCCATAGGCCAGCGCGCTTTGGTGGTTATCCCTAGATCGCTACTTTGCCCAGCTTGAAGGCGCAGTGCGCCAGCGTAGGCAATCATCGCGCCGTTGTCCGTGCAAAGTTCTAGTGGTGCGTAGATCACTTGGGCTTTGAGATCGCTGGACAATTTTTCTCTAAGCCGAGTATTTGCACTTACACCGCCGGCAATGACTAGGTGTTTTACTTTGGTTTGGTCAATGGCGCGCTTACATTTAATGCTTAGGGTATCCACCGCCGCAAGTTCAAATGCCAGTGCGATATCGGCTTTGTCCTGCTCACTTAACGGTGAATTGTTATGCACAGTATTGAGCGCAAAAGTTTTAAGGCCGCTGAAACTAAAATCTAATCCGGGCCGGTCGGTCATGGGGCGCGGAAACTTAAACCTTGTGGGGTCACCTGATTCAGCCTTGGCGGCGATTTTTGGCCCGCCAGGGTAGCCCAAACCAAGTAGTTTGGCGGTTTTATCAAAGGCTTCGCCCGCAGCATCATCTAATGATTCGCCCAAAATTTCATAGTCGCCCAGTGCTTTTACATGCACTAACTGAGTGTGCCCGCCGGAAACGAGCAGGGCCATAAAAGGCAGTTCTGGCGCGTTGGAGGGTTCAATGAGCGGCGCGAGTAAATGTGCCTCCATATGATGCACACCTATGGACGGGATGTTTAATGACCAAGCAAGACTCTTGGCAAAAGACGCGCCCACTAAAAGCGCCCCCATGAGCCCAGGGCCTGCGGTGTAGGCAATGCCGGCTAGATCAGATAACGATTTGTTGGCCTCATTCAGCACCAAGCGGGTGAGTGGCGTTATTTTGCGTACGTGATCGCGTGAAGCCAGCTCCGGGACCACGCCACCATAGTCTGCGTGCAAGTCCACTTGGCTGTGTAAGGCCTGGCTGATTAAGCCTTTTTCCGTGTCGTAGAGGGCCAGGCCCGTCTCGTCGCACGATGATTCAATACCTAAAATTAGCATGGGCCTATGGTACCTAATCTGGTTATTGATATCTGTGGATATTGCGTCGAATCAACCCTCGAATAGGGGATAATGGAGTCCTAGGTTTGGTCGTAGTGTCCGCCTAGGGCAAAAATATAAATACTCTGTTCATCAAATTGATAGATCAGCCGGTCTTTTTGGGAAATACGTTTTGACCATAATCCCGACAGGCTGTGCTTAAGCCTCTCAGGTTTTCCAAGGCCAGTACTAGCATCGCCGCGAAGCATTTCTTTTAACAGTTTGCACACAGCGCTATGTAGTTTTTTGTCTTGCGTACGCATTTTTTCGTACGCAGCCCAGGTGTTGCCTTCAAAGACCAGTGATCTCATTTAGCTGCTCGTCTGAAGGTTTGTACCCGGATCCCTTGCTGTGGGTAACAAGAGAAGCTGCGATTTGCTGCATGAGAGAGCTGGATTGCAGTACATGTAATGTCTCTTGTTCGCGCTCCCAATCGTCTGCACTCATAACCACAAAGTCCTCCCCTGCGCGGCGAGTCACTTTGATCGGAGTGTGGTCGTTAACCACCTGTTCGATAAAAGATTTTAAGTTATCTCTAAAACGATTGACGCTGATAGAATTCATGAAGTGCACCACGTGTACGGTATTTCCGTACGAAATTAGCAGCAGTGAATGAGAATGTAAAGTGCGATTCCTCTTGCACATAGAAGTCCCCGTGAAGTTAAGTGCATTTAAGCCTAGTGCTTCTTGCTCAGGGATCATTTGAGATTTTGCCCTTCACGGTGTAAGTCGTTTACTTGACGCGATTAACGGCAAATGGGCTCAACTTTTTGTCGCAAGTTTATTGGAAAAGCATTCCCCCATGCTGTTTTGTTGTTTTGCGCTTTTTGAGATCACTGGAGGGCTTTGGCTCAATTTGCACGCTGATATGTAGAAGAAAGTGAAAGAATGCCAAAGAAAGTGCGTTAGATTGGATAATCCGACCAAAGTTGGTTGCTGGTCTACTGTGCAATGTGTAAAATCCGCGCCCTTATCAGCTTACAAGACAAGATATGCCTCACGTTAGAGTCAAAGAAAACGAACCATTCGACATTGCACTGCGCCGCTTTAAGCGCTCATGTGAAAAAGCCGGTGTACTCTCAGAAGTGCGTCGTCGCGAGTTTTATGAAAAGCCCACAGCGGTACGCAAGCGTAAAGCTGCGGCAGCTGTAAAGCGTCACATTAAGAAGCTCCAGCGCGAAACGCGCAAGTTTGAGCGCTCTTACTAGACATAAGAGCTAGA
>QXZU01000047.1:0-5498 GCA_009886205.1 K189A clade bacterium | reverse complement strand
CTAGACATAAGAGCTAGAGAGCAAAGCTAGAAAGAAAGCTTAGAGGGCCGGCAAGCATAAAGCTCGCTAGCCCGGACATCTCCTAGTTGTTAGACTCACCACGCCGGCGGGTCTGCAAAGCCCCTCCTAAATTTCCTTCACACTCCATTGAAAGAGTGAGGTCCCATGTCTGAAATAAAGTCCGAGTTAAAGGCAACGCTGTTGCATGCAACCAAAGATGCGATGCGCGCCCGAGATAAAGAACGAGTGGCTACGCTGAGAATGGTCAACTCCGAGGTTAAGCGTATTGAAGTGGACGAGCGTCGAGAAGTAAGCGACGACGACGTTATGACAGTGCTGAATAAGATGTTGAAGCAGCGCCAAGATGCGCTGAGCCAGTTCAAGAAAGCAGGCCGCGATGACTTAGCCGAGGTAGAAGCTTACGAAATAACCGTTATCGAAGGTTTTTTGCCAGCTCAGATGGACCCTGAAGAGTTGGAAGCGTTTGTTGCTTCACTCATTGAGCAATCTGGTGCTGCGGGTATGCAAGATATGGGTAAGGTTATGGCCTTGTTGAAATCCCAAGGCGAAGGCCGGGTGGATATGGGCAAAGCCAGTGCACTAGTCAAAGCTAAGTTAGCCTAGAGACTCGCTTCTGCGTTCGTAGGGCACTTGGTTTGTGCCCTTGCGGATGGCAACAAATACAGCCGCAACGAAATCAGCATTTGTCACTCGCATTCTCCTCAAATTGCGTTCCTGTGATACCCTCGCTCATCCTTTGAATAGTAACTAACAGACGCATAAATCCAGTGGCCGGCCTAATACCTCAAGCTTTCATCAATGATCTAATTGATCGCGCAGACATTGTCGAAGTGATCGATGGACGCGTGGCTTTGAAAAAGACTGGCAAGAATTACTCAGGGCTGTGCCCGTTTCACGATGAAAAATCTCCTTCCTTTTCGGTGAGCCCCGACAAACAATTTTTTCATTGCTTTGGTTGCCAAGAAAGTGGCACTGCGCTGACCTTCATAATGAAATTTGAGCGCATGGAGTTTGTTGAGGCAGTTGAAGCCTTAGCGAAAGACCTAGGCTTAGAGGTGCCCCGAGAAGAAAATGGTAAGCCGCGTGTAGAAATAGATCAGGGCTTATTCCATGTACTAGAGCGCGCCGAACGGTTCTTTCGTGCGCAGCTGCGATCCTCCTCTGAGGCAGTTGCCTATTTGAAGAAGCGTGGTCTAACGGGCGAAGTGGCTCGAGATTTTGGTGTTGGCTACGCGCCTGAAGGATGGCACACCCTCAGCGATGCCTTACTCGCAGAGCCTATTAAAGGGTCCGGGGTAGTCGCGCAGGATGCTACCAAACTGCTCACCGCAGGTTTGACGATTAAAAACGACAAGGGCAACGTTTACGATCGCTTCCGTCACCGCATTATGTTTCCTATTCGCGATACTCGGGGCAGGGTGATTGGCTTTGGCGGTCGCAAGCTAGGAGATGAAGAAGGCCCCAAGTATTTGAACTCGCCCGAAACGCCGGTGTTTTTCAAGGGGCAGGAATTATATGGGCTGTATGAGGCGCGTAAGGCCTTAAGGAATATTCAACGACTGATTGTGGTTGAAGGTTATATGGATGTGGTGGCGCTGGCACAAAATGGCGTGTTAAACGCTGTTGCGACCCTTGGCACGGCAACTGGTGAAGCGCATTTTCAAAAGCTCTATAAATATTCTGACGAGGTGGTTTGCTGTTTCGACGGTGATAAAGCCGGACGTTCGGCGGCTTGGCGCGCGTTAGAAAGTGCCTTGCCCATCCTCAATGAACACCGCCAGCTCAAATTTGTCTTTTTGCCTAATGGTGAAGATCCCGATTCACTGATTCGCACCCAAGGGCGCGAGGCCTTTGACGGATTTCTTAACAACGCGACGCCCGGTATTGAATTTTTGTTGAAGCGTTTGGCCGACGGTTTAGATTTGGGCTCGCTGGATGGCCGGGCAAAGTTTATGGGTGTGGCAAACCCTTACGTGGAAAAAATGTCGAAAGGTATTTTGAAGGACTTAGTGGTCGCTCGTGTGCGCGAGATGAGCGGTATGGCTGCACCAGTGGGGGGGGCGCCCAGAGCTACCAAGCCAAGATCGCAAACTAAGAGAGGTGAAGCTGCATTAAGTGAGCGGCTGGCTGGGATCTTGGTGAAAAGCCCAACTCTGTGGAGTTTATTAGGCGCAGAGTTGCGAGCGCAGGCCCTAACACACGTTGCAACTCTGGGTCTTCTTGGCACATTGATGCTGCTATTAGAGGCGCAAAGTTGCGCCGATGCAGAAGAGGTGATTGCGCGCTGGCCGGATGAAAATTCCTACGAGGCCGTTATTGTTTTGGCAAAAAAACCTTCCGCCTTAGATGCTGTGGCGCTGGAAAAAGAATTTGTCGAAGGCTTAGCCCACCTAGTGAAAACCCATGAGTCGGCCCAACGCAGAGCACAGCTTGCGCAACACAATGACCCAAATATAAATGATCTGCGCAGTTTTGTGCGCCGACCTAGCGGGCCTGAAGAGAGTTGATGCACTTTTTGTGGGGAAACTGTTGCCGGTGAGGTTGGGCTCTCAATGGTTAAATTTCACAGCCCTCAGAGCCATTTCTGAACGCAAAGATTGCAGCAAAAGGTGGCACCATTGATGGCTCGGCGGTATAATCCTTTTCTACCTCAGTACTTAGATCCACTCAGGTAAGAGCGTCGAGAGCAGCCCAACAGCGTATACGTGAGGCGGTTAAATAAAGCCCCTCAGACACGCGACTTCTTGTTCTACTCCTCTTATCTATTAGTTCTTAGACGAAAAGCCCTTTTTTGAAGAGTGTATGTAGAGTTTTTATATAGCGTTGTTATAAAAATACTACACAAGGTGTTGTTTCGCTTAGATCATTTAGTTGGATAGCTGCCAGTTCAATTGAGGTGAATGAACCGGCGGAAGTGCCCCGTGTATCTACACAGATCTTTGCAGATCTATGACATCCGAGAGATGAAAAACTATGAGTACTCAAATTTCCACCGAACAGCAGCAGTCACGCCTCAAAGACCTTATTAAAAAAGGTAAAGAGCAGGGCTTTTTAACTTACGGCGAAGTGAACGATCACTTGCCTGATGATATTTCTGATCCTGAGCAGATCGAAGACATTATCCGCATGATTAATGACATGGGCATCACTGTTTATGAAACAGCGCCCGATGCCGATGAATTACTCTCCAATGAAGAAAATACCGCGGATGAACTAGCTGCGGAAGAGGCTGCTGCGGCGCTAGCTGCGGTAGAGACCGAAGCTGGTCGTACAACAGATCCAGTACGTATGTATATGCGTGAAATGGGCACCGTTGAGCTACTCACCCGAGAAGGTGAAATTGCTATTGCTAAGCGTATTGAAGAAGGCATTAGAGATATTTTGACAGCGCTTGCCTATTACCCAGGTACCGTCAGCTACTTGCTTGATACCTACGCAGAAGTAACTAAAGAGGAAAAGCTTGCCGATTTGTTAGTAGGTTACTTAGATCCTACGGACAATGTCCCTGCAGCCACTCAAGTAGGCCAAGAGCCTAAGAAGCCTGAGCCAGTGTTAAATGCAGATGGTACCCCCGCTTTGAATGCGGATGGCACGCCAGTAGTTGCCGAGGAAGAGGAAGAGGAAAACAAGGGCCCAGATCCCGTTGAGGCTAAGAAGCGTTTTGCATTGCTTAAGCGCCAATACAACAAGTCTCTAAAAATTATTGAAGAGAAGGGCGCTAACAGTAAAGAATCTGAAGCGCAGATGGTGAAGTTAGCTGAAGCCTATTGCTGCTTTAAGCTAGTGCCAAAGCACTTTGATCGCATGGTAGCTATGGCGCGCGAGGCGCAAGGTATTGTTCGTCGACATGAACGCATTATTACAACAGCTGTTGTTCGTCGCGCACGGGTGCCTCGTGATGTATTCCGCAAAGAATATATTGGCAATGAGATCAGCGTGAGCTGGATCAACAAGATTTCAAAGAGCAAGAAAGAGTATGCGACTGGCTTAGAAAATCAGCGTGAAGATATTTTGCGCTCACAGAAGAAAATGAAAGCCCTGAGCAAGATATCTGAACTCAGCATAGTCGAGATCAAAGATATTAATCGCCGCATGTCGCTAGGCGAGGCAAAAGCCCGCCGAGCGAAAAAAGATATGGTTGAAGCCAACCTGCGTTTGGTTATTTCTATTGCGAAGAAATACACCAACCGTGGTTTGCAGTTTTTGGATCTGATCCAAGAAGGCAACATTGGCTTAATGAAGGCGGTTGATAAGTTTGAGTATCGTCGTGGTTATAAGTTTTCAACTTATGCAACATGGTGGATTCGTCAGGCGATTACGCGCTCAATTGCGGACCAAGCCAGAACCATTCGTATTCCAGTGCACATGATAGAAACCATCAACAAGCTGAACCGTGTTTCGCGGCAGATGTTGCAAGAGATGGGTCGTGAGCCAACGCCAGAAGAACTTGGCGAGCGTATGGAAATGCCCGAAGATAAAGTGCGCAGAGTGTTAAAAATTGCCAAAGAGCCCATCTCCATGGAAACGCCGATTGGCGATGATGAAGATTCGCACTTGGGTGACTTCATAGAAGACAGTACAATTGGCTCGCCGATTGACCTAGCGACAGGCGAAGGTTTAAGAGAAGCGACTAAAGATGTGTTGGGTGGGTTAACTGCTCGCGAAGCGAAAGTACTGCGCATGCGCTTCGGTATTGATATGAATACCGACCACACTCTAGAAGAGGTTGGTAAGCAATTTGATGTCACGCGTGAAAGAATACGTCAGATTGAGGCTAAGGCTTTGCGCAAATTGCGTCACCCTAGCCGCTCAGAACACTTACGCAGCTTTCTTGATGAAAGCGTGGAAGGGGGTAAGGGCAGAAATAACGTTTAGGCGTAAACTGCTTTTGCATTGAGGAAGCTTATCCTAGTAGTGACTGGTCACTGCTGAACGGCAAAGTTGTCACAGGTTATGCAATAATTGGGTAACAGTGACGGCAGTTTGAACGGTACGCCGGTCAAACAGACGATAGCGATTTGATATGGGGCCTATAGCTCAGTTGGTTAGAGCAGTGGACTCATCAATAAAGGTGCGCCTGACACCGAAAGGGTCAGGATGAACGGGATGAATTCAGGGAAACCGTAGCGAACCAGCCTTAATAGCGGGTACGCCGGCAATCCTGAGCCAAGCCGACAGTACACTGTCGGAAGGTGCAGAGACTACCTGAGAGCTGAAACTTAGTTTTGATTTAGTTTTAATTTGGTTTAAACATTTTTAAAACAGTGTTTAAACGGAGTTAAAAAATTAAGTTAGAAGAAGATTCAAGTGCTCTTAATAACAGGCCAGAGCGTCCCGCTCCCTAACGAAACTTAGAACTAAGTAACTTAGTATTAAGGTGGCGAGGGAGGTGAGATAGTCCGCACATTGTCGAAAGGCAGTGAGAATGTGAATCCATTGGTCCCAGGTTCGAGTCCTGGTGGGCCCACCATATCAAA
>QXZU01000046.1 GCA_009886205.1 K189A clade bacterium | reverse complement strand
CCAACTGGGCCTGGTTGAGGGGCCTGCCGGTCAATTAAAGTCACCTTGTAACCTTGTTTGGCCAATAACAAGGCCGCCGTGGCACCCACTGGACCAGCGCCGACAACAGCTAAATGAATCTGAGGTATTTGAGCGGGTGAATTAGTCACTGGGCTTGCATCAACTGTTCAATGGCGCTGGTTTCTTTTGCAACAGATTTGCTGAGCACATCACAACCGTTGTCGGTAATCAGTACATCGTCTTCAATACGAATGCCCATACCTATGTATTGTTCCGGCACATTGGCACTCGCGGCGCCGCTTGGAATATAAATTCCTGGTTCTATGGTTAACACCATACCCGGTTCTAACGGTCGCCATGCGTCATGAAAGCGATAGTCGCCCACATCGTGAACATCAATGCCCAACCAGTGAGAACTCTTATGTGGGCAAAAAACCAGATAGCTGCCGTCCGCAATGAGCTGATCAGCATCGCCATGCAGAATACCCAGCTCAATCAACCCTTGTACCATGACATTTACCGCAGCCTCATGGGGCGCATTGAAATGCTCGCCCGGACGACACAGTTCAATGGCCGCCAAATTGGCGGCAAGCACGACATCATAAATTTCTTTTTGCGCCGCGGAATAATGTCCATTGACCGGGAAGGTGCGCGTAATGTCTCCGGCATAGTGCTGATACTCACAGCCGGCATCAATAAGCACTAGCTCACCAGCAGTTAACGCGCAGTTATTATTAACGTAGTGCAACACACAGGCATTTTCGCCACCGCCCACAATAGAGGGATACGCTGCCGCAACTGCGCCACTGCGCATAAATTCGTAAACCAACTCGGCTTCTAGCTCACTCTCTAACATGCCTGGGCGAACACTTTGCATGGCGCGCAGGTGCGCATTAGCACTGATTTCTACCGCTTGGCGCATCACTTGAATTTCTGCCGCTGATTTATAAAGACGGTGCTCGTGTAATAAGTGCTTGAGCGAAACAAACTCTCCCGGCGGCTGAGCGCCGCCAGATTCGCGGCCGCGAATATGCGCCACATAACTTAATACCCGAGCATCAAACGCAGGATATTCGCCCATGGTCATGTATATGCGATGTCGACTTTCGAGCAGGCCGGGCAAAATTTCGTCTTCATCTGCCACTGGAAAAGCATCGTCCACACCAATGTGCGCTATTGCTGCTTCCGGCCCCAAAATTGCGCCGTCTCGTTGCTCTAGCTTTGGGTCTTTTTCGCGGCAAAATAAAATGCTTTCGCCCTGCTCCCGCAACGGCACTAAAACGAGCAGTGCATCAGGTTCACAAAAACCTGTTAGGTAATAAAAATCACTGTCTTGTCGGAAGGGGTAGAAAATATCGCGATTGCGACGTTGCTGGGTTGCGCCGGGAATTACGGCAATGGAGCCAGGCTCCATTTCATTCATCAGCCGTCTGCGGCGACGCGCATACTCACTCGAACTGATCGAGACCACACTCAATCAGCTGCTTGCTGAGCTTGATGCTCATCCATTAGCGCCATGATCAACACAACACTAACGCGTATGTATTCATAGATTTCCATAAGTGAAGCTTCGCTTTCTTCAATGTCTTCTGGATCAAAACGTTCCTCTTCGGCGTAATCCGCCGCATCCATGCCTGAGATGCCCGCGAAATCGCGGATGATTTCTTGCACATCTATCGGTAATTCGTCTCTAGAGGCATTCAGTCCTGCTGCGAAACCAGCCAAAAACCCGCCGGTCCATTCAACAACGCCTTCAACTCTGTTGGACAGCGATTCGTCATCATCGGGAATAAGCGGCGCGAATGACATGTCCTGATCATAAAGTTGATCCAGTGCATCCGTAATAAAGACGCCCAAAGCGGCTTCATCGGTCAGTGTTTCCGGGCCTGCCAGCGCGACTAGGTCGGCTACAACAAACTCTGGCGTACCATTCACAGCCATACCGCACACCATGCCATGCAATTCTGCCGGCATAAGAGAGGTAGATGCGAGTTCTGCTTTTACAAATAAGTCTGTCACGTCAGTAGGGGCTACACAAAAGAATCTAAACGGCGCAAACTATCCCCTACTCTTAGCCTAATTGCCAGTTGCGCGTCATGACAGATCCACTATTTCCAAATGAAGAACTTAATCGTCTCGAGCGACAGGTCGACAACCTTATTGCCTTGGTACATCTGCTTGGGAATGAGAACAAAGCGTTGAAGACACAGCAAAGCAATTGGACCGTTGAACGCGCCAAACTCATTGAAAAAAATGAGCTGGCCAAGAACCGTGTGGAGTCAATGATTGGCCGACTTAAGGCCCTTGAGAAAGACTGACCACCAACCAGGGCAGGCGCGCCTTGCTCTGATAAAACAGACCAGCAAGAGATAATCTTAAGTTAATCGACAGATAACCAAAAGATACGGACAACCCCACAACCAGCCGAAGGGCCAGTGACTTATGAGCAACGACTTAACCACCCTAACCATCAAAATAATGGACAAGGAATACAAAATTTCTTGCCCAGCTGAGGAAGAGGATGCGTTGAAACGTTCTGCACGCTACTTAAATGAGCAAATGACGGAAATTCGCTCCACTGGCAAGGTTGTAGGCGTTGACCGCGTGGCGGTCATGGCGGCACTGAACATCACTAATGATTTATTAATGGGCAGCAAAAACGCCAGCTCAACGCAAGACGTCACTAATAGACGCGTGAAGATGCTCAACGAAAAAATTGCCAGCGCCCTGCCGACCATGGGGCAAACGTAGGCGCCACTCAAGTTCGCCTGGGCTTTGCTTTCATAAAAGGCTCAGCGGGCCCTTATTAACCACCGCTTCGTCCTTACCACCCGCCCTTATTGCAGGATTGCTGATCGCTGCCCAAATCTTTGCTTCGCGTTAGTCTAATGGTGACCTACTAACTAGTAGTGCCGGCACAGCCAAGTATTTATCGCAGGCCCTTTCTAGTTAACGTGCTCTATCTCCTCGGAAAAAGGGGCGAATTGACCATTCAGTGTCTTTAATTTAGTTAAAAGATTAGCGAAGTTCGCTGTTTGCCTCGGGCACAAAATCGTTATACTGAGCGCGCTCCTGGGATGTTAGCCAGTGGTCGAGTCCTTGAGCCGTTAAATATACGTCAGGAGTTTCTCCGCAGAGTCGGTGTGCATACCCAACCTTATGGGCCGCCTTAGATTCTGCTTGATTCTCCGCCTTGAGCTTCGACGGTTCAGGGCAAACCAACAGCGGCATTTCCGGGAGCACTTTTTAATTGTCTCTAGTCATCACTAGACCCTTCACTATGACAGACTCTTCCCTCCGCACTCGACAACGACTACGCAGAAAATTTCGCGACATGAGAAGTAATCTGCCTGCGGAAGCAAAACATCAGGCCAGCGCCGCAATATGCAAACACCTGCACCTACTTTTTGCGCAGAGTTTTTTAACGCGCACAGCTCAAGCAAAGACAAAGCGTATTGCCGCTTACCTAAACAGTGAGGTTGAAGCGTCACTAGATACATGGATTACCCAAACGTGGGCGCAAACTCAGGCGCAGATTTTTATTCCAGTTATAGATCAGCAGCCACAACAAGGGCAAATGAGTTTTCACCGCTACACCAAAAACACGCTGATCACTGTTGGCCGTTATGGGTTAAGAACTCTCGCACAACCTAAGACCACTGAGAAAATAGACGCCGCAGATCTAGACTGTGTACTGCTACCGCTGGTTGCTTTCGACAAATACGGCACTCGGCTGGGCATGGGGGGCGGCTACTATGACCGTTTTTTTGCAGACGATGCTAATAGGCCTTATTTACTTGGCATTAGTTTTGACGCCCAGCGCAGCGCGCAGAAGCTAGAAAAATCGCCTTGGGACGTTGGACTAGATGCGGTTATTACCGAGTCTGGTCTGACTCAATTTGGTACTAGAGAATTGGCCAGCGGCAAGTAACCTCAGGCTGCCGATCCTTAAAGGCATGTATATCTAACGAAAACACATACGAGACGGGTAAAAACAGGTAAATAACTATATGGCTATCAGAAAGATCATACGCATGGGTCACCCCTCTTTACGCATACCTGCCAACAACGTCGCTGACGAGTTCATTGGCAGCGATACAATGCAGCGGCTACTCGTAGATATGACGGATACGCTGAGGGACTATGGTGGTGTTGGTTTAGCCGCGCCGCAAATTGACGAGCCGCTACGAATGGCGATTATTGAAGTGCCCGGCGGACCAAGCCGATACGGAGAAATTGAAGCCATTCCACTGACAGTGTTCTTCAACCCTGTTATTGAAATACTCAACCCCGAGGTTGCCGGCTATTGGGAGGGGTGTCTTTCTGTACCCGGTTTGCGAGGTTTCGTTGAGCGCGCCCAGCATGTACTAGTGCGCTACACCAACCCGCAAGGCGATCCTGCAGAGCTGGAACTGAAAGGTTTTTTAGCCACGGTGGTGCAGCATGAATTCGATCATTTAGATGGCCGCCTTTATATCGACCACATCAAAGACAGCACAAAACTGGTCTTTGAGGAGGAGTGGTTAAAGTTTGCGCAACAATAGCCACGTGATCTAAACCGTCCTACTCAAGAAATAGCTTATAGGCTGGATTGTCGTGCTCTGGCCAAAAACGATAACCAATACGCTGTAGGTATTTTTGCAGTTTTTTACCGTCACTGGGTTTGGCATCGAAACCTACCAATACTCGACCCCAAGCAGCGCCGTGGTTACGGTAATGGAAGAGCGTAATATTCCAGTCAGCACCCAGCCCTGCAAGAAACTGCAACAGCGCGCCTGGACGTTCAGGGAATTCAAATCTGTATAGCAGCTCTGAGCTGGCCTGCATCCGGTGGCCACCGACCATATGTCGCACGTGCATCTTGGCGGCTTCGTTATCTGTCATATCAAATACCAGATAGCCCTTGGACTGGAGGTTCTCCACCACATCTAACCGGTCTTCTTTTGACGCCACCCCTAAACCAACGTAAATGTGCGCACCCGTAGCATCCGCATAACGGTAGTTAAATTCAGTAATTGAGCGCTTACCCAGCGCTCGGCAAAACTTCAAAAAGCTACCCTGCGCTTCATCAATGGTTACTGCCAAGACTGCTTCTCGAGCCTCACCTACTTCCGCACGCTCGGAGATGTGTCGCAGCCGATCAAAATTGACGTTTGCGCCGCTGACAATAGCGACTACTGAAGACAAGCCGGGGTGATCAGCCAGATAGCGTTTCATCCCTGCAATGGCGAGCGCGCCGGCAGGCTCGGAGACACCGCGGGTATCTTCAAAGACATCTTTAATTGCGGCACAAATTTCATCAATGTTAACCACGACAATTTCGTCTACATACTTACGCGCTATCTTGAACGGCAGCAGCCCGGCCTGAGCGACACTCACACCATCAGCGAAGAGGTCTAAGGTTTCTAACGGCAACTTAACCCGCTTACCCGCTCGAAGGGCCGCATCCATGCAATTGGAACCCTCTACTTCTACACCAATAATCCGCGTTTTAGGGTGTAAGTGCTTAACGTAGGCGGCAACACCAGCAAGCAAACCGCCGCCGCCCACTGGAATAAAGATCGCGTCAATAGGGCCATTGTGTTGATTGACAATTTCTAACCCAATGGTGCCTTGACCTGCAATAACCTCCGCGTCGTCATAGGGGGGAATAAAGGTTAAGCCCTGTTCCTTGCACAGCAGTTTTGCGTGTATCGATGCCTCGTCGTAGTTGTCACCGTGTAAAATAACTTTTGCGCCACGGTCTTTGACGGCGTTGACCTTTATACTGGGTGTGTTGCGACCCATGACAATAATCGCCTTAATGCCCAACTGCTTGGAGGCCATGGCCACACCCTGGGCATGATTACCGGCGGAAGCGGTGATCACACCCGCGGCTTTTTGCGCATCAGTCAACTGAGAAATTTTGTTGTAAGCACCACGGAGCTTAAAGCTGTAAACGGGTTGTAAATCTTCACGTTTCAAAAAGACCTGAGGCCCAAGACGCCGACTGAGTAATGGCGCAGGTGTTAATGGTGTCTCTTGCGCAAGCTCATATACTCTGGAGGAGAGAATTTTCTTTACATAATTTTCAAGCATGTCACCATTTTCCAAGTTCATTGCTAACTTCGTTGCCAAGTTCATTGCCAAGTTCAAAGACAACTTAACTACTAACTAAATTGCTACCGAGGCCAAACATTAATTATTCACAAGACGAGCTTAAACAACTTGCAGCCCAAGCTGCGCTAAAACACATTGCGCCAAAACTTGGACCAACTAGCATTGTTGGTGTGGGCACAGGTTCCACTACTAATCATTTCATCGACGCATTGGCCACTATCAAACATACTTTTGATGCCGCGGTATCTTCTAGCGAGGGTTCAACTCAGCGGCTGAAAGCCCATGGCATACCGGTCTTAGATCTGAACTCAGCGGCCCGCGTTGAGGTATACGTGGACGGTGCTGACGAGATCAATGCACAAAGACAAATGATTAAGGGCGGCGGCGCTGCACTCACTCGCGAAAAAATTGTTGCTGCTAGTGCCGACGAATTCGTCTGCATTGCAGATCATAGCAAATTAGTAACCCAGCTCGGCAACTTTCCTTTACCGGTTGAGGTTATTCCAATGGCTCGAAGTTTGGTGGCGCGAGCGCTGGTGCAACTGGGCGGACAACCAATATGGCGCGAAGGTGTTGTGACTGACAACGGCAACTGGATACTTGATGTTCACGAACTCAATATCACCGACGCATTATCGTTGGAGTCAGAGATTAACAATATTCCAGGCGTAGTATGCAACGGTCTGTTCGCACAGCAATGTGCCAGTGTTGCATTCCTTGCAACGGCAGACGAAATTCTAAAAATATAGATTGTCAAAACCTGGCAACTTAAGCCGCAGTAAATTAGCCCAAGATCATCTGCTGCTAAGCAATTTATTTGGGTTAAGAATTTGATGAGGGTCAAACAACGCTTTGAGCCCTTGCATTAATTCAATCTCATCATCACTTCGGGTATAGCCGAGAAAGTCGCGCTTCAATAATCCCACACCATGTTCCGCTGAAATACTGCCTCTGCGTGCAGCAACAATCTCGAAAATCTTTGGGCTCATGCCGTGGCCGTGCTCGAAGAATTCTTCAACACTCATATCTTCAGGGCGCAGAATATTCAGGTGTAAGTTACCGTCGCCAATATGCCCATACCAACAGACTTCAAATTCGGGATATGACTCGCTGACGTACCGATCAACGTCCGCCAAAAATCCTGGCACCTCACTGATGCGCACAGACAAATCGTTTTTGTAAGGTGTATAGGCGGCTAAACTTTCTGAAATACCCTCGCGCAACTGCCAAAGGGATTTTGCTTGGGCTTCAGACTGGCTAACAACACCGTCGACTAACCAACCGGCATCCATGCATTGCGCAAAAGCCTCTTCCGCTAAGGTTAGCGACGATTGATCAAATTCGAGCAAAGCATAATAAGCCACCGACTCTGCTAAAGGTGCGGCCAAATCTCTGTGGGCTTGCACTTTGGCCAGCGCCAAATCAGAAAAAAACTCAAAGGCTGACAGCGTGATTTGATCCGCAAACGCGTGCAGGATTTTCAGCAGGTCTGCAACTTGAGGCACACCGACAACCATTACTGACTGGGGTTCAGGCATTGGCGCCAAACGCATATCTAACTCGCACATTAGACCTAACGTGCCCTCGGACCCAATCAGCAAATGCCGAAAATCGTAGCCCGTGGCGTTTTTCACCAAACCCGCATTACAGTCTAACAATGCGCCAGTGCCGGTAACTACCTTCATCCCGGCGACCCAGTCTCTGGTTAGGCCGTAACGAATGACCTTAATGCCGCCAGCATTGGTGGCCACGTTACCCCCGATCTGGCTTGAGCCAGATGAAGCGAAATCTACCGGATAGTATAAACCTTGCTCTAATGCGAACTGCTGTAGGTTAGCGGTAACCAAACCCGGCTCACAGGTAACGATGCGGTCTTCGGCGGAATAATCTAAGATTTTGTTCATCCGGTCGAATGAAACCACAACCTCCGAATTACTGGCCACTGCACCACCGGACAAGCCCGTTCTACCGCCCGAAGGCACTAGCTTCAAACCTTCGCTAATTGCATAAGCAACCAATGCTTGGACTTGCTCGGTGGTTTCGGGAAAAACAATCGCCCTGGGGTCTACTGGATAGCCATTGGTCCAGTCTTTGCCCCAAATCTGCAGGCTTTCAGCATCGGTACGAATCTGTTTCTCAGAAAAAATTGTATCTAACATTTACTTTCTCTCAAGCATCAGCATTTAGCTGTATACCAATCACAACTATCGTCTAGCCAAGACCAAATCTCGGCATAGATATCGGGCGTTTCATTAACAAGGTGATGTCGAGCCTTGGGGATGATCCGAATCCCAGCGTTTTCGAACCGACTGCTCAGCACCCGTAGGTTATGGCGGAAACTCACTGTGCGATCTTCATAGCCCTGAACAATGTTCAGCGGCATTGAGGAACGCGGATATTTTTCAAATTGGGTAAACCAGTTAATCATGGCCTGCACCCAAGCAACAGGAAGGACTTTAGCTTGTAGAGGATCCGCAGCCAAGAGACTAACAAACTCCTTATTCAGCATATTTGTGTTCATGTTTCTAGGCCGCGCCGCAACGGTACGTTTGGCCAGCGCAAAAGCCCAACGCATTATTGGCCACGCATAAGGGCGGACTAAGGGCGCCAGCAGCACCACTTCACCGGTAGGTTTTTCATCTGCTTGCTGTCGCCAGTATTCCATAACCAGCGCACCACCCATGCTTTGCCCAAACCAGTGCAGCGGCTTATCACCCGCACTCTTCGCCGCAAACTTATGTACTACACGAATAACATCTACATACTGCTGGAAATCATCGATATTTGCTCGATCGCCGGTTGAAAGCCCATGGCCAGGCTGATCAAAAGACATCACAGCAATGCCTCGCTCAAGTAGATCATCAATCAGATGACCGTAAAGGCCAACATGATCGTAGTAGCCATGACACACTACGGCCCATGCTCGAACTTCACGGTGGTTTGGTACGAAAGCTTGCAGTGTAATGCGCTCGCCGGTGCTTTCGATCAAGGCAAGGTGGCGCTCGACCCCATTAAACTGCAGACCATAAAAACGGTTGTACTCATCTAGAAGAGCGGTATCCATTGGACACCACGTCTGCTCATCTAAAGGGGGTGACGCCAATGCATGAATAAGGCTCGCGTCGTCAAAGAGCCCAAGACCTCGAGCTTCACGCAGCAAAGTCTTCACTCAGCTTAAAGCCTATCGCAAAAGCATTAGGTAAGCGCCTCATTACTTAACGACTTGGTCCAGATCACCGGCAGCGTATAAAGAAAACATTTTTTCTAAGGAGTTAACGCGCAGTTTTGACGCCTGACCTGAACAGCCAAACGCCTCATAGCGATCGATAACCACTTTCTTCATAGCAACCTGAGAGTCGGCAAAATATTTACGCGGATCGAATTCGCTTGGGTTAACAGCCAAGTGCTTACGAATGGCCGCAGTGGAAGCTAACCGAAGATCTGTGTCTATATTCACTTTCCTAACGCCATGACGAATACCTTGTTGAATTTCTTCAACCGGCACACCATAAGTTTCAGGAATTTCCCCGCCAAATTCATTAATTTCCGCCAACAAATCTTGAGGAACAGACGAACTACCGTGCATGACCAGGTGTGTATTAGGCAAACGTTCATGAATCGCCTTGATGCGTTCAATGGCAAGAATATCCCCTGTAGGCGGGCGGCTAAACTTGTAAGCTCCGTGAGAGGTACCGATTGCAATCGCTAACGCATCTACTCCGGTCTTAGCAACAAAGTCTGCCGCTTGCTCTGGATCAGTAAGCATTTGCTCTAAGGTCAAAATGCCCTCAGCGCCTACCCCATCCTCTTCACCGGCAGTACCCGACTCTAGTGACCCCAAGCAACCCAGCTCACCCTCGACAGAAACGCCACAAGCGTGGGCCATTTCAACAACGCGGCGCGTAACAGCCACATTATATTCGTACTCGGCTGGCGTTTTTTGATCCTCTAAAAGCGAACCGTCCATCATCACGGAGGTAAAACCCATCTGCATTGAACGCTGACATACATCCGCAGACGCGCCATGGTCCTGATGCATAACAACTGGAATATCAGGAAATTCTTCAACAGCGGCTAGCATTAAGTGGCGCAAAAAGTTGGCCCCGGCATATTTGCGCGCGCCTGCGGACGCTTGCACGATGACAGGGCTCTGAGTTTCCTGAGCGCCTTCCATAATGGCGCGCATCTGCTCCAAGTTATTCACATTAAAGGCCGGAACCCCGTAGTCGTTCTCTGCCGCATGATCCAATAACTGACGTAAGCTAATAAGCGCCATTTTTTTCTCCGTAATCTATCTAATTCATTTTCAGGGCATCAAACGTGAATGCCCAATTTCGAGTCTTCAATCTTTCTTGTCTATATTTAAATCGACCGCGGGTCGATATTCGACCACAAGCCGATACTCGGTGTTAAGCCGAGCGCCGCCCCAACATTTCTACTGCGGGCAGCACCTTACCTTCGACAAGCTCTAAAAACGCGCCGCCACCTGTGGAAATATAAGATATCCCATCAGTAACACTATACTTGTCCACAGCGGCTAAAGTATCGCCGCCGCCAGCAATAGAATAGGCGCTACTATCTGCAATGGCCTGCGCCAGCACTCTAGTACCTTCGCCGAATTGATCAAATTCAAATACGCCCAACGGCCCATTCCACATGATTGTCTGGGCATCCATTAGCGTCTCGGCCCACGCACGAGCAGTCACTGGGCCAATGTCCATGATCATTTCATCTGCGGCGACTTCGTCGATGCTTTTTACAATTGCGGGCGTCGCCTCGTCGAAAGCTTTGCCTACCATAACATCTACTGGAATGGGTATTTCTACTCGACTAGCAATATCTTTTGCAACGTCGAGCAATTCAGGTTCATAAAGAGATGTGCCTATTGCGTGTCCAGCAGCTGCAATAAACGTATTCGCTATGCCGCCGCCCACAATAATGCGATCTGCAATATCTGCCAGCGAGCCTAATACTTCTAATTTGGTCGAAACTTTAGCCCCACCAATAATGGCAACCATGGGTTTCTTTGGCGCGCTTAATGTTTGCTGAAAAGCCTTGAGTTCGGCGTCTAACAACAACCCGGCGCAGGCAGTAGCGGCTAACTCGGCAACGCCATGGGTAGAAGCATGCGCCCGGTGGGCAGTGCCAAAAGCATCCATCACAAATACATCACATTGATCACTCAAGCGTTGACTCAACTCTGCCGAGTTACTTTTTTCGCCTACAAGAAACCTAACGTTTTCTAACAAACCGATTTCACCACCGTTTATTGCCGCGCAATCTTCCGGCTGTGCCAATAGTGGTACGTTACGTTCAAGCAGCTGTGAAAGACGCTGCGCCACAGGCGCTAAAGAATATTCATTTGCGTACTCGCCTTCGCTCGGGCGACCTAAGTGGGACATGACAACTACGCTGGCGCCTGCATCTAAAGCCAACCTGATGGTTGCAAGGGAAGCTACTATCCGTGCGTCACTGGTGACAAGGCCATCCTTTATCGGCACGTTAAGGTCTGCGCGAATTAAGACTCTTTGGTTGCGTAAACCTACTTCTCTAACGGACTTTATATATGGCAAATGCATGCAAACTCTACTCGTTATTCTTTCATTTTTACCGCGCCTAGCTAACGGTTTTAGACAGCAACCCAGCCCAGTGGCCCGCCTAGTTATCGCTAACTAGTCGCACCAATAACATTATGAATTTGCTGCACAAGATTTTCAGTAGTGATACCAAGCTCCGCCAATGCTTGCGGCCCTGGGGCAGACATACCAAAAGAGCTAATACCCACTACTATGCCGTCTAGGCCAACAAAGCGATGCCAGAAATCTGGATGTCCTGCTTCTATGGCAACGCGAGCGCGCACTGCGTTGGGCAACACGGACTCTTTGTACTCGGCGGATTGCGCGGCAAATGCCTCGACACATGGCATTGAAACCACTCTGACTTTTACATTAGCACTGGCTAAAGACTCAGCAGCGGCAACTGCCAATTCCACTTCCGACCCGGTAGCTATGACAATTGCATCCGGCTGCCCTTGAGTGTCTCGCAAGACATAACCGCCTCGCTGCACGTTATCAAAGGTAGCTTTATCTCGGGCCTGAGCGACAGTCTTTTGACGAGTGAAGATCAGTGCGGTTGGCCTATCGGTGCTGGCAATTGCTGATTGCCATGCAATTGCAGATTCCACTGTGTCGCAAGGACGCCAGGTATTGAGATTTGGCGTCGTGCGCAAATTGGTAATTTGCTCTACCGGTTGATGGGTAGGACCATCTTCGCCAACTGCCACAGAATCATGGGTGTAAACAAAGATATTGGGCACCTTCATTAAGGCAGCTAAACGCACAGCGTTGCGGGCGTATTCCATAAAAATTAAAAACGTGCCGGTGAAGGGCCGATAACCACCGTGCAACTGCATACCGTTGCTGA
>QXZU01000045.1 GCA_009886205.1 K189A clade bacterium | reverse complement strand
TTTATTCATTTGCCTACGCTCTTTGATGAGGTGGGTATTAAGCTCCAATATAATCAAAGGATATGCGACAAATTCATGAAGGATCAGTGAAGATAATGAAGAAATATGGAACCGCATAGCGCCCTAAAGAGATCTGAAGTTGGGTTCACTAGGTGGGCGTGAGGCGCGCTCTTGCAGCGCTATCTGGTACTCAAAATGTTGAAATTAGCTCAAGCGAAATTTGTCGTTATTGCCTTCAAACCAGCTAGAATACACGCAGTACATGAATTGAAAGGTGTCTATTTTGGCAAAAAATATCGTCATTGTTGAAGATGATCCTGATCAGCGATCAAACTATATGGATGCAATTTCCAAAAAGGGTTATACGGTACGCGCTTTCGGCAGCCGCGAAGAGGCCCTTGCTGGGTTTGATGAGGCGCTACCAGACTTAGCAATTCTCGATATTATTCTGGGTGAAGAAGTAGATGCAGGCTTCCAACTTTGCAGAGAACTGCTCACCCGCTCGCCAAATTTACCGGTCATTTTTCTTACGGAGCGAATAAACGAAATCGACAAAATTTCTGGCTTACGCTTGGGTGCTTGGGACTACTTACCTAAACCTATTTCATTAGACTATTTGGCTGAGCGCATTTCATCTTTGCTGCGCATCAATGAGGTCCGTAGTGACCAAGACCGTAATGAAAGTTCATCAGAAAAAAGTATTGGCGAACTTGCGCTAGATCAAGATGCCTTGTTGGTCTCTTGGCGTGGTGAGCGCATAGACCTGTCGGGTACAGAGTTTCGTATGTTGGCCAAGCTAGTGCGCATGCCCGGACATGCTGTGAGCTACGAGACGCTTATGAATGCCACTATGCAAAGCTTGGTAACCAACAACACCATTAATACTCATATGCGCAACATTCGCAAAAAATTTGAAAAAATTGACGCTGGATTTTCGTGCATTAAGAGTGAGTACGGGTTTGGTTATCGCTGGTTAGATCAGTAAGTTGTCAGCGGCTTAGATGGCGTTTAAATTCAAAATTCGCGGGCCTAGATTAGGCACTAAGCTTGCAATGATGGGTCTTGCCCTGCTGGTTATTCCTTGGTTCAGCTATTTGCAATTGGTAGAAATGGAGAGGCTACTGATTCAGGGCCAATCCCAGGCCCAGTTGTTAACCGCGGAAGGTATTTCCACGCTATTCAATGGACGGGAAGATTTGTTTAACGATTTGCCCGTTAACGTTGAGGATTTTGAACCACTTTACGCGCTGCCGTTGCAAAGCACTATCCGACTTGACGGTAATGCAGATGACTGGGGGGAAGACGCGCAGAACGCTTATCTGCAATTTGGCTCTACCTCTGGTGGCAGTGACAGCGACTTTTCGCTGTTGCTTGGTGAACGCGCTGAATATTTATATGCGCACATGCGCATTCAAGACCAATCTATTGTCTACCGCGACTCCGACTATTTGCGTTTGGATAACGCTGACCACATCCGCTTGAACTTTATTCGCACTGACGGCGCTGATGGTCGAGTGTCCTTGGTGTTTCAGGAAAGCAATGTTATTACGGGCTTCTCTATGGATGAACAGTGGCGCTACTCGGATACGGGTAACGCAGATAACCGCATACAGGGTGTGTTAACACCTATGCCTGAGGGTAATGGTTTTTTTGCGGAATTCCGCATTCCCCTAGATTTGCTGGGTTCTAGAACTTTTTTCGGTATGACCTTTATTGACGTGGACGACGCCGTTGATCGAGAGATTGTAGCCAGTACGCAAACACTGCCGCCCACAGAAAAACAGAATTTCAACTTAGTAGTGTTGCGCACGCCAGAAGTGCGGAAAATTGTCCAGGGCCTTGGCTATGCTGGTGCGCGAATACTCGTTATAGACAGTCAACAGCGGGTGCGCGCTGAAGCCGGCAGTGTTCGCCCCGAATCCACTGGAGATGCAGAGCAAGGATGGCTCACTATAATAACCGAGTGGTTCGATGACATACGTCCTTGGTTGCATCAATTGGTCACAGGGGAATCGTTGGATCAGGCGCAAGGCCGTAGCGCTGATTCCACGGTGGGTAGCCTAGACGGCGTGCTTGATAATCCAGCGGATAAAGCCATTGCTGTTAGCCTAGGCGGAGAACCCATTGCACTGCGCAATAGAATTTCGGACACACAAGAACTTATATTGGCCGCTCACCCAATTATTTCCTTGGAGGAAGTCATTGGCACCGTAATTGTTGAACAAAATATTGATGACATTCTGCGCTTCCAGCGCTCGGCGCTAGAGCAGGTGCTGCTTTTGTCATTGCTCAGTTTGTTTGCCATTTTTGTTGCGCTGATCGCATTTGCGGGAAGACTGGCATGGCGCATACGCAATCTCAGAAGAGAAGCCAGTTCTGCCATTGACGCGCGCGGTCGCTTGAAGAAATCGCAATTACTCAGTGAAATACGTGCGGGTGATGAGATAGGTGATTTGGCGAGAAGTGTATCTAACATGTTAGAGAAGCTGAATCAGCACAATACTTTTCTCGAAAGTATGCCCCGTACGTTACGCCATGAAATCAACAACCCTCTGAACACATTGAGCACTTCACTGCAAAATCTGGCTGAAGAATACCCAGGGCTTGGTCAAAGCAAGTATTTAGAGAGTGCCCAGCGTGGAGTCAACCGCATTGGTTCTATCGTCCAAAATTTGGCAGATGCAGCTAATCTTGAAGAATCGTTAGAAGCTGAAGAGTTGGAAATTATTGATCTGGATATTTTGCTTTCCAGCTACGTTGCTAACTGTTCGCTCAGTCACCCCGGCATAAATTTCGCCTATAGAGGGTCGAGTAAACCAGCCTATGCCTTAGTTTCAGATTTTCGTATTGAACAGCTTATGGATAAGGTTATCGACAATGCAGTAGATTTTCATCGGCGCGATACGCCCATTAGAGTTCAGTTAGATTGCTTCCGCGACACCTTGCAGATCTCAGTGGCTAATCGGGGCCCAACCCTGAGCAAGGATGTACGTAAAACGGTCTTTGATTCTATGGTCAGCCACAGGGGCCAAGAAAACCGCTTACATTTCGGTTTGGGACTGTACGTTGTTCGAATAATTGCTGAACACCACGGCGGCGCAGTAAACGCCCTGAACTTGCAGGACGATACTGGGGTAGTGTTTTTGGTTCAATTGCCGTTGGCACGACAATCTCTTCTGGAGGATGACGTGTTTAGGACCGAGCGGAGCGTGTCTGCTGGCTAAATCCGGCAATTAGTTTTGGCGAGTTCTAATCTAGTACTTTTTTGGTTTAAAACTTTGGTCTTGGGTTTTGCTTACACCGAAACCCAGGCATAAGCCCAAAGCCAAACCCATTTTAAAAAGGCTTTAAGTCAGGTTGTACTCGCTGTCCATCGTCACCCCATTGGAGCCGTTGACGGTGCCCTTCTTCACCAAGTTTTCCATGGCCGCAAGTACGCTGCGGGCGGCAGCCGGATACATAAATTCAGGTGTGTCTTTGTACATTAGTGGCACCATCTCCCGAATCTTATAAGTACCCCCTTCAATACAGGCAATAATTTGCTGCTCTCTTTCAAGGCGATGGGCAATATAAGCTTCAACGTGGGCTTTGGGTTCGTCGATACAAGGTCCATGGGTTGGCCAGTAAATTTCATCATCGCGCTCAAGCAGCAGTTCAAGGCTCAACATATAGTCGGCCATATCACCATCTGGTGGCGAGATGATGCTGGTAGACCAGCCCATAACGTGGTCGCCGGTAAACAGCGCCTTTTGCTCTCTTAGCTGAAAGCACAAGTGATTAGAGGTATGCCCTGGTGTATAAACGCACTCCACCGACCAATCACCGCCTTGAATGATTTCGCCGTGAGTGACCAAGTGATCTGGATCAAAGTCCATATCGCCACCCTCTTCAACTTGCACACCCTGCTCAATTTTGCCTGCGCCGTGAGGCCCATAAGCGTAAGTGGGTGCGCCTGTTTTGGCCTGCAGCAGCCGACAGCCTGGCGAGTGATCCATGTGCGTGTGCGTGACAAGGATATGAGACACCGTTTCGCCTGGAATGCTGGCCAAAATGGCGTCTATGTGGGCCTCATCGTCTGGGCCCGGATCTATGACGGCAACGCTCCCTGTACCCAAGATATAGGTACCGGTGCCGTGAAAAGTGAACGGGCCTGGGTTGTTCGCGATGACCCTTCTTATCCCTGGTGCTAAAACTTCAGCCTTGCCA
>QXZU01000044.1 GCA_009886205.1 K189A clade bacterium | reverse complement strand
TGCGGCATATATATTTAACTCAAATACAACACGCTAATGATTAAACGACTATTTCTTAAAAACTAAATTCTTAATACTAAAGAGAGGAACGAAAATGGGTAAATTAACAGGCAAGGTTGCCATCGTAACCGGCGCAGGCGGCGGACTTGGTCGCGCTCACGCAATGTTGCTCGCCCATGAAGGCGCGGCAGTGATAGTGAACGATCTAGGTGGCTCAAGAGATGGTACAGGCAGCGGCAGCTCAATGGCCGATACCGTAGTTGACGAGATCAAAGCCGCGGGCGGCCAAGCTGCCGCTAACTACGGCTCGGTTACCGATGATGGCGCTGCTGAATCTATGGTGAAATCTGCCGTGGATAATTTTGGCCGGTTAGACATTCTCATCAACAACGCAGGCATTCTGCGCGACCGCTCGTTCAAGAATATGACCGACGCTGAGTGGGATGCGGTAATCGACGTGCATTTACGCGGCAGTTACCTTGCTACCAAGCACGCTTGGCAACAAATGATGTCTCAAGGCGAAGGGGGGCGCATCATCATGACCAGTTCAACTTCGGGTTTGATTGGTAACTTTGGTCAAGCGAACTATGGCGCGGCTAAAGCAGGTGTTGCTGGCTTTATGCGCGTGTTGGCGCTTGAAGGCATGAAGTACGGGATTACCGTGAATGTATTGGCACCTGCCGCGTTGTCGCGCATGACCGAAGATTTAATGCCCGATACTCCAGAGCTAGCTGACCGCATGGCCCCAGAAAAAGTTGCACCAACTATTGCATGGTTGTGTACCGATGATGCCGCAAAAGTTACTGGTCGACAGTTCTGTGTCACCGGTAATCGCACCTCACTGCTGTCTTGGCAAACTCAGGTGTTGGCAGAGAAAGATGCCATGGACGCGCCGTGGACTGTTGAAGCCATTGGTGAGGCCATTGAGAGCACCATGGAGCAGTGGCCCAAGTTGCTCAAGCCGATGGAAGTCTAAAACGCCATCTCTCCATGCCCTGCTCACCCTCTTTACTCGAGGGGCAAGGGGCATGGGGCAAACAAGATAAGAAAAAGACAAGTGGTTCATCGACTCAAATAACGGGTGCATATAGGCGCGCTCAAAGGTCAATAAACTGCTGATAGAAAAGGTCGAAGAGGTGTCATGCCCTCCTCGGCCTTTTTTGCTTTCTCCAGCAGCAAAACAGGCCTCAAAGGCTTTTTACGAATGTTGATATTAAAACGTCATATCGTAATAAAACTGTAATATTAGATACGCAGAATCGTCGAACTTTATTTGACTAGGAATTAACTATGAGTCTAAGAGCAATAGCAGCGCTGGTGCTGATAATGGGCGCTACTGGGTTGGCCCAAGCAGATGCGACTTCCGCATCATCGAAGCAAGAGGCAACCATCCAAGCGTTACAGGCGCAGTTGGTCGCGCTTACGGCGCGATTGGATGCACTTGAGAAGGAACAATCACACACTATTACTTCCTCTAAACCTGTCGTATCAACGCAGACTGTTGCTCAGGCGAAAGCGTTAGAGGGGATAAAATTCAAGGGCGACTTTCGCTTTAGGCAGGAGTCCTTTGATATTGAGGGCCAAGATGATAGGCATAGAAGCCGCCTGCGGAGTCGCGTTGCTCTTGTCGCGCCAATTAATGAAGATATGTCAGTGGGCTTTGGTTTAGCCAGTGGCAGCAGTGACCCCACCTCTGCTAATCAATCTTTGGGTGCGGTGTCGTCGTCGAAACAGATTAACCTGGACCTAGCCTATGTGAATTGGAACGTACCCAATTCAGACATTGTCGTGCAGGCAGGTAAGTTTAAAAACCCGCTAAAGAGAGTCGGTGGCACCACGTTTATTTGGGATGGTGATGTTAGACCCGAGGGCGTATCAGCGAGTATCAACAAAGGCAGCCTATTTGCTACTGGTTTAGGCTCCTGGATCGACGAAAACAAAGGCGACGCTGACCTTATCTTACTTGGTGGCCAAGTCGGCTCAACGTTCAAGCTGGAAAACAACGTGAGCATTTTGCTTGGCCTGGGTTACTACAACATTACCGCAAGTGAAGGCGCAGATTCGTTATTTGGCGTTGCTGCTAACGACAACCGCTTGGACGCTAATGGTGGTTATCTCAATGGCTTCCAAAACATCGAAGGGTTCGCTGAAATAGGCATTCCCACTGAACTGGGCAAGGTCACCCTCTACGCCGATTATGTCCAAAATTTAGACGCAGATGACTTCGACACGGGTTATTCGCTAGGCGCAAAAATCAAAGCTAATAAATGGAGCTTTGGCTGGGAATATAGAGACCTTGAAGCAGATGCAGTATTCGCCGCATTTTCGGACTCTGATTTCCTCGGTGGCGGCACTGATGGCGAAGGTCATATTCTGAAAACAGGCTATGCACTGAGCAAAAAAATCAGCCTTAATAGCGCCCTGTTCTTAAACGACCGCAACGTCGATTTTGGCACGGAAGAATCGTTCAAGCGCTTAATGCTCGATATTAGCTTCAAGCACTGAAATTAGAGCAACAGCAGAGGCGAGATCAATGATCTTTTTGCCAATAAACTGTCATCAGAATGTCATATTTGCAGAGCAAGCTATTTGTTCTGTAAATACGGCGACTAAACTCCGGACACAGCTGACCATATGAACCACCCACAATCTAAAACAATTTTGGTATGTTTGTTGGTTGCGGCAGCAATAGTTGGCGCTGCCTCTGGCTATCTTGGTTGGGCTTTATTTGCCGCTGCGATCATTTGGATTGCTCTGCAAAACAGAGAATTCAATAAGGTGCAAAAGTGGACCGAGCGACCTTTAACGCCACCTAAAAATGGCTTGGACGGTTGGTTTGAATTGGCCTACGAGCCCTATCGCGTGATTCAAAAAGAGCGCGAAAGAACCAAAGACATCACTGCAAGGTTGCGGCAAATATATGATCTTGCGGAAGTCATTCCAGATGCGGTGATTATCCTTGGACCCAATGGTGAAATAGACAGCCTGAACAGTTCGGCAAAAAAACTACTGCGCTTGAATGATCGTGATATTGGTTTGGGTCTTTCGACAATTGTTAGAAACCCAGACTTTGTGGCGTTCTTAAATGCCTCAAGCTTTACTGATCCATTGGAATTCACCTCGCCCTTCGACCAAGAGCAGATTATGGAAGCGCGCAGATTTGATGTGGGCATTGAACGTAAAGTGATTTTGGTGCGCGATATAACCGCACTGAATAGGCTGCTGACCATGCGCCAGAACTTTGTCGCTAATGTATCGCATGAGCTACGCACGCCATTGACCGTTGTCAACGGTTACTTAGAAACCATGACCGACAACGAGCAACCTGATGATTTGCGCTTGTCGTTGATAGCGAAGTTAGATTCACCAATGAGGCGAATGCAGTCGTTGGTGGACGACCTTCTGCTACTCACCCAATTGGAGTCGAGCGCGCCGATGGACATGGAAGTGCCTATTGAGGTTGGCCCCATGTTGCAAAATGCTTTCTTGGAGGTGCAAGGGCTGCAGACCGCAGAAAACCAAATTACTGTTCGCTGTGAGTCCGCAATGGTCATTAATGGATTAACCAAAGAGTTGCATTCGGTGTGCGTTAATCTTCTAACCAATGCTATTCGCTATAGCCCGGCTGGCAAAGCGATTGAAATTTCTTGGGTAGACATTGACGGCGGTGCTCGGCTGCAAGTAGCCGATCAGGGCTTTGGTATCGCTGAAGAACATTTACACCGATTAACAGAACGTTTTTATCGCGTGGATATGTCAGGTTCGCGATCTAGAGGTGGCACAGGTCTTGGCCTAGCCATCGTTAAACACATTCTCCGCCGCCATGGTTCTGCACTGAAAATCCAGAGCAAAATTAATGTCGGCAGCAAGTTTTATTGCGACTTTAAGCACCCCGATACAGCTTTAACGGGTGCTTAAGCGTATTTCTCAAACAAATCTTATAGTTAACAACTCATTGAATAGGATGAATTATGAAATTAATGATCTCTAGTAGTTTGCGCGCATTAGCGTTGTTGGGCCTCAGTTTAATTGTTGTTGGTTGCGGGGGCTCTGAAGCGCCAATCAAAAAACAGCCCTCGGCAGCTCAGGCACCTGTAGCCATGACCGCCGTTGACATTCAGACCGTTGATGTTGAAGAAAAAGCGGCTCAGGCGCAAAGCACTGAAGTTTTTGAGTTAAAGGAATACCAACAGGCGTCAGGCATATCCGGTAATTTGTCAAGCATAGGCTCAGATACCTTGGCAAACTTGATGACCCTTTGGACTGAAGGGTTCAAGCGTAACTACCCCAGCGTAAATATTCAGGTACAAGCCGCTGGCTCCTCCACCGCGCCCCCAGCCCTTACCGAAGGTACCGCCAATTTTGGCCCAATGAGCCGTGCCATGAAGGACAAGGAAATTGAAGCCTTTGAGACCCGCCACGGCTATAAGCCAACTGCAATTCGCGTGGCCATTGATGCATTGGCGGTCTACGTACACAAGGACAGCCCAATAGACAGCATGACCATTGAACAAGTGGACGCGGTCTTCTCTACCACTCGTCGTTGTGGCGGTTCAGACAGTCTTGATAGCTGGGGCGACCTCGGCTTAGAAGGCAGCTGGAACGACCGCCCAATTCAGGTTTATGGGCGTAATTCAGTTTCTGGTACCTACGGCTACTTCAAAAAAGTGGCTTTGTGTTCTGGTGACTTTAAGAACAGTGTGAACGAACAACCTGGTTCTGCGTCGGTGGTACAAGCAGTAGCGTCATCGCTCAACGGCGTTGGGTATTCCGGCATTGGCTACATTACATCGGGTGTTAAGGCACTGGCTATTGCAGCAGATGGTGGCGAAGCAGTGGCAGCAACCAAGGCCAACGCTGGCTCCGGTGCGTACCCGCTTGCCAGATACTTATATGTGTATGTAAACAAAAAACCCGGCCAGCCTCTCTCGCCAATTGAGCGAGAATTCCTTACTCTAGTGCTGTCTAAAGAAGGACAGGCTATTGTGCAAAAAGATGGCTATGTGCCTGTTTCCGCCGAAGTAGCTGAGCGAGAATTACGCAAGCTTCTGTAAGCAAGCTGTATTAGTTTTTAGTTAGGTAAGCAAAATCTATGGATGATTTAGTTCAGACTGGCCGGTTGTCGCGTAAGCGCTACTGGTCTAACAAGGCTACCCAGTGGGTGGTCGGTCTAGGGGGCGCTGCTGTCATCGGCGCCATCACAACCATATTTGCTTACCTTCTATGGGTGGTAGCCCCCATCTTGCTGCCTGCAAGCATAGACAGCCACTTAGACTTTGCCGTGGTTGAACGACAACCCTTATTAGTGGATGTCAGCGAAAATGGCGAAGCGATACTAAGAATAAGTGCAAAAGGCATCTTAGATTTTTATGATGCTGAATCAGGGCAACCTATTGCCGCCTATAATCTAGGCCTAAACATTAAGCGCGCTCAACGGGTTTATCCGACAGTAGATACCTACGCGCTGCTTGATGAAGAAAACCGCCTGCTATTTGTCAGCACGCAGTACATTGTCGACTTTGATGATGGCACCCGGCGACTGACCCCAAAATTAGAGTTCCCGTTCTCCAAAACACCCCAAGCCATGGGCAACATTGAGTCGTTTGATGCACAGTGGTTGGACGATGAACTGGTCATTGCCAGCAACGCGGGCGCTACAATTAACCTGCGCTACTTCAACAAAATTGAAACCGGATACCCCCTGCCTAAAGCATTTGAGGTTTCTGTGTCTTCAGTAGTTGATGTGTCATCGCTCTTTCTTGGTCCAAGAAATCAATGGCTTTACGCGGTAAGTGCATCCGGTGACCTAGACGTCATCGGCATTAAGCCGAAAAACAAGATAGCGCGACTCTACCAAGGCTCCCTAGCGACGAACGACAACGAAGTCACAGCCGTCACCGCCCTTTTAGGTCGATATTCTTTGATGGTGGCGGACAACGCAGGGTTCATTACCCAATGGGGTATTTTTGTCAGCAAAGACGGTACTCAACTGGAACCTATGCGCCAGTTTGAAGTTGAGCGCCCCAGCGTTCGCATGATTACAGAACCCAGACGTAAAGGCTTTATGGCGGTAGATGGCGAAGGTGACCTGACACTCCTCTACCCTACCTCAGGACGCGTATTGGCAGATTTTGCAGCGGGCCTTAGCCCTGACGCAGTCATAGCGATATCGCCCAGATCAAACCTTTTAGTCTCTGCGGAGAATCCTTCGCTGATACAGACATTTCATTTGGAGAATGAGCACCCAGAGATATCACTGAGCAGTTTGTGGGGCAAGGTTTGGTACGAGGGCTATGAAGAACCCCTATACAGTTGGCAGTCGTCTTCTGCGGACAATGACTTTGAGCCTAAGTTCTCGCTCACGCCACTGGCCTTCGGCACGCTCAAAGCCGCCTTTTACGCGCTGATTTTTGCGGTGCCCATTGCCATTATGGGGGCCATTTACACCGCCTACTTTATGGCCCCGGCCATGCGTGCTTGGGTGAAGCCCAGTATTGAAATTATGGCTGCTCTACCGACGGTTATACTTGGCTTTATTGGTGGCCTTTGGTTGGCGCCCATTATTGAAGAAAAGCTCTCTAGCGTTTTAAGTATTTTCTTTGTCCTGCCCGCTGGGTTGTTTCTCTTTGCCTTGCTGTGGTCAAAGTTTCCAGAAAAAGTAACCGCGCGGTTTGCTGGTTGGTATGGGCTAATTGTTACACCGCTCATTGTCATCACCATTTATCTAGCCTTCGATGCCGGCCCCTTCTTTGAAGAGCAATTCTTTGGCGGCGACAGTCGAGCGTGGTTCAGAGATGTTCTGGGACTTAACTATGATCAGCGTAATGCATTGGTTGTAGGTATTGTCATGGGCTTAGCGGTCATTCCAACCATCTTCTCAATTGCAGAAGACGCTGTGTACGCGGTGCCCACACACTTGGTGCGCGGCTCGCTGGCCTTAGGTGCTACACCCTGGCAGACATTGGTTAAAGTCGTTTTGCTTACCGCTAGCCCCGGTATTTTCTCTGCCGTAATGATTGGCATGGGCCGGGCTGTGGGTGAAACCATGATTGTATTAATGGCCACCGGCAACACCCCGCTCATGGACCTGAATATTTTTGAAGGCATGCGTACGTTCGCTGCAAACATTGCGGTGGAATTGCCTGAGGCCGAGGTGGACAGTAGCCACTATCGAATTCTGTTCTTAGCGGCTCTGGTTTTATTTATGTTCACATTTGCACTCAACACCCTTGCGGAAGTTGTGCGCCAACGACTGCGCGCGCGCTATGGAAGTCTCTAAAATGGCTAAGTCTAATTCTTTTTTTCGTAGTTGGTTTGCTTCTGGTGAGCCTTGGATCTGGATGAATGCGGCAGCCGTTGGGCTGAGCATCTCCGCTGTGGTGGGTATTTTATTACTCATTGCAGTTAAAGGTCTGGCGCATTTTTGGCCTTCTGATGTGGACCTAATCACCTACACAACCGAAACCGCTCAGGTGCAGCAAGTTTATGGCGAGTTTGTTGAATTGGACCAAGTCTCGGTTGAGCAATTTCTAGAGTCCGGTGGTAATCCAGAATGGGTGCAACCTAACGCAGAAATTATGGATCGCTGGTTGGTGAAAACCGGTAATCGCAGAATCAGCGCGCCTGATTTCAGATGGATTTTTGTTGATCAAATCAGTGCAAGAACCACGCCTGACGATGTCATGGTCCTGGAGCGCATAGAGTGGGGAAATGCGTACGGCGTGCCCACCACTTTAGTCACAGGCGCAGATCCTTCCGCGCCGATCAGCGGGCCAACTTTGGTGGCAGCGCTGAATCAAAGCATTGCAGCGGCGAATGATATCCGCGATCAAATCAGTGATTTAGAAGGCGGTATCTTAAACAATATCAACAATCGGTTAGAACGGTTGCGCTTGGAAGAGCGCGGGCTATTGCTCAAAGAAAGTGAAGACACCGAGCGGCTTCAAGAGATTTCGGCAGAGCAAGCTACGCTGGCCGCAGAGTACGCTGTGAGTGAGAGAAAACTGCGCGGTTTGTACCGTGAGCTTGATCAAGACGAATTGGTGATCACCACGGCAGACGATATAGAAATTAATGTGCGCGTAGCGGATATTTTGCATGCGTGGCAGCCCAATGCCATGAGCGGTTTGCAGAAGACTGGCCAGTACTTCAGCAATCTTTGGCGCTTTTTGTCCGAAGATCCTCGCGAAGCCAATACCGAAGGCGGTGTTTTTCCCGCTATTTTTGGCACCGTGCTGATGGTCTTGTTGATGTCCTTAATCGTCACTCCCTTTGGCGTAATAGCTGCCGTATACCTGCGTGAGTATGCAAAACAAGGCGTTTTGGTGCGCATCATCCGCATTGCGGTAAACAACTTGGCCGGTGTGCCGTCTATTGTTTATGGCGTATTCGGGCTAGGGTTTTTTGTCTACTTTTTGGGTGGCAATCTCGACCAGCTATTCTTTCCGGAGTCTTTGCCAGCGCCAACATTTGGCACGCCAGGACTGGTTTGGGCATCGCTGACCTTGGCTCTACTGACAGTCCCCGTGGTCATTGTTTCTACCGAGGAAGGCCTCACACGCATTCCCCGCTCGGTGCGCGAAGGCAGCATGGCGCTGGGTGCAACCCAAGCAGAAACACTGTTCAAAGTGATATTACCCATGGCAAGCCCGGCAATATTAACGGGCGTAATTTTGGCCGTGGCTCGAGCCGCTGGCGAGGTTGCGCCCCTTATGTTGGTGGGGGTGGTTAAGTTGGCGCCTACGTTGCCGATAGATGGCAGCTTCCCTTATCTGCACCTAGACCGTAAATTTATGCACCTAGGTTTTCATATTTATGACGTGGGCTTTCAAAGCCCAAATGTCGAAGCGGCTAGACCCTTGGTCTATGCTACGGCCCTTTTACTGGTCACACTTATTGTGGGACTAAATTTAACCGCTATTACTTTGCGTGGACGGCTAGAACGCCTCTACCGCGGCGTGGAAAGTTAACTTATGAGTGAATCATCAATGTCGCAACCCGATACTCAGGGATCATCCCCAGCACCCACAACTGGCTCAGAGTCAGGAGCCGATACTGGGCTTGAAACCAGCTTAGAGGTGAATAACCTGTCATTACACTACGGTGATAAGCAGGCGTTAATAGATATAAACCTCGGCATTGCGACCAAGAAAGTAACTGCATTTATTGGGCCTTCCGGCTGTGGCAAATCTACCTTGCTGCGCTGCTTCAATAGAATGAATGACCTGATTGATGATGTGACCATTACCGGCAGCATCAATTTTCAGGGCTATGACATTCACGATACCCGGGTAGACGTGGCCGACCTGCGTAGAAAAATTGGCATGGTGTTTCAGCGCCCTAACCCATTCCCTAAAAGTATTTACGAAAACGTGGCCTACGGCCTGCGCATTCAAGGGGAGAAATCTAAGGCGATTATTGACGAGCGCGTTGAATGGGCGTTAAAAAGTGCAGCGCTCTGGGATGAGGTTAAAGACCGACTGAAAGACAGCGCATTAGGGTTGTCTGGCGGACAACAACAGCGTTTAGTGATTGCTCGCGCCATTGCGATTAAACCCACTGTACTGCTTTTGGACGAACCGGCATCAGCCTTAGACCCAATCTCCACGCTAAAGATCGAAGAGCTGATTCATCAACTGAAAGACGACTACACCATTGCCATTGTGACGCACAACATGCAGCAAGCTGCGCGAGTTTCCGACTACACCGCGTTTCTTTACATTGGTGAAATGGTCGAGTTTGGCGAAACAGATACTATATTTAGAAATCCTAAGTCTAAACAGACCGAGGATTACATCACGGGAAGATACGGGTAACGACAATGCATAAGCACATATCAGAACAGTACGATAACGATCTACAAACCATTAGAGATCTACTCATGGAAATGGGTGGCCTTGTGGAAACTCAAGTCAATGATGCGTGTACTGCACTGGTGAACCATGACGTGGAACTCGCCGAGCAGGTGCGCGAGGTTGAATCGCGGCTCAATCAGTTTGAGGTGGAGCTAGATGATCAGTGTGTGTCCATTATCGCCAAGCGTCAGCCGACTGCCGGTGACTTGCGCACAGTGGTCAGCGTGATGAAGGTGATCACTGACCTAGAGCGCATTGGTGACGAAGCCGACCGCATAGCAAAGATGGCCATAGATTTGTTAGACGCTGACATCTTGGAGGACCACTACAGTGGCTTTAAAGGCATTCATGGCGGCGTAATCAAGATGTTAAAACGCGCCTTGGACGCCTTCGCAAGGTTAGATGTAGAAAACGCGCTCAGGGTGATTGAAGACGATCACGATATTGATACAGCTTACAAAAAACTGGTACGTAATTGCATTAAGCAAATGGAAAACAATCCAGACAAGGTTGAAGATTACGTTAGCCTTATTTGGGCGTCTCGTGCGCTAGAACGCGTAGGCGACCACGCAAAAAATATTAGCGAATACGTGATCTATCAAGTGAAAGGCCAAGACGTCAGACACGCCAGCAGCTTAGACAGCTAACAAAACTGAGACGCGTAAATTTATCTAGTAAATTGGCCTCAATTTGTTGCTACTGGATTAGAAGATACGTAAGATCTGCGCCTTGAGTGCCCAGGTGATGGAATTGGTAGACATGCTAGATTTAGGTTCTAGTGCCTTACGGCGTGAGAGTTCGAGTCTCTCTCTGGGTACCAACTCAAATTTTGTAAAACGCTCTTTAGGTCCTTCTTATATT
>QXZU01000043.1 GCA_009886205.1 K189A clade bacterium | reverse complement strand
GAGAGAAACACACTATATTTTTAGGCAACAATACGCACAGGCATACTTTCGTAGCCGTTGATAAAGTTAGACTCTACACGCGCCACATCCCCCACAATCTCGATGCGCTGCCAGCGGTTCATAATTTCTTGCCACAGCACACGCATCTGCATTTCTGCCAAGCGCATACCCAAACAACGATGCACACCAAAGCCGAAGGAAATATTATTGCGCGCATTAGATCGAGTAATATCTATGCTGTCTGCGTTTTCAAACATGCGCTCATCACGATTACCCGAGTAATACCACATCACAATCTTGTCGCCCTTCTTAACTGCCTGCTCACCTATGTGGGTGTCATTTATCACCGTGCGGCGCATATGCGAAAGCGGTGTCTGCCAGCGAATGATCTCAGAAATGGCATTGTTCAGAAGGTCTGGATTCTCTCGCAGTTTGGCAAATTGCTCGGGAAACTGATGAAAAGCGTTAATGCTGGCGCTCATGGTATTGCGCGTAGTGTCATTGCCGCCAACAATCAGCAGCAGCAAATTACCCAAGAAATTTGAGTCTGGCTGATCTGCCGTGGCGGCATCTTGGGCGAGCATAGTGACTAAATCGAAAGCTGGCGGGCCGTCTTTGCGCTGTTCTTTAAGGCGCTTAAAGTACATCAGGCACTCCATCAATTCGGCCACACGCTCCTCTTGGCTGGCCACAATCTTGGAGCCCGGTTCAGCAGTTGTCACATCTGACCAGCGGGTAAGCTTGCTGCGATCTTCAAAGGGGAAATCGAACAAAGTGGCCAGCATCATAGTGGTCAACTCAATAGATACTGTTTCTACCCAGTCAAAGGTCTCCCCTACAGGCAGAGTATCGAGCAGCTTCGTTGTGCGCTCGCGAATTAAGCTCTCAAAGTTCATCAAACTGCCCGGCGCAACAATTTTGCTCACGGCTTTGCGTTGTGAACTGTGATCTGGCGCATCCATGGTGATGAAACTTTTCACAAAGAAGTCGCTGTTTACGTCGCCGACAATACCGTCATCAATCTGCACGCCGCCGAATATGGCGTCGGAGGAAAAGTTCACGTGGTCTTGGTCAGTGGCCTTAATGTCAGCGTAGCGGCTAACCGACCAGTATGGCCCATAAGGGCTATCGCTACAGTAATGTATTGGCTGCTCCGCTCGCATTTTGGCGAAGTAAGGCAAAATGCGTTCCTCACCAAATAGTTTCGGATTAGCCGGATGAAGGTTACTTAGATCTAACTCAGCACCTGCGCGCTTCTGGTCCACGCTCATTGACTCGCTCATGCTCACTCCTCCCAAAGTAAATGTCCTCCGACACTACCAGCCGCTACATTTGTTGTCGAGAAAGGCCCTATTTGATGCGTACACCACGCTGATTCATGGCGCGGTTGATTAACCGAGAAGCGTCGTTGCCGCAACATAGTTATGCCCCTCCTTAGGCTGCCTAGTACCGTTGTCCGAGAATCAATTTGGTACAAGCGCCAACTGATTAGAAAAAGACGCCTCAGTGGTATAGTTTGAGCATCCTTACCTTCACACGGATTATTTGAATGATCACAAGACCGGTCACAGCCCTCCTCTGCGGCAGCAAATACCGCCTTAAGAGCGCCCTTCTTTTTTTGCTAGTGCTACTGTCCGGTGGCCTTAATGCGGCGGACCCCACAAACCCCTACCTCATTGGTCGCGGCATTGCTGACGTTACGGGTCCAAGTTATGGCATTCAGATGTGGGGCTTTGGACGTGCTGATCAGTTAACAGAAGGCCTGCATATTCGCCAACGCGCGCGAGCTTTTGTCATTGCTCAGGCTGACAACCCCAGTCAACGACTGGTCTTCGTCAGCGCCGACATAGGCAGCATAGAACACCACATAACTTTGAGTGTGATCGACCAGCTACAGTTACGGTATGGCGACACCTATAGCATCGACAATGTCATTCTCAGCGCCACTCACACCCATGCTGGCCCCGGTGGCTACTGGCATTCGCGCTCGGACAGCGGCTTAGACGGTGGGTTTTATCCAGAACATTTTGCAGTCATTGTTGAAGGCATTACTGCGTCCATTGTCAGCGCTCACGAAGACCTACAACCCGGCAATATTTTACTTGGCAAAGGTCGCGTAACTGATGCCGGTGCTAACCGCTCGGTGACGGCCTACCTTGAAAACCCACAGGAAGAGCGCGACCAGTACGCGGAAAACACCCCTACTGAGATGACCTTATTAAAGTTTGTCGATGACTCCGGGCCAATCGGTGTGCTCAACTGGTACGCACTGCACCCAACCGCTATGAACTTCTACAACCCGCTTATCTCTGGCGACCACAAGGGCTACGCCTCACTAAAGATGGAGCAGCTACGCGGCACTACTTATAGCAATAAAAATGATTTCGTTGCAGCCTTTGCACAGGCCGACCCGGGGGACGTTACTCCGAATACGAACCTGAATAACACGGGGCCGGGAGAGACCGATGTTGAAACAACCCAAATTATGGGCCAGCGTCAGTTAGAAACCGCGCTGGAAATATTTGCCAATGCTAACGATGCTCTGAGCGGCCCCGTTGAGACGCGGCAGATATATGTCAACCTTGCCAACTATGAGGTAAGCGAGCGCTACACGCACACAGGCACACAAACAACCTGCCCATCAGCCTACGGCTATGCGTTTGCCGGCGGATCTACCGAAGATGGTGGCGGGCACTTCTTGTTTAGCGAGGGCATGACAAAACAACGGGTTGTTTTAGACTTCCTAATTCGCTGGTTAACTGGCGCGCCAAAGTGGACCAAGTCTGTGCAAGCATGTCAGGCGCCCAAGCCAATTTTGTTTGAAACGGGCACGGGAGATCCGTCTCTGCAGTCACAAATCCGCTCGGTAACGGTTGCCCGCATAGGGCAGCTGGTCATACTGGCCCTACCCACTGAAGTGACAACCATGGCCGGACGACGCTTACGCGCGGCTGTTATGAGCCAGCTAGATGACTGGGCAAGTCACATTGTCCTTGCAGGCTATGCCAACGGCTACGCGGGCTATGTCACCACGCCAGAAGAGTACTTAATTCAACACTACGAGGGCGGCCATACCCTGCATGGCCGCTGGACCTTGCCGGCCTACGAACAAATTGCCAGCCAGCTTGCCAGTGGCCTAAATGCCGGCACGCCTGTTGTGTCCACCACACCCTACGATGATTGGCGCGGCAAATCCGCGGAGGCGCAACTTTACGTTGGCCCAACCGGCCCACTACCCGCACTGCCTATGGGCGCAAACTATGGCGACACCCTCGCGAAAGATCGCGAAGATAAAACCGAGTATCGCAAAGGTGAAACTGTCCAAGCCGAATTTTGGTCGAGTAACCCAACCGCCAACTACGTAACTGGCAATAACTTCATGAGTGTTGAGCGCAACACCGCTGGCAGTTGGCAAGCGCTGGTGAACGACGGCGATTGGGATACAACCGTGCGCTGGCGCGCGGAAGGAAAGGCATTGGTTGCTACACTAAAATGGCAAATACCGCTAAATATTGATGCTGGGGAATACCGCTTGATACACCTAGGGCTAGACCCGCAGGGCCTGAAATTTAGCGGCGCATCGCGCAGCATTCAAGTTAAGTAAGGGGTCACCTGTTTAACGGGAGACTTACACTTAAGTTAACGAAGACTAGCTGGCCCAAGGTTAGCTGTCGCCAGAACGAATTGCGGCTATGAGTCTACAAGCGTTCTTAACGAAGACATCTTTTGAAGAAAACGAACTTAAGCGCGCTTGTTCATCCGCTGGCAGGGTTCCGCCCTCAAACGTAGGCGTTTGATCCGCCCTAGTGGCGCCTACCAACAACACACCTAAGGTACCAAAAACCTCTGTTGACTGTGCCAAAGTTGGCCCAATAACAGCACCCTCGCCTTCGCAAATAGGTCCACTCGATTGATAAAAAGCCGCTTCGATTCTACACAACTTTGCAGCAAAACATTATGCTCAATGCTTTGCGCCAACCGCGCCTGCCGCGGGTTATAATCATCGTCAGCCATAGCGGTCGTATAAAACAATTCCGCGTATTCTAAGTCGCTCATGCTGTCACCAAGGCTGCTGATAAAGGCCTCACTCCAACGTATTAGGCTCTGATTGTACAAGACCCAAAACACCTCTTCTCCCGTCTCAAACTAGAGATACAATGTGCCCTTCACTACACTGGCTTCTCTGCTGAGCTTAGCCATTGAGAAAGAATCGCACCCACCTTTAGCAAAGATCGCTTCCACAGCATCCAAAATTTACTGTCGGCGAAGCGCTTTTTCTTCGGCTGTTCGAGCGCGTTTACGATTGTTACCTAAGTCTCTCAACACCAATTCCTTACTGCTCTTTGCTAAGCCAAGGGTTGCTACAAACCTTTACAAAAACTCAAAACAACAGCACTTTAAACCATAGCGCACCCCAACGACCTACAAACGTGCCTAGCGTTAGGGGCGACGTAGCAGTGAATATCCGCCGCAGACCACT
>QXZU01000042.1 GCA_009886205.1 K189A clade bacterium | reverse complement strand
CATTCACCGCCAGTCTTTTTTTATCCGTCAAAAAGCTATGCCTACGCAACCATGCCTGCAATAACTTGGGCCAATGCCCCACATCCGGATCATCAGTAGCTAGACCAAGACCATGATCACCCTGATTAAATATATGCAGTTCAGCCGGCACGCCTGCCTTAAGCAATGCGTTGTAGATCAAAGTTGACTGACTAGCAGGTACAACGCTGTCCTGATGGGTATGCATAATAAAGGCCGGGGGGGTGGTGGCGGTCACCGCCGTATCTGTCGGCGCATATTCGTCCGCCTTACGCCCTCTCACCGCGCCGTTGGTCACCGCATAAACTGGTACAACAAAATCTGGTCGGCTACTTACCTCATCGATTGGATCCGCAGCAGCACCCCTCTTAGCAACTGATGAATCGTGGGTAGCGACTGCTAACGCTAAATGGCCACCCGCAGAAAATCCAAGCATCCCTAACCTAGTGGGGTCTAATTGCAACTTGTGAGCATGGAAACGAACGAGGCGCATTGCGCGCAAGCCATCCAAGAGAGAAACACTAGAGTGATATTTTGGTCCCAATCGATAACGCAGCACAAATGCATGAATGCCTTGCGCGTTCAACCAACACGCTACCTGCAAGCCTTCATGATCTGAGGCCAAGCTACGATAACCGCCGCCAGGACAAACGATAACGCCGCAACCATTGCCTGATTCGGCTAAATGCACACTTAGCATGGGCTGGTCTATGATCTCGCCACCCAAACTCTCGGGCGCAGCACCAGCCCATAAACGAATATTGGTTGTGGACAAGTTGTCATCAACCACTGAGGCAGGACCCAATGTCGCTAAAAGTGTTTTTGTGCCTTTCATCGTGCCTTTCACCTTATTCCTCACCTTACCGCTCAATGTTTTCTGCAAATTTCGACGCAAACACGCGCAGCTTGTGACTGCCATTCTATGGGTTTTCCGCAGCTTAAATCATTAAGACTAGGGCGCGTTTTCTGTGGCAAACTGACCTGCAATGCTGGCGGACGCCTCTCAGGAGATAAAAATACGCATAAAAGGTAGCGCTCAACCAACACCAGCAAAAGACATGCAGACAAGGACACCGAATGATTCATAACAACGTTATCTTGCGGGCGAAACGCTCGGAAGACATAGAAGAAATCAGCAGCTTGCTCACCATCCAAGCCAAAGTGTCTCTCACCGAGGAAGGGTGCGAACGGTTCGAAGTCTACCAATCTGAGACAGACGCCCAAACTTTCATTCTTGTCGAATGGTGGGCTACTCAAGAAGACCTTGATCGACACAAAACTGCAAAACAGTTTGTGGAGGTTTACGTGCCCAAAGTCATCCCATTGGTAGAACGATTCCCCCACCCAAGCACACGTCTAATCTAAAACTAGATCCGCCTGCCGGCATTCCCTTGACATTTCTGGTCATAATGCTGCTTTCTAGAACCATCTAAAATCGTAACACTGCTAGAGAAAAATCTATCTTGATGGGTTTAACAGCGAGATTCGCCTTGAGGGCAATGTGACAGAGGTACCGGCTATGAGATTCCTAAAACTAGCAGAGTTTGCTGTTGTTATTCTCCTCTTCTCCGGCTGTGGCGGTGGCGGTTCAAATACGCCCAGCACGCCACCTCCAGCAGCCACTCCCGCTGTGGCTCCTACAGTAGCCGCAAGCGTTTCAGGAGGGGCCTTTAACACAACCCAATCCGTCACACTCACAGCAACTGCTGGCGCAAACATATTTTTCACCACAGATTCAAGCACGCCAGACAACACCTCTAACAGGTATACCGCGCCAATCAATATTTCAACTGATACTGTATTAAGCTTTATCGCTATTGGCAGCACAGGCCTAAGAAGCCAAGTAATTAGGCAAACTTATATCATAGATACCGTGGCACCGATGAACCACGCCCTCGCGACTGCCACCGCGGTTATAAGTGCCAGCAATGAAGCAAGCTTTTCACTGAGCATCGAAAATGCGGAATTAGGTACTACCTATAGAATAGTCGTGGAGGATTCCGCACCAAGCCCCAACGAAATAGTAAGAACTGGAAGAATCGTCAACGCTTCATCCACATCAATCCAATTAGATCTTTCGACCTTTGCTAACGGGCGAGTCAGCGCGTCATTGGTGCTCACCGACGCTGCAGGCAATAGTTCTCCCGCATTTTTTTTGGCGCTCACAAAAACAGGCAGCTTAGGGCCCTTTAACGTAAATGGCTCAGTACGCATTTCCCCCGGAACCCAAATCGACTCTGACGTGAACGACACAACAACCACAATAGTAAACAACGACTCCTTCACGGAGGCCCAACAAATATTTTCACCCGGCATGTTAGGCGGCTATGTAAATCTACCCAACTCTGGCGAAAGCGGACACTTAGATATTTCCGGAGATGAGGATTTCTTTTTCCTTGAGCTTGCGAACAATGATCAGATTATTCTGACTATCGGTGAAGACAGCGCTGACTTGGACATTGAGTTGTATGACAGCACGCGCGTATTGGTTGACGACTCTTTGGGTGTGGGTAATACAGAGGTCATTGACGTTACGACCTCGGGCAACTATTTCATACGCGTTTTTGCATTTTCTGGCGCTTCTAACTATGTTTTAAACGTTGGCCAAAGAGCGGGACTAAGCGTTTCTTCTAGCGATCAAAACGGCAGGCTATCGAGCTTCGATGACTTTATTCCGAACCAGGCAGTATTTCAGTTGGACGGCAACAAACCTATAGCCCAGATGCAGGCCAATTTGAACAGTCTAAAATCTCAGGGCTTGATCATGGCCAATGTAGCCGCAGACAAACCACAGCTGATGAGCTTTGGCAGTGCTGGGCAACGCAATGCAATGATAAACTCAATCAATCAACAACTAAGTTCACAACGAACCCTAACAAGCAACGTCGACAATCAAAAAGATAAGCAAGAAACAATTTGGGCGATAAAAGCGTTAAGGCAAAGAACGGATATTAGCGACGCTCAACCCAACTTTATGCGCCATAGCCGCGCAGTACCCAATGACACGCTTTATAACGAACAATGGCACTACCCACATATCCGTTTACCTGAAGCATGGGATATCACTACCGGCAACCCCAATGTAATTGTTGCAGTAATTGATAGCGGCATCCTAGCAGACCACCCTGATTTCCAAGGCAAGTTAGTTCAGGGGTATGACATGATAAGCAATGCCAGCAACGCTGGAGATGGCGACGGCGTTGACAGCAACCCAGAGGACCCCGGCGACCGAGGGCTAGGTGATGGGAGTAGCTCATTCCATGGCACTCACGTAGCCGGCACGGTAGCAGCCGCTACTAACAACAACGCTGGCGTCGCTGGCGTTGCTTGGCAAAGCAGAATTATGCCAATGAGAGTTTTAGGCCTAGAGGGCGGCACTAGTTTCGACTTAATACAGGCCATTCTTTACGCAGCTGGACTTGAAAACGCTAGTGGTCAAGTGCCAACGCAACGTGCTGACGTCATTAACATGAGTTTGGGCGGCGGCGGATTTTCATCCAGTGAGGCAAGCGCTATTACAGCTGCACGTGATGCTGGCGTTATTATTGTCGCAGCGGCTGGCAACAGCGGCAGCGCTAACCAAGAGTACCCAGCTTCATACGACGGCGTTGTATCAGTTGCAGCGGTGAATCAATCAAATGTACGCACCAGTTATTCTAATTTTGGCCAGAGTATAGATGTTACCGCACCCGGCGGAGATCTAGATGAAGATGCGGATGGAAACGGCACACCAGACGGCGTGCTAAGCACCATCGGCAACGATAGAGAAAGCTCTACCACCTACGGGTATCGCTACTATCAGGGCACCTCAATGTCTTCGCCCCACGTGGCAGGGGTTGCTGCGCTCATGAAATCTGTGGCACCGAACATGACCCCAGCGGAATTCGATAGAGTACTCATTGAGGGTAGAATTAGTGACGACCTAGGCGTGGAAGGACGAGACAGTGACTTTGGCTATGGCTTGATCAACGCGATGAAAGCCGTAAACACCGCGCAAGAACTGGCGTCTGGCACCTTGGCACCACTGCCTACCCAACTGCAAATATCACCCGCTACTATCGACTTTGGCCTGACACAATCACAACAGAATTTTAACCTTGCCAACTCCGGCGGTGGCACCTTAAACGTGACAAGCGTCACCGAAAGCGTCAACTGGCTGTCTGTTACCAATAACTCAAGCAATACAAACAACTTGGGTTCC
>QXZU01000041.1 GCA_009886205.1 K189A clade bacterium | reverse complement strand
CACAGGTCCATGTCTTGGTCCAGTCGATCGTTTGAGCGATGCACAATCTGGTTTACTGCAAACGGCGCTGACGGGTTATCAGGATTGGCCTCATCATAAGCTTTAAGTTCTGTGGTGATGCGTTCTAACCACTCATCCAAAACTTCGATGGGGCGTGCGTTCAGAGAGGGAAATGAGCCAACGATACCGGCCTTGCATTGAGCGATGACCAAGTCTGGGTTAGAGATAATAAAGAGCGGAGCAGCGACTACGGGAATGCTCAGCTTGCCCGCCATGATGTTTGGAATTGCCATATAAAAAACCTAGGGTTGAGTGACTAATATGCACAGTGTTGCATAAGGGTAATTATATGCAACTATTTGCATAAAGATTTGTGCATTATTCCTTATCACCGTTACACTGTTAGCACTACGACTAACGGCTTCAAGGCTTTTCATGTCCTTATCCCATGCAATTTTAACGGCGCTGCTTGATGAAGATTTGACAGGCTATGCACTGGCGAAGCAGTTTGACGTGTCGCTGGGGTTCTTCTGGCAGGCCTCTCATCAACAAATCTATCGTGAACTCAAGGGCTTGCACTTGGCGGGCAGTGTGAACGTGTTGGAAGTACCCCAGCATGGCAAACCCGATAAGCGGATTTATTCGTTAACGAATCAAGGCCGGCAGATGCTCGACTCTTGGATAACTCAGTCCACTCGACATAGGGGCGCAAAGGACGAGCTCTTCATCAAACTCTTTAACGTTGGTTCGGTGCCGGTTGAACAAGTCACCGAGGCAGTGGCGCAACGCCAGGTAGAGCATGCGCGGAAGTTGGAGTTGTATCGCAAAATTGAGGCGCGTAACTACGCCTCTCCATCGACCCTGCCAGATCGCAAAAAGGGGGTTTATTTGTCGCTGCTGGCGGGTATTCGCCAAGAACAAACCGCTTTAGCTTGGTGTGATGACGCGTTGGATTTGCTGGGCACTGTTAAGGCCTAAAATTCTGCTAGGTTGTTTGTTGTGCCCGGGACTTTATGGCGTTTTTGAATTCCTATTTGCTCAAAATTAGTGCATCAACTGTCAACCGTTCTCCATTTTTAGAGCGAAACTCCAAGGTTCTGTGAATAGCCCCTGGATATATATTTTAGATACATTGGGAAGAAAACTCGTCCTAGCCACAGTTTTTGCCTCGTTTTCTCTTTATCGGCGGGGAAATATTCCTAGATTGAACTCCTGTAAAAAATTGAGAAATAGTGAAATATTAGTGAACTTATGGTTTGCAAAAGGTACACTGCGCCCCGCACCAGAACGGTGCGTGGGTTCTGGTTTGCGCCAGAGTTGCAAACGTATCCCTGCTTAAACAGTAGGGTAGGAGAGAAAATGGATAAGAAGAAAAATAGCCTAGCCTTAGCGGTCAAGCTTGCTCTCGCCGTGAATGTGAGTGCAGCCGCTGTTGCGGTACCTGCACTAGCTGGAGCGGAAGAGGCGATGATAGAGGAGGTTGTGGTAACCGGTTCACGGATTCCACGCAACGACCTAAATGGCCCAAGCCCTGTCGCTGTTTATGACAGAAGTTCGATTGCGCGCAGTGGTGCTACATCTATCGGTCAGTTCCTTCGTGAAGCGCCTGCTATTGCTGGTGGTGCTCAGACGACAGCTGTAAACAATGGTGGTTCAGGTTCGCAGAATATTTCTTTGCGTGGACTTGGATCTTCACGCACATTAGTGCTGATCAATGGTCGTCGCGGGCCAGATTCGTCAGGTGGTAATTCTGGTGTTGTCGATCTAAACACTATTCCTGTTGCAATGGTTGAACGTATTGAAATGCTTAAAGACGGTGCCTCAGCGATTTATGGTTCCGATGCCATCGCAGGTGTAGTCAACATTATTTTGCGTGACGATTTTGAAGGCGTTGCTTTTGCTTATCAAACTGGTCAGTCCAGCGAATCTGATGGTGAAAAAACTGAATGGTCAATCACTGCTGGTGATTCATCTGAAGACAGCAATTACATGATGAGTCTTACTCGTGTAGAAGAAGACGCTACCAGAGCCGCTAACCGCGATTGGGCCAAGCAAGCTAAGTACCTGCTTTTCGGTGAATGGGTTAACGGTGGTTCATCTGCACCGCCTTGGGGTCGATATGACGGTCAAACTTTAGGCCCAGACTACACTGGTGATGGCGCTGGTGGGCTGCGTGCTTACAGCGGCGCAACAGACGCTTACAACTACGCACCAATAAACTTCCAGCGTCAGCCAAACGAGCGTTGGATTTTGAACGCCACTGGCGAGCGAGTAGTAGAAGGTCTATCGAATATCGGCATGCTGGGCGAAACTCGCATTTTTGGTGAGATTCAGTACGTTGATCGCGAGAGCTCTTATGCACTTGCTGAACAGCCATTAGCGCCATTGGCGTTCTACGGGTTCGACGCGCCTTATTCAGCGAACAACGCCTATAACACGACAGGCGCAGACATCTCTGATTGGCGTCGTCGTCTAGTAGAAGATGGACCTAGAACTGGTTTTAGTGAAGTACAAACAGTTCGTGCAGTTGGTGGAATGGAAGGCGAGTTAAATAATGGCATCGTATGGGAAGCCTATTTTAACTATGGCGAATCAGACTACTCGAACAGCTATGGCCCATTGTTTAACCTAAATAAGGTTGCTAACGCGGTAGGACCTACTGTTTTAGACGGCACTACTTTGAAGTGTGACACCAACGCGGATGGCGCTTTTAGTGCAGCTGACGATGCCTCT
>QXZU01000040.1 GCA_009886205.1 K189A clade bacterium | reverse complement strand
TTTGGCCGACTTGGATCAATCTCTGAGCTAGGTCGTTTTAGACAGTCTGTAAACTTTGCCGCTAAGACTTAAGGGTCTTGGCGGTAGCTTTATGCAAAAACTGGGTCTTAAGTCTTTGCCTTTGCCTTTGCCTTTGCCTTTCCTTCTCGTTTTCCTTCTCGTTTTCCTTTCTCTTTCCGACGCCCAAAGCTTGCGTAAAAACGCACTTAGACAAAGATGATTTGTCCCATCAAATACTGCGCCAGTTCTACCATTGACGAAAAGATGGGTAGGCCCGCAATACTCAGTACGACCAATCCGAGAAAAATCATTGTGCCGTATTTGGCATTATAAAAACGATACTTGTGCGCCAGGCTTTTGGGCAGCAGGTGGGGGAGTATGTAGTGGCCGTCTAATGGCCCAAGTGGAATCATGTTGAATAACATGAGCATGAGATTGATCAACACCAGTATGGTAAAAAATTGATCTCCAGCTGCGCTTTGCAGGCCATTACTGGCGGCGAACAAGTAAGCATTCCAGCTGATGACCGCCAATAAGAGGTTCATAAATGGGCCCGCTGCCGCAACCCATAGGTCGGCGCTAGGGCGACTGTAATTACGTGGATCCGTGGGTACGGGCTTGGCGTAACCAAACCCCACGATGGCCACCATGGCTAAGCCCACTGGGTCGATATGGGCGATTGGATTAATGGTCAACCTGCCAGCACGCTCCGCCGTGTCATCGCCAAACCATTTGGCCACAACGGCGTGGCCGTATTCATGGAAACTTAGCGATAAGATCAGTGCCACGATGAGCAAAACAAAGACTTCATATTGACCGTTTGCGAGTAAGTCGAGCATGTGGAGGGTGTTTATCCTTTCTCTTCAGTAGTGGGCGCTTGGACACGTCGTGATCATAACCTGTGCGGTGGCTTTTATGCAGTGGTCTGAGCTATTGGTCTGTGCTTTCGGTTGAAGGCACCAGATAAGGGGAGGTTTTTCGGGGTCTTATCAGGTTATATTGTCGGTAAATTCAATGGGACAGCTATTATTCGTACCCCAATTCAAATATGGCGCTTTGTAGATGGTCGCCCCGGCCACGAGAAGCAAACAGCGGGACTGATTCAAGGTTTTGAGGAAATTCTCAACGGTCAAAGTGACGCTGGGCTAGTGCAAGATAATGGCTTGGCGGTCACAACTGTATCGCTGCCTGAAGATTTGCCTTGGCTCAAGCGTCAGTGGGGTGAAGGCGTGCTTCAGCCAGATTTGTTGGTGGGTGCTGGCCGCGCAGTACAATGGGCAATGTTGCGTACGCGCTGGCATTTAGGCGGCAAGGCAGTGGTGCTTATGAAGCCTTCGCTGCCGCTATTTTTGTTTGATCTGATTTTACTGCCTGAACATGACAATGCGCCTAACCGCCCGAATATTTTTCGTACAACGGGCATGCTAAGTCCTGTGGTTGCGGGTCAAAAAGACCCAACCAAAGGTGTGGTTTTGCTCGGAGGGGTGAATAAGCACTTCCTCTGGGACGATTATGAAGTTGCTGAACAGGTGGCCGCATTGACCGCGTCTATGCCAGGCGTGCATTGGCAAATTTCAGATTCGCCGAGGACGCCGCAAACTCTGCAAGCCAAACTTTCTTTGCCCGACAATACCAGTTTGGTGCATTGGCGAGATACGCCAGATGGCTGGCTGAGCAGCCAGTTAGCCACTTCAGGTTATGTTTGGGTGAGCGCAGATAGCGCATCGATGCTGTACGAGGCGCTGTCTCACGGCGGGAGGGGGGGTGTCATTGAGTTGCCACCCTATAAAGAAAAAAACAAATTGGTGCGCGGGTTGGGTTTGTTGTTGGAGAAGGGGTTGCTTGGTCGTTCCTCTCACGGCTCGCTTGGGCAGCAAACGTTAAATGAACTCACGTTAGCTGAGCACACGCGCTGTGCTCAGTGGATAATAGACAAATGGTTTGCTGAGGTTTGAGTTTGCCGCGTTTTTAACGAGTGCTTTAGTACTTTTTTCTCAGTGCCTTTCCCAACTTTTTCCCAACTTTCCCCTAACTCTTTTTCCAACGCCTTTGCTAACGCCCTTATTGACTCAGCTCCTAGCGCTTGCCCGCATTTTGCACCTAGCTCAAGGTGCCTTCCGCCGCATGGGCTGCAACGCTGGCTGAGTCCATGCCCAACCAATCTTTCAGTACTTGCTCGTTGTCCTCGCCAATGGCTCGGACTCTTTGATAGTCATTGCACGGGGTTTTTTCAAAATGCAGGGGTAAGCGGTCAAACCAAGTCTGCCCTAGCGTAGGGTGTACATCGTCCATAGCTTGCAGGAAGTCTACCTCTGCCAACTGCGGGTCTCGTTCTACTAGATCTGCGCCATCTTGCACTACCCCCGCCGGTACGCCAGCACGTTGGCAACGGGCCATGAGGTCGTAGGCCTCATTTGTAGCGGTCCATTGCCCAACCAATGTATTGAGTTCTTCTTGTGCTTGGTGCCGCCCTTGCGCGGAACTGAATCGAGCTTCCTGACACCAACTGGGGTTTTGCATCAGCGTGCATAGACTTTGC
>QXZU01000004.1 GCA_009886205.1 K189A clade bacterium | reverse complement strand
TTACAACCTTTGTTGGTAATTAGGCCTGCTCAGCAAACAGTCGGTCTAACTTTTGCTCATACTCGTGGTAACCCAAGAAATCATAAAGCTCCATACGCGTTTGCATGGTGTCCACTACGGATGTTTGCGTGCCTTCAGATCGTATGGCCTGATAAACGTTTAGTGCCGCCTTATTCATAGCTCTAAAGGCTGAGAGCGGGTAAAGGGCCATGGCAATGTCTACTGCCGCAAGTTCATCAGCGGTATACAACGGGGTTTCACCGAACTCAGTCAAGTTAGCCAGTACTGGAATACCGGCAGCTTCAACGATGGGCGCGTACATGCCAATTTCTGTCATCGCTTCAGCAAAAATTGCGTCAGCACCGGCTTCCGCAAAGGCGCCAGCACGATCCACAACCGCATTCATACCGTCCACTGCCAAAGCATCTGTTCTAGCCATAACGACAAAATCTGGGTCTGTTTTCGCATCCACTGCTGCCTTGATGCGATCTACCATTTCAGCCACTGAGACAATGGATTTATTGGGTCTATGACCACAGCGCTTTTGCGCTACTTGGTCTTCAATATGCACGGCGGCGGCGCCTGCTGCAGTCATATCTTTAATGCTGCGCGCAATATTGAAAGCGCCACCCCAGCCGGTATCAATGTCTACTAGCAACGGCACACTGGTCGCCGCAGTTATACGACGGACATCTTCCAAAACGTCATTTAGGGAAGTCATGCCAAGATCTGGCAAGCCGTAGGAAGCATTAGCGACGCCGCCACCTGACAAATAGATGGCTTTATATCCAACGCTCTCAGCCATCAACGCGGTATACGCGTTAATAGTGCCTGGAATTTGTAACGGTTTTTCGCTCGCCATAGCTGCGCGAAATTTCTTACCTTGACTCATTCTATTCTTTCTCCAAATTTCCTACCCATCGACACTGGGCGTTGCACAATCGCGCACTTTGAGCGCACGCGAAGCATATTTATTTCTGGATCACTGCTCATCAATACGTGATTAAAAGAGCATTGATCACTTCAAAGCCTGCCCCTAGTCTACATGACTAGACAACGGCTAGCCTACCGCCTCTTCAATCAGCGCCTGCAGCTGGGCATAGTCCTCCGCCAACGGATATTGCGGAAATTGGGCGCGCACATTTTCTGGGGCTTGAAAAAAGATGCCATGATCTGCCTCTTCAAGCATAGACACGTCGTTAAACGAGTCCCCCGCCGCAATGACCTTCAAATCTAAAGATTTAAATGCTTTTACTGAGTGCCGCTTTGGATCGGTCTGACGCAGCTTGTAGCCCACCACACGGTCATTTTCGACAACCAGCTTGTGGCAGAGCAAGAACGGATCGCCTAATTGCACCATCAACGGCCCAGCAAATTCGTAAAACGTGTCTGAGATAATGGCCACCTGAAAGCGTTCACTTGCCCAATCAAGGAAATCTTTTGCGCCATCCAAAGGCTTAAGTTTGGCAATTTCGTTTTGAATATCGGTAAGGGTAATGCCCTGCTTATGCAAAATATCCAATCGATAATCCATAAGATCTTCGTACACCGGAATGTCCCGAGTGGTCTTGAGTAACTCCGGTAACTGAGTTTCTCGCGCTACCGCCTGCCAAACTTCTGGCACTAAAACGCCTTCTAGATCCAAACACAAAATATCCAAAACATGCCCCACTAATTAATTTGGCGTAAGCATATAGCAAGATGTTCTTTTTTTAATAGCTTTTGCGCTGTTAGCCTGCGCTGGTGAAATGATGAGTAGCGAAAAAACACACTTCGCACCCAAAGTACTTGGACAAAAGATAAAGGAACGAGGCAGTAATGGCTTCCGAAAACACCCAGACACAAGACAACAGTCTAATAGCAACCACAAGAGCACTTCTGGATGATGCGCTCACGCGTTTCGAAAAAGGCACCATCGCAGTGTCTTTTAGCGGCGCAGAAGACGTGGTGCTTATAGATCTGATCCACCGCCTAGGCTATGCGGTTGATGTCTTCTCACTAGATACAGGACGCCTGCACCCTGAGACCTACGAATTTATAGAGAAGATCAGAACGCACTACGCAACACCCATAGAGCTGCTGTCGCCAGATGCCAAAGCGCTGGGCGAATTGGTTAAAGAAAAAGGCCTATTTAGTTTCCGCGAGGACGGCCACGGAGAATGCTGCGGCGTCAGAAAGATTCAGCCGTTAAAGCAAAAGCTCAGCCACCTGAAAGCTTGGATCACCGGGCAGCGCAAAGACCAAAGCGTGACCCGCACAGACCTGCCTTTAGAGCAAATAGATGCTGCTTTTTCGACCCCAGAGAATGAGTTGACCAAGTTCAACCCGCTGGCCGAGTGGACATCAGCAGATGTGTGGCAGTACATCAGAGTCAATGAAGTGCCTTACAATCCCCTCCACGATAACGGCTTTGTTTCAATCGGCTGCCAGCCCTGCACCAGGGCTATTGGCCCACAAGAACATGAACGAGCTGGACGTTGGTGGTGGGAAGAGGAGACCAAGAAAGAATGTGGCCTGCACAGCCAGAACGTCATTAAAATCATTTCCAATCAATAAAACCTAACAAGCTGCCCACGAGCACCCGTTAATCACGGGTGTGGGCCGAGTAACCACTTAATTTTTTCAAACACATAAACCGCAAGCAAGAAACCCTGCGACCTGCTGTGTAGATGTTGCAAATCAGCCAGACCCAGCGACGCCGACAAACTACACCATCCATCGGCCTACACTTACCACCTAACGGCTTCCCCCCCGCAAAGAACTAGATTCAACTTCTAATAAGAGTCAGGTACGAATGAACATGGGCGAAGAAATTTCAAAGAACTTGCGAAGAAATTGCAAACAGAACAACCCAAGCCACCCGCTCACCAATACACAGAGCTGTATCAATGGACTGGAATTTATTCTTTAAATAGACCTCGAAAAAAATGAAAAAACCAAACGAGAATCCATTTGGCCGACTGACGTTAGAATCCTATTTTCAACAGTTTGCTATAAGTTGCACATTTCCCGCACTCGCGCCCGTAACCTTCCGCCAAGGTTATCAACAACCAACCCTGTCGTTACCATTAATGGCCTTTACGGCTCTGTCTGCTCTTTTTTACCCCTCTTCGCGTTTTGCTTATGACAGCCTATGTGGATTCGTTTCTGGCCAATCGAAAATTTCCGGCAGTATCGTCTCTGAGTTTCTGTTCAGACTTTTCACTGTGACATTATGTTTTTTGCTCGCAAAATTAGTAGCGCCCATTGGTTTTATCTTCCTAAACTCTTTTAACAATTAGTATGTTGTTAACACCGCTCCTCCACCAAGTGAGAATAAAGCAATCATGATCCGCATTTACGGCCTAAAGGAAAAATTGAATCCGATTAAGGCCAAACTCTCTAATGTAATCAACCTGTGCATGATAGATGCACTGTCTTTCCCGAACGGCAAACGGGTACACGTCTTCTTTCCTCTCGAAGCGGAAAATTTTTTCTACCCAGAAGGTAGCTCTGAAGACTACACCGTTATTGAAATTACTATTATGGAGGGCCGAGAGATTTCGGCGAGAAAGGCTCTCGTATACCTACTGTTTACAAGAATCGAAACAGAACTGGGCATACAACCGGCAGACATTGAAATATCTATCGCTCAAGCCCCCGCGCATGACTGGGGCACCAGAGGCATGACCGGTGACCAACTCAAATTGGGTAAGTAATTACGTCATTCTGAAATTGGCTTTCTCGGAATACATGAGGCATTTTACAAAGCTAATCGCGCGAAAAATTTACACCTAGGCATGCACTCACTTATGAAACTATTCCTAACAACAATTGCCTTATTCCTCACCTCAGCAAATGCAATGAGTTGTTCATGTATTCGCGAACACGGCAGCCTTGAAGATCAAGTCGCCGCAGCTTTCGCATCCGCAACCATTGTCGTCTGGGCAAAAGCCGAGTCCACTCGAGATAACAGTAAAAGCAAACTAAAATCATCAAACAACGTGCAAGCGATAGAGAGCAGCGATCACTTCGAAAAACAAAGGACAACTTTCGTTACTATCGAGTCGTTGAAAGGCGACCATCCTGAACGTTTCGCTACCGAAGTAGTCATTGTTTGCTGCGTTTGTGGGTACCGCTTTACAGAGGGAAAAGAATATTTACTGTATCTACACAACGGCCCAAATCAAGCAGGTTACTATCACGCAAATATTTGCACACGCACTAAACCAATGACTAGCGCGGCAACTGAGGAGGTCGAAATTTTACGCGAACTGCGTCACCCGTTAGAACTTAAGATGAAAGAAGATGACACAACACCGAATACTTGGTGTCACGAGACAGCTTCATAGGCGACATACATGGCTTCAGCTTTTGCACATATCGTCGTTCCCGCGGTGACCTATGCCGCTCTAAAGGGCAAACGTTTTAACATTCGCCTTTTAGTACTCGCCATGGCACTGGCCATATTTCCAGACATAGACGTTATTGCATTCAAATTTGGCATCGCTTACGAATCTCAATGGGGACACAGAGGGTTTACCCACTCTTTGATGTTTGCAGGTCTAGTCGCTCTACTATGTAGCATTTTCTGGCGTCAACTACGCTCACACCCGATGATGATTTTTGTCATTTGCTTTGTCGCTTGCGCATCCCACGCCTTGCTAGACGCCATGACCAACGGCGGCCTCGGCGTGGCCCTATATTGGCCTTTTGACCATGAACGACTCTTCCTGCCTTTCCGTCCCATCCAGGTATCACCAATAGGTGTGAAAGCATTTTTCTCCGAGTGGGGGTTAACAGTCATCGCCTCGGAGTTAATTTGGGTATTTATTCCAGGCATAGCCATGTCGGTAGCTGGTTTTTTTGCCAGAACTAAATATCAAAGCTCATACCATGATTAGGCAAACGTTTTACTCAAAAACTCCGGTTGTGTTGACGCACAACCTGTTGCGCCTGAGAAATTCTGGAAACGCTCATACCCCATGAGATTCATCTTACCATTGGCCCTAATTCTCCTAACCCCATCAGCCAACGCCTCCTGCGTAATCCTTTTACATGGATTAGCACGGAGCGAGGGCTCAATGGAAAAATTAGGCGATGCGCTGACTGTTGCAGGGCACAAGGTCATCAACCTTGGTTATCCTTCCAGAGAACACGCTATTGAAACGCTGGCCGCAATAGCGATAGAACCAGCACTAGCAGCATGCGATAACTCTACAGAGATAAGTTTCGTGACTCATTCATTAGGGGGAATACTGGTTCGCCAATACTTAGCTCATAAAGAAATCGCTAACTTAAAGTATGTGGTCATGCTTGGACCGCCGAACCAAGGCAGCGAGGTAGTAGATAAGCTGAGGGATATACCCGGTTTCTATATGCTAAATGGTGATGCAGGTATGCAACTGGGTACAGACCAACTCAGTGTGCCAAAGCGCCTCGGACCCGCGAATTTTGATGTTGGCATCATTGCTGGCAATCAAAGTATCAACTGGATACTGTCAACGCTCATTCCCGGTAACGATGATGGCAAAGTGTCGATAGCGCGCACGAAACTTGAAGGGATGAACGACCATATTGAACTCGCCACCGCTCACCCGTTCATGATGAAAAATGATGAGGCCATTTCTCAGGTTATTTACTATTTGTCGAACGGCCATTTTGATCGAAACGCTCATTAGCGTTGCGCTTGGCTAGCCTTCGACTCTAGCTCTCCTATAGTGTCTTTTCACCATTTGTCCTAACAGAACCTCACTGCTGAGCAGTTCAAACTTCATCTCCTGATCATGGGTATCGAACAATCGATCTCCCCCGCCAAGCAATATGGGTAATTCAGTAATGATCAATTCATCAATAAGGTCTACACGCAAAAAACGTTGAATGGTATTGCCACCGTCAATATAAAGGTTTGTGAAACCCTGCCCCTTGGCTAACGCCACTATTTCCGCCGGCGTACCCTTAGCAAACTGCACATGTTCTGCAAACCCTTCAGGGGCAGTATCCATTGTACTGCTGAGGATGATGCCCGGCAGTGGGTAGTGCCAACCTAAGCCTATTTCTATGATAGTTTCAAAGGTTACCCGCCCCATCACAATGGCATCTACACGGGCAACAAAATCAAAGAAGCCCAGATCATTGCCATCTGGGTTA
>QXZU01000039.1 GCA_009886205.1 K189A clade bacterium | reverse complement strand
AAAGCACTTTTAAGCTAGACAAGTCATAACGAGTTCTAGCTTCCTCAGGCAAATTCCAAATACGCTGCATCATGGTTGGTACCATGTACACAATATCTATCTGCTGCTGCTCTATTAAGGCTAAGGTTTCTTCGGCATCAAACCTTGTGGTTATGGTGATTTGGCAGCCTCGGAAGAACGCGCTCATTGCCCATACAAAGGGGCCGTTATGATAAAGCGGCCCGGGTATCAGCATAGAACCTTGTATTTGGGTGTGTAGCCGGTCTGAATCTATGTCCCAAACGGCAGGCGCAGTGGTAACAATAAGTTTGGGTCTGCCGGTGCTGCCGCCAGATGTCATGGCTTTAAACGAGCTGGCAATTTTTTCTGGTAGCTGGGCGTCGGAAAGAGCGGGGTCAGGCTCATATCCGGTAGGCAGTGTTTGATAACCCTCGTGGGAGCCATCGGGCACGCCGGTAATCAGTTTTGGGTTGCCTACATCTACAATCTGATCGCGTTCAAATTTGGGCAGTTTGGCAGACACTGGTTGCGGGGTTGCGCCTACTTTCCAAGTCGCAATAGTGGACTTAAAAAACTCAATGCCATTGGGCAATGCAATGGTCACAAAATCGTCTTGACCAACGCCTAGTGCTTCATAGGCCCTAGCCAGTCTATTGGTCTGACGGTCTAATTCGCCCCAGGTGATGGTTTCGCCGTCGTGGTAAATAGCGACTCTGTCCTTTTGAATAGCGGACCAGTGTTCAACCATTCGGCACAGTGGGATCATTTGCATTTTGTTACTCCAAAGGACGTTTAGTCCGTCGCATGCTTATTTTTGGATTTGAACACTTCTGTATAAAGTGCCAGCGGCTTAAGGCAGTCTTTTAACGTTCTGCGGGCAACCATCAATCACCGTACAAGGTACTGAAAAAATCGTCAAACCACAGCTTCTGCCCTGACTATTGATGGGGCACAGGCTTCGACCTATCCATAGTAGGTACCAAAGTGTGATCTTATCTCTGCGCGCTGATGTCAGTGCTCGTGAATCCCAGTATGATTAGGTTTTCGCCACAGCCGCTTAATGTGAACCACCGCAAGCCACCTCAACAACAGCCGCGCCAGGATCTTGCAGAGATCATTGCCACTCACCTGAGCTCTGAGTGGCTGCGTCCGGTTGCGGAGCATTCCCGCGCCGCCTTTGACTGCGTTCATCGCCGTGTGGACGATTCCACTGCGCCTTTGATCATAGATTCTTGCTGTGGCACCGGTGATAGCACGCGTAACTTGGCATTAGCGTTCCCAGATGCTCTGGTGTTGGGTATTGATAAGTCGGAACATCGACTCGCACGCCACCGCACTAGCAGTAATGAAAATTATTTAATTCTGCGTGCAGACGTTAATGACTTTTGGCGGTTGGCGGCAGAGGCGGGTTGGCAGCCGGCTCAACACTTCCTGCTGTATCCCAACCCATATCCTAAGGCGTCGCAGTTTCGTAAGCGTTGGTATGGCTCGCCGGCTTTTTCGGCGTTGATCAATCTGGGCGGTCTGCTGACCATGCGCACCAATTGGTCTGTGTACGCCGAAGAATTTGTGTTGGCGTTGAATGCCGCGGGTTTTCAAGCCGGTGGTCGGCAGCTGTTCGATGCAAAGCCAATCACCGCCTTTGAAACCAAATATAAGGAGCGCGGTGATTCACTGTTTGAAGTGGTCTGTGACCTTGGCCAAGTTGCGCTGAGTGCAAACTAGTTTGTTGAAGCGCGCCTTGCGGTTACTCGCTCCGGCCTTGAAAAAAGACCCTACATGCCGCGTAAATCGCAGCCACGGCGCAACAATATTGGCCGCATTTCTCTGAATGCTGCGGGTGTATGCATCAACGGTATGCGGGGGTAGAGGTGGTGTACTACATGATATTGCATACCAGACGACACTAAGTTGCCAAAGGTGCTCTTAAACGCCTCAGTGTCTTGGTAGCGGCCCTGATCTGTGCCCGGGTGATGGGGCTTCCAGCTCAAATAATAGGGGATATAAATGTCCGCAATATGCAGTGGCAGCCACCACAGCAGCGCGGCCTCTATGGCGTAACCACTGCACGCAGCAACAAATAACACGAGTGTATAGACGGTGCGTATCGCTATGGCGTCCACTGCCACCGCGCTTTTTCCCACTCGCTCTAAGGCGGCGCTGTAGAGGTCTTTACGCGTGGCATTAATGGGCTGCTTGCGCATTAGGGCATTTCTGAAATACACCTTTCTATTTTCTGCGTGAACATCAAAATCTGGGTCTAAGTCAGGATTGTTGGTGTGCGCGTGGTGCTCAAAATGGGTGAAGCGCAGATATCTAAAGGATTGGGCAAAGGGGATTAAAGACACGTGGCCTAATAGTTCGTTAAGCCAGCGTAGCTTATGGCCTTCACGGGCAATGATGCTGTGCTGAGCATCGTGCGAGGGCAGGTAAGCTGCGCATACGTTGACTACGGCAATAGGGAAAGCCGCCCAAATGGGCAGAAGGCCCAAGATCACCAGCGGCCACAGCGCCAGCCAAATCAGGGTATTTGCAAAGCCCCAAATAATAATCCCAAGGGGGAATTTCTTAATGTACTTGGCGGCTATTTTCCGCTCCATAGCGTCCAGTTGCTCTGCGCTCACCTCGTCCCAGTTTACCGCTTGGGTTACTTGATCCATATCCAGCTCCCTCTGTAATGGGCCATCAATCCCAAGCCACCGCCGATAAATAAGCCAACAATTAGGTTAGGCAAAGCAAATATTTGCAGCCCGGCAGCAGTCATAGATTGGGCGATGAGTGGTGCCAAAAAGAGTACGCCAAACACAATGGGTGAAAACACCATCTTGAAAAATTTTGCCATATTTAAACCTGCTGAGTTTATCTTGTCTTTGCTTTTGCTTTTGCTGGTGCGGGTGTGAAGGGCATTAGACCTTTCTTCTACTTTTATATCTGAGCGCTTTGCTCAGCGCCTTTCGCCGCTGACTCATTTTATATAGTCAGCAGGCATCCTATGCAAGGCTCCCATTCAAGCATCCCATGCAAGCCTCCTATGCCAGCCGCCTATGCAAGAGGCAAGTGCGCCAACGAACCGGAGCAAACACCTGTTCGAGACCGCGGTGTCATCGCGATAATTTTCTCAGCAGTGCGCCCATTTGCAGCCACAGGGTTTTAGCCAAAAAAACCGGCACACCTAGAGGGTTCTGTTTGATCTTTCTCGCCAGCAGTCGTTTTAGCGCTGCCGTACCATCGTAGTTGGCTTCGCGTTGGCCGTGGCCTTTGTGTAGATCAATGGCAGGAATATCTATCACATCTAGGTCTAATGACAGTGTGAGGGTTTCTGTTCTGGGCAGCAGGCACTCTTGGTCTGTGCAGGCTTGGTAGCGCACTAATACCTTGATATCAATGCTGAGCACATCAAGGGGCCGACACTCGCTGGCTAATTCGCCCGTTGCATAAAATGGATAGATGAGATCAACCGTGCCATGCCAGACGTTTAACTCCGCAATGCCAGGCAGCGTTAACTTTTCTGTTGCAGGCAACTCAGGCGCCATCACCATGAATCCCTCTGGTCCTTCTATCGTGACAGTTGTCGCAATCATGCCGTCTGGTACCGGAGGGCCATAAATATGTAAGCCATCTGGCAGTTCGAAACGCACCACTAAGTGCCGCACCACGCCCTGTCTTACGGTGCCCTTACCGCCATGTACGGCCACGGTGAGATTAATGTCTTGGTCGCCGCCCGTTGCTTGCGGGGCGTTTTCATCTAGGGTGAGTTGGCCCAGTGCGGCGTCGATATAGAGTTCAGGGCTGTCGCGCTTTTTGTATGAGTCGTGAAAGAACTTGGCAACCACCACGCCCTCTTCATCTGTGACATATACGCCCGGATACGGAATGCCATACAGCAGTGCGTCGTTTCTTGTGACCTGCTCATTGAGTATGCCAAATTGTTTGATGACCTCTGAGTCAATATCAGACAGTAATGGATAGGAGATGCCTTGTTTTTCGCCGAATTCGATCAGTGTTTCCTGATCGTCATAGGATATGGCGTACAGACAGATGTCGTGTTCGGTAAATTTACCTAATGCGTCGCGAAGCTCGCCGAGCTGCGTCCAACAAGGGGGTCACCAAACCGCTGATCGGTAGAAAACCACTACAGATTTTCGACCCGCTCGGTCAGCGTGATAGTCAACCGGATTGCCGTCTGCACTTGGCAGGGTGAATTCTGGTAACCGTTGGCCAATTTCTGGGCCTGTTGAATGTCCTTCGGGCAGGCCGGCTCTACCTGGGTGGCCCAGAGGCGCCGGGGCATCGAAGCCGTGATGGTCTCTTTCTACTACCATAAAGTTGATCCCGATTTTTTACGCAACAGCGTCTATTTGTTTGGTTTTGTTAATGCGATTCATTATATCCTCTTTGGGGCCATCAACAACCCGTATTTACGTTGCAGCACAAATTAGATGCAAACTCTCTTCTTGGGGCGCAGCAATGATGGGATTTAAATCCAGCCTGCGGGGTGGTAATGATGGAATTGGGGAAATTTACCCTCCACAAATTAAAATGAATAAATGCTAGGAGAGAAAAATGTCATCTATCGAACCCAACCAAGGCGCGCTAAGTGCAATGGCCGAACAAAACCCGGATGAACCGGTGTACATGCTTAATTTACTAAAATTCCGCGACACAGCTGCCACAGGCTTTGGTGTGGACGGTATGAGCGGGCGCGAGGCGTATCAGGTCTACGGGGGTAAATTTGCCAAACTCAACCCAAGGTTCGGCGGCGAACCGTTATGGATGGGCAAAGCCTTGCGCTCCCTTATTGGCGATGAATCTTGGCATACAGTCATTTTGGTGCGTTACCCCACCCGGGCGCAATTTGTAAACATGTTGGCTGACCCGGATTATCAAGCCATAGCGCCTATCAGAGCTGCTGCTCTGGAAGACAGTCGTCTTGTAGAGACAGAACAACTCAAGGGACTGGACTCGTGATGTTGGCCACTTTCTTCAAGTGGACCTTGACGTAAAGCTCATAACGCGACAAATTCAAGCACGGGAAAAGTGGGTATTGGCATGTAGATATTTCTTTGTCGCACCAGTGCCTGTTCCTCAAAAAGAAAGAAGAAAAAAAGCAAAGAAAAAAGAACAAAAATAAATAAAGTAAGAAACTTAGAAAGAAACAAAAGAAACAAAAGAAATAAAAGAAAACTAATCTACAGCGGGGGAGATATTGTGGAATACGATTTAATCATTTCGGGCGGTACTGTTATTGACGGTACTGGCGCAGAAGGCAAGCGGGCGGACATAGCCGTCAGCAACGGACGCATCGCACGTATTGGAGACCTCTCTGCAGACAGCGCAGCGCAGACCATCGACGCGACGAATAAGGTGGTTACGCCCGGTTTTGTCGATCTTCACACCCACCTAGATGCCCAAGTTGGTTGGGACCCACTGATGAGCTCCAGCTCCTACCATGGTGTGACCACCGCAATGATCGGTAATTGCGGGGTTACCTTTGCACCTTGTAGTCCTAAGAATCGCCGTTATTTGGCGGAGTTGATGGAGTCTGTAGAAGACATCGCGGCTGATGCAATTATGGATGGCCTCCCCTGGGACTGGACCACTTACGGCGAATATTTAGATTCCGTACAGGCATTACGCCCTGCGCTAAACGTTGTTGGTCTTGCTGGACACTCAGCCATTCGCTACGAAGCCATGGGCGACCGCAGCATGGACGAGGGCGCACAAGCCACAGATAAAGAACTCGACCACATCGCGCAAATGGTGAAGCAATCAGTGGAAGACGGCGCAGTGGGCTTTTCTACCTCGCGCTTTCTCCTGCATACGGTGCCAGATGGACGCTGCACACCAGGCACTTGGGCTGACTTGCGCGAGACTAAGGCGATTCAACAAGCCATTGTTGACGGTGGTGGTGTTGGCGCAATGTTTCAGTCGGCAAACGATATGCAAACCCGCTATGAAACAGAGTTGCAAATGTTTAGAGATGCAACTGACGTAGGTTGTCAGGTGTTGTTTTCCGGTGGTACCGGTCCCCAAGGTGACGGCGGTGTAGAGCGCTGGAATCAGTTTTTTGAGGAACAAAATGAAGGCGGTAAGCGGCTAGCTAGCCTTTGTCATACACGCCCAAGTGGTGCGTTTTTTGGTCTTGCGCAACTGTCGCCGTTCACCAAAAGCTCCAGTGCTTGGAAAGACTTAATGGCGCTACCAACCATTGCAGACCGTGTGGAGGCCATGCGACATGAAGCAACGCGCGCCAAGCTGATCGCTGAGGGTATTGCCGCTGGAGACATGCAAAAGCTTGCACACATGCTGCACCCCTTTGGTACAAATGAGACCCCAGATCTTGATTTCAATCGCCGCGCAAGTCTTGCGCAACTGGCTGAAGAAAGTGGTAAAGATCCGGTAGAAATTTATGTCGACCGACTGCTGGCCTCTGAGGGTAGGGAATTCTTTAACTATTGGATGTTTGGCGGCCACCTTGAAAACCAGTGGAAGTACATGCAATTACCACATGTGGTACCCATGCTGGGTGATGCCGGTGCACACGTCGGCTTCTTCACCGACACCGATTCGCCAACTGTATTACTCAGCGAGCTGACCCGAGAGCAGGGCGTGTATACGTTGCCCGAGGCAATTCATCGTATTACCGGCAAGTCAGCGGAAATCATTGGTCTCAAGCAGCGCGGTGAACTTAAAGAAGGTTGGCATGCGGACATTAATGTCATTGACTACGCCAACCTCAGCACCTGTCATCCCGAATACGTTAACGATTTTCCCCATGGTGGTGGACGTTTCATCGTTAAGGGCAAGGGCTATGCTGCCACCATCGTTGCGGGTGAGGTGATTATCGCGGATGGGCAGCACACGGGTAACCGTCCCGGGCAAGTTATCCGCGAATTCATACGCGGATAAGCGCACAGTAGGCAAAGCAAACAAAGTAAGCAGAATAGCTCGCTTCTCGGCAGGCCCAAAATTGGTGAAGGATTAAAAGGAATGGAAGAACAAAGAAAGCTGCCTCTTAGCGTAAAAGCGGCCTACGGTTTTGGCTCAGTCGCTTATGGCGTTAAGAACAATGGTTTCGACTATTTCCTCTTATTATTCTACAGCCAAGTCATCGGGCTAGATGCGCGGTTAGTGGGTATAGCCATTACCACGGCGTTGGTCTTTGATGCGGTCAGTGATCCCATAATCGGCTATTGGTCAGACAACGTGCGTTCCAAATTTGGTCGGCGTCATCCGTTTATGTACGTGTCTGCACTGCCGGTTGCGCTGAGTTATTTTTTCCTCTGGAACCCACCTGTTGAATGGTCAGATTCTGCAATATTTTGGTACCTGCTGGTCTTGGCGGTGTTTATTCGTACCTTCATTACGTTGTACGAAACACCCAGTGCCGCGCTTACGCCAGAGCTGTCGGAAGAATATACAGAGCGCAGTACATTACTAAGTTTTCGCTACTATTTTGGTTGGACCGGTGGCAACGCGATGACAGTGATGATGTTCTTCTTCATCTTCCCGGCGCTGGCTACCGCCACTATTCCAGACGGGCGTTTCAACCGCGAAAGCTACGAAATATTGGGCATAACCGGCTCAGTACTCATTTTTATCTCAATAATGGTCTCGTCCCTGGGCACCCACAGCCAAATCCCATTCCTGAAAAGTCCGCCGCCCCAACGCAAAATGACTTTGCTGGGCATATTTAAAGAGATCTTTGAAACCCTCGCTAACCGATCATTTGTGGCGCTATTTAGTGCGGCGCTGTTGGGCGCAATTGCGACGGGTCTGGCTGCGGCGTTGGCATTTTATTTCTACACTTACTTCTGGGAATTTACCTCAATTGAGACCGGCATCATCACCATGGGCGTGTTCCTTGCGGCGCTCATTGGAATGATCCTTGCGCCGATTGTGACTAAGCGTTTTGGTAAGAAAAAGGGTGCTATGGCTGTTGGCTTGGTGGCTTTTCTTGGCGCACCGTTGCCCGTATTCCTGCGCCTTATTGGTGTACTGCCAGAAAACGGCGATCCATTCGTATTCTGGTTTGTTTTTGGCACCGGCGTAATCGACGTAGGCCTAATTATTTGTTTCCAAATACTGTTCTCATCTATGACTGCAGACCTTGTTGAACAAGCCGAGCTAAAAACAGGCCGACGTTCAGAAGGCGTATTCTTTTCCAGCGTGACCTTTGTGCGCAAAACAGTTCAGGGGCTAGGGCTCTTGGCCGCATCCTTTGTCCTCGCGCTGGCAGAATTCCCAGCGGGTGCCGCGGTGGATGAAGTGACAGATGAATCTATTTGGCTGTTAGGGGCTTACTACGTACCGACCATTCTTACGCTATGGCTTGGCATGATTGCGGTGATATCGCTCTACAAAGTGGACGAAGATTCCCATGCGCAGACACTAAAGGCCTTGCAGTTGAAAAGGCAGGAAGCGGCAGCTTCCAAGGTCTAACGACAGAGTTTGGCCTCATATATGTGGGTCTGTCGGTGTTGTTGGTAACTTAAAACGGTAGAGTAGGCTATGAGTGAAAATAACCAAGCGGAAGAGCGCGAGATTATAGCAACCGTGCTTGGGTATTGTGAAAATGGCGGTACCCATTTACAACCAGATGTGATGAAGATACCGGTAATTGAATATACCGACTCTGATCAGTTGCGCCGCGAAGTTGATATTCTGTTTCGTCAATTTCCAATCATAGTGGGTCATGTCAGTCAGCTGTCGGCCCCCGGCACTTTCTTTACACACAATGCCACTGGCGTACCTATGTTGATCACCCGTAATCGCGACGGTGCGGTGAAAGCTTTTCTAAACGTATGTCGCCATCGTGGTGCCCGGGTAGAGCAGCAAGCTTGCGGCAAAGCCAATACCTTTTCTTGCCCATATCACAGCTGGACCTACGATCTAGATGGTAATTTGCGCGGTCTACCAAAGGACGCAAATTTTGGCGATATTGATAAGTCTGAATTAGGTCTGGTTGAGCTACCGTCGTTTGAGCGGCACGGCCTAATTTGGGTCAGGCCATCTACCAGCGCAACCCCTGTCGATATTGATGCGTGGCTAGCGCCTATGGCGGATCAGCTAGAATCGTTAAACCTGCAAAGTCATGTGATTTTTAAGGAATGGGCTGTGCCTCGTGAAATGAATTGGCACATAGCGCTGGAGGGCTTTCAAGAGCAATATCATTTTTGTTCAGCGCACAAAAATACGGCGTGCGCGGGCTATTTAGACAATCAGGGTGTGTTCCTTAATCAATACCCGCATGTTCGTCACTCTGTGCCTCTGGCCGGTATAGAAAAGCTCAAAGAGCAACCCAGTGATGAGTGGTCATATCGCAAAAACTTTATGACGCAAAATTACCTATTCCCCTGCAATTTTGTCCAGGTTATGACGGACCATGTATACATTCATACGATTATTCCCACTGGGCAAACAAGCTGCATATTTCAATGCCTGATGCTCATTCCGGAAGCCGCTGATACTGAAAAAGCGCAGAAATACTGGCAGGCTAATTACAATGTGGTGCAGCAGGTATTTGATGAGGACTTTGTCATAGGCGAGAGTATTCAAGGCGGTCTAAACACAGGGGCGAATGAGCATTTCACTATTGGTCGTTTTGAAAGCGGTCTGCAGATGGCACGGCAGTCGTTGAACGATGCGCTAGCAGGGCGTTTAAAGGTGTAATTTGTAGGTGTTGGCTTAGCACTGGTTGAATTTGGATGGATAAGGTGCGGGTTCTTTTGCGGTTCTTTTGGGGTTGTTTTGGGGTTCTTTGGGGTGAGGGGCGCAGTGAAATATATAATTATTGGTGTAGTACTGCTCTGCGCATTAGCTTGGGGCGGTATCGCTAATCGTCACAGCATTGTTATTCAGCTGATGAGCAGCGGCCAGCCGCCGCCACTTAATGCTGCAACTGATGAGGGCGCTGACACGGTTTGGTTTAATGATTACTTCACCGTTCAAGCACTAGATGAGCGGACCTTTGCCATTGGGGAGCCGCGCTATGCCCAACAAAACTACAGCTATCTGATTGTTGGCAGTGAGCGTGCTGTGCTCTTCGATGCAGGCCCAGGCTTCCGCAATATCCGCGAGGTCGCCGAATCTCTGACGGACTTACCTATAACGTTTGTCCCCTCGCACTTTCACTACGACCATACCGGCAATGAAATCACTTTTGATCAAGTTGCTGTGGTCGACTTACCGTATATCCGCGCACGCGCTGTGGATAATCAGTTAACGCTGAGTGGTCCTGAGCATTTGGGTGTGGCAGAAGGAGTTGCTGCACCCACCTTAAGTATTAATGAATGGCTTGCCCCAGGTGCCATGATGTTTCTGGGCGACCGGCAGCTACAGGTGCTGTATACGCCGGGTCATACAGACGATTCTATTTCGTTACTAGACTTGACCAGTGGCTTTTTGTTCAGCGGTGACTTTGTTTACCCGGGGCCGCTATATGCCTTTTTGTCGAACAGCAATATGGGCGACTACCTTGCTGGCGCTGAAACGGTGATAAGCCAGCAGTCTTTAGTGACGGAAATTTATGGCGCCCACCGCGTAAGGCCGCCGGGTGCGCCCAAGCTAGGTATAGAAGACGTACAAGACCTGCGTAAAACGCTACTCAATATTCGCGCAGGCGCAGCCAGTGCCAAGGGTGTTTACCCACGGCAATACATAGTTAACGAACGCATGATATTGCTGGCCGAGCCTGAGTTTTTGCAAGCTTGGCAGTCCACTAACAGGGAGTGAAATGAACATAGCAGTTAGCGCAACAGAACAAGAATTGATTGCGGCGGCGGAAGCCCTTCAGCCTGAGCTGGAACGTCGCAGCGGAGAAATCGACAAGTTACGACAGTTACCACAAGATTTAGCAGACAAGCTTGCCCAGCTCGGCTTTTATCGTTTGGTGGTGCCAGAAGACCTCGGCGGTCTGGGGATTTCGCCAGAAGCTTTTTGTAAAATTTGCGAAACCCTGGCTATGGCAAACGGCTCAACAGGGTGGTGTGTATTTATTGGTGCCACCTCTCAATATTTATTTGGGGCGCTGCCCGCAAGGCAATTACAGGAAATGTTGCAAAACCCCAATGTGATCACCAGTGGGGTGTTTGCAGATATGGGTACTGCGTTGTTTGAGGAACAAAACGGTCAGCCGGGTTATCGTATTAACGGCCACTGGCGTTGGGGCTCAGGTTGCCGCAATGCACAATGGATTTCGGGCGGTGTGCACGAAGTAGATGTTGACGGCCAACGCACAACCCAAGGGGCGCCTCTGACCCGAGTGTTTTTTAAACCAGAGGAAATTGAGATACACGATAACTGGCATGTCTCCGGTATGCGTGGCTCAGGGTCCAGTGACTATGTCGCAGACAACGTTTGGGTGTCCGCAGAGAGACTTTCCGGCAATGTGGAAGACACTGCTCAAGCATCTAAGCCTATATATCAGTTCCCCAAGTTTGCATTGTTAGGTATTCCCATTGGCGCAATTTGTTTGGGTATGGCCCGGGCCAGTGTGGAGGAAGTGATCAGGGTGTCCAAAGAAAAAACACCACAAGGCAGCCGGCGCACATTGGCGCTACGACCCTCCTTGCATATAGATCTGGCTGAAGCAGATACGGCGCTTAATGCAGCAAGAGCGCTGTTTTATCAAAGTATTCAAGAGGGCTGGCACGCAGCGCAATCTGCCCCCGGCAGTCTGCAAGATCGCCGCGCTATGCGCACGGCAACAGTGCATGCAGTAAACGTGTCAATTCAAGTCATTGATAAAATGTACAGCGTCATGGGCGGTACTTCAGTGTTTGAGACCTCTTGCCTACAGCAGCATTTTCGCGATGTGCATGTGGCGTCTCAGCATATGATGGTAGGTGAACCGATTATGGAGCTCGCCGGACGGGTAATGTTAGGTTTAGATGACGAAGCTTTTGGACTCTAGCTTATAAAGCCTAACGTTCGCCTGAGTTGATTAGAAATAAGGAATACTAATGGATTTAAAATTTGGTCTAGGGACCCCCAGCAATCTTTGGTCATTGGACTGGGAGGCGCGTAAACAAGCGGTCAGCGAAATAGCCGACTCGGGTTTTGATCATATTTTTATGGCGGACCATGTTTCGTTTAGAAACGGCTCAGGTACAGATGGCTTTGTTGAGGTGGCGTCACTCTCCCAGTTGCACCCAACCATAGGTGTGATGACCAGTATTTATCTATTACCTCTTCGGCATCCTTTGCCCGTGGCTCGGCAGCTCGCCAGCATGGCGAGAATTGCCCCTGGCCGGTTGATTTTTGGTGTGGGTATTGGCGGCGAAGATCCCCATGAGATGGAAGTATGCGGGGTTAATC
>QXZU01000038.1 GCA_009886205.1 K189A clade bacterium | reverse complement strand
CCGGTTGGGCCGTAAATGGCATCTCTCACTTGCACTAAGTACTCGAAACCGGGCGCAGTGCCACCGCCCAAGAAGGTGTTGTCGTAGATCAAAATTTCTTCGGGGTAGGGGTCAAACTCAGCCGCTAATGTCCGCTGACCCGCATAATTGGCACTGAAATAACTAGAGATCACAATATTCGCCGTATTGTTGTTAGCAATACGATTGTTAAAAATTTCCACTTGATCATTGGAGTTAATCATTACGCCGGAACCCGCCGGTACACCAGATACCGCGGTGCCAGGCGCCGCAAAGTTGGCCGTGTTGTTATTGTTAACTTCGTTGTCGTAAACCCGGGTTGCGTAGCCTCGTTGAGGAATGCTCGGCATATTAAAGACCAAAATGCCGCCAGTGTTATTGTTGGCGATGTTTTGATAAACGTCTGCGCCAATGGTGTTTTCAACTTCAATCCCGGCAACATTGAATTCTGCGCGGTTATTTCTAACGATCACTTGTTTTGACTGGCCGACGTAGACGCCAGCATCGGATGCTGCAATTGCAACGTTACCTTCAATTAAAACGTTGGTGGTTTGTACGGGGTAAATACCGTAAGCGCCGTTATTTACATCGGGTCCATTGGTCCATTCAGTTCTAATTCTACGGATAACAATATTATTACCTTCGTTGACTTTCAGTGCGTCGCCAACGGTGTCTTCAATGGCTAAGTCTTCAATGGTGAAGTCGCTGGCGCTTACAGATAAGCCCTCAGCACCTGCAATTTGGCCCTTAAAACTGAGGATGGATTTTTCCATGCCTTGACCGCGAATAGTTACGCCATCGGTGTTGAGTATCAATGATCGGTCAAAGGCGAATGTGCCTTCGGGGACGGTAATGACATCGCCAGGTTTGGCTGTTTCTAATGCTTGGCGAAAGCTGTCTTGAAAAGAAAGTTCGGGTCCCTGTTCAGGTCCTTGGCTACACGCGCTGATCACAGCGCTCAGCGCTAGCGTGCTCAACAACTTAATTGCACTTGAATTCATCATGTTCCCCTCCTAGGTAATTGATGTTTTTGATCTTTGGTTAAAACAGCACCAGTGTTCTGTCTATGGTCCAAAAAGTGGCCACAATACCCATGCCGTAGGCGGCGGTGGAATAGAGATACTCTTCGCGCAGATTAAATCTTTGCGTGAGTTTTTGCCATAGCCAAGCTATGCAAAGGAACAGTCCAATAATCACCAGTTGGCCCAGTTCTATACCAACATTGAAAAGCAAAAGGCTGCTTAAAATAGCGTCGTCAGGCAGTCCGATATCGGTTAACGCGCCAGCAAAGCCTAGGCCATGGAGTAGGCCAAAAAAGAACGCCATTAACCAAGGTTGTCCTTGGGTGAGTAAAGAGCGTTGCTCGGGCTTTTGCGCCAGTTCTCTGGCAAGGAAAACAATAGACAGTGCGATGACTGCTTCAACAGGGCCTTGTTTTAGTGATACCACATCGTAAATAGATAGTCCCAGCGTAATGCTGTGGGCAACGGTGAAGGCTGTGATGGTTTTCAGGAGCGACCAAGGGTTGCGGATAAATAGCACTAACCCAATGACGAAAAGCACGTGGTCGATGCCCGCTAAAAGGTGTTCAATACCAATGACCAAGTAGCCCACACTCGTAGTGCTGGGTGTGGTCAAGTTTATGCTTGGGTTAGTGGGGCGCAAAATAAAGTTATTCACCGTGCCATCGCTTTCAATAAAACGCAGCAGCACATCGGTGATGGAGGTGGATAACCCCTTGATCGAAATATCACCTCGATCAAGTGCGCAGTTTGTTCGCCAGCGATGGATGAGTGCGCTGGCGGTAATGCTGGGCGGTCCAACTTCCTGCATTTCGCAATCACTAGGAAAGATGGGTTCAATGGGCAGTCTGCGGTTTTCGACTATGGGTTGTTTCCAAAGCACTTCAAAGCTGAGCGGGTTGTCATTATTTTGCGGGTCAGATACCTCAACAATTTCTAAATAAGCGGGCCTAACTTCATCTGCTTGTAGGTGGGGGGTAGAAAAACCAAGCAGCACTGTGGCCAATGCCCATACTGAAACGAACAGCTTAGTTCTAACCTTTGCATGACACTCGGTATTCAATGATGAAGTGGGTCTGAGGTTGGTTCGCTTTAGATTCATTCTGGCGCCAATGTCTTAGTTGACGCCAGAAGCGGCAGATTCTTCGGGGTAGGTAACAGAATACTTGGCTTTTAGATTAGTAAAATAGGTTTCATTGGCCACTTTGCGTTGGGCTTGCTGCCAATCTACTTTGACTTTTTCTATGACTTCATTAAACGGCTGAACTCTCGCGGGAGCAACGTTCAACAGTTTAACTACGTGCCAGCCGTAAGCCGATTTGAGCGGCCCCTGCCATCCCTCGCTGCTGGGTAGCGCAGCCAGTTTTTCGGCAAAACCCCGACCAAACAAATTACCAATGTCGCGTTGCGAGCGCTGAGCGTATTCTCTTTGGAGCATAAACGGGTCGCCCTTTATACTCGTATCTGTCAACGCATTGATGGCAACAGCCTCGCTGTTGTCTCTGCGGTCGGTTGAGAAATAACGGTGGGCAAAGCTGAATTTTGCCGGCTCCATATACTTGTCTATCTGCGCAG
>QXZU01000037.1 GCA_009886205.1 K189A clade bacterium | reverse complement strand
AATCCAATGTGCCGCTTGAAGAGGAAATGCGACCGTCTATGCTCGTTCCAATGTAAACAAAATTACTCATAGGTAGTTTATAGTCTTCTCCCGAAATGCTTGTCAATGCCACGCAGATCCACATGACACACCAAACAATATTTTGCGAAAAAAATTCGAGACATTGGAGCTACTGCATAACAAGAGCGCCCCCAATCATTTGAATTGCGCCGGCACCTGCTTCATAGCCTTTAAAATCCTTTCAGGTAACTACTCATGACGAGAACCCTACTGATAACCCTGATATCCACACCCATCATTTATTTGCTTATCGCACTCGCATTTACCCTCTATCCCGTAGAACGTGACTTACACAGTAAAACGCTGGATTTTAGCGTTTTACCAACTGGGCTCACTAATCAAACCGGTGGAATAGAGTCGTTCTATACAGCACGAGATGGGCAGAAATTATTCTTTCGTCACTTCCCAAGTGATGCAAAAACAACTTTAATTCTAATTCATGGGTCCGGCAGCGATGGCCGCTATTTGACCTTGTTAGCCGATAAACTCAGCACATCTTCCAAGGCAAGTATTGTAATCCCTGATCTGCGCGGACACGGCAGATCAATGCTCGACGCGCCCGGAGACGTCAGTTATCTGGGCCTGCTAGAGGATGATCTTGAGGATTTAGCTATGCACGTTAAAGGCCTCAACCTCGGCACAATCACGGCCCTTGGCGGCCATTCGTCCGGTGGGGGGTTAGCTTTGAAATATGGTGGCAATCACCATGCTACTTCATTTGACGGGTATCTTTTGTTAGCCCCTTATATGGGTTATGACGCCCCAACGATAAAGCCAAATTCTGGTGGTTGGGTACAAGTATCCACCAGAAAATACATCGGACTCTCTATGCTCAACAACGTAGGGATCACCCTACTCAACGATCAGCCCGTCGTGTTCTTTAACAGACCACCTGAGTGGGATAACCCCCTTCAGGTGGACAACTATACTTACCGTCTGAATGAATCATTTTCGCCACAAGATTATGTGCGCGCTTTAGAACAAAACAAAAAGCCAATACTGGTATTGGTTGGAGAAGGTGACGACGCATTTTACCCTACTGAATATGAGCCGATGTTTTCAGCCCATGCCCCTCACGCAGAATTGCAAATATTACCGAACCTAAAGCACCTTAATTTACCCAGTAGTGAAGCCACTTATGAAAAACTTAGTCACTGGCTAGCCAATCTTTAGGAATAAACAAAATAAGTTGCTAGCTGGGCCCCGACTAAAAACAGACTTTAACTTAACAACTAAACAACTCACCAACCAACTAACTACCCATTTTGCGTTTAACAATAGGTCTTAACCAATGATTGAACTTAGATCCCTAAACAGCAGCGACATTAATGCCATAGCCAAATACGCAAACAACTTTAATGTATCGCAATATCTATCAAGCAGAATGCCCTACCCTTACACAAGAGAACACGCGCAATGGTGGGTAGAAACTGGTAGCAAAAACAACAGTACTAACTTCGCCATAGACCTTAAGGGCGAATGTATTGGTGTTGTTGGCGTTCGATATGGCGAACATGAAACTCAATATTCGGGTGAAATAGGCTACTGGCTTGCCGAGCATCACTGGGGCAAGGGTATCGCCAGTGAAGCGACTTCCAAAATGACAGATTACGTTTTTGCCGAGACCGAAATTGTTAGAATTGCAGCGCTGGTGTACAGCCCCAATACCGCCTCAATGAAGGTTCTTGAAAAGTGTGGTTATAGGTTGGAGGCGATACGCCAAAAAGCTGGGTTTAAACACGGCGTATTTTTAGACGAACACGCTTTTGTGAAATTTCGCCCGTAGTGCAAAACAAAGCCCCCCTTCACCTATTTGGCAATTCCACCGCCTCAAACAAACTCTCTCGTTCTGCGGTGGTAAAACATGCCTGTGCCTCGTGCACAATACGGTCATCCAAATGCGGCGCAAACTCGTTGATTATGTCGAGCATGTAGCGGCGCAAAAATGTGCCACGACGAAAGCCAATATGGGTAACGCTTGATTCAAACAGATGGCTGGCATCTAGCCGCACCAAGTCCGTATCTTGGGCCTCGTCGTAGGCCATTGAAGCAATAATCCCCACCCCTATTCCTAGGCGCACATAAGTCTTTATGACGTCGGTGTCAGTGGCTGTAAACACCACGTTAGGCGTCAACCCTGCCTGCCCGAAAGCATCGTCCAGCTTTGAGCGACCGGTAAAACCAAACACGTAAGTAACAATTGGGAACTCAGCCAAATCTTTTAACGTCAGCGGCTCCTTCTTTGCGAGCGGGTGGTCTTTAGGTACGACTACCGACCGATTCCACCTGTAACACGGCATCATGACTAAATCTTTAAACAACTCCATGCCTTCGGTGGCAATGGCAAAATCCGCAGCGCCAGAGGCTGCTAACTGAGATATCTGCTCGGGCGTTCCCTGATTCATGTGCAGTGCGACATTTGGATACTTTGCACGAAACTTTTGAATGACACCCGGCAGCGCATAACGCGCTTGGGTATGCGTAGTGGCAATGGTTAACGAGCCATGGTCTTTATTGGAATACTCTTGGGCAATTTCTTTGATAGTGCGCGACTTCGCAAGAATTTCGCCGGCCATTCTTATAATGTGCTGGCCCACATCGGTAATTTCAGACAAATGCTTACCGCTACGGACAAAGATCTCTATGCCCAGCTCGTCTTCCAAAAGTCTAATTTGCTTGCTCACCCCCGGCTGAGAAGTAAAAAGCGCTTGAGCAGTGACCGAGACATTGAGGTCGTTTTTAGCGACCTCCCAAACATACCTTAACTGCTGCAGTTTCATATCGACTCCCTAGGCCAGAGTTCAATGAGCTACAGCCCATATCCTTAGCACTAAAAGTTATAAAAAATAATTTGTTATAACTATTCTAACGTCCTTCTTTAATCAGGTCTCATAAATTTTGCTGCAAGTAGCATCTTGCGTACGCGCACGTAGCGTTCAACGCCGTATCAGTTACGGTTTTTTTTTGGAAGGAGGGAAGGAAGGAAGGAAGGAAGGAGGGAGGGAGCGAGCGAGCGGCAAGGAAGCGAGAAGAAACGAAGCCTAAAGCTCGCTTATTCGTGGTTAACAATTCCATGAGGCACATGGCCAGTTGGAAGGTGATCCGCTGCGCGCTCACAATGAGCGGCGTGATCGTCGAAGAAAATGTCGGCTTCAAATGAACGCAAAAATTCGGTTTTATCCATGCCGCCCAAAAAGAGCGATTCGTCCAAGCGGATATCCCACGCACGCAAAGTGCGAATCACACGCTCATGAGCAGGCGCGCCTCTAGCTGTAACCAAAGCTGTCCGAATGGGGCTTTCGCCTTCAGGAAACTCATTTTGTAGTTTGTGCAATGCACCCAAAAAAGCCTTGAAGGGTCCGCCACCCAATGCTCTATTCGCCTTGCTGACTTCCGACTCACTGAAGGCCTCTAGACCTTGGGTCTGATAAATCATTTCCGCCTCATCAGAGAACAGTACAGAGTCGCCATCGAAGGCCAATTTGAGTGCCTCGTTTTCTGCGCCAGGCTGAGATTTACTGCGGCCCATTAGAGTAGCGGCTGCAACATTTTGCGTTAGCGCTTGGCGTACATCTTCGGCATGAGAAGACAAAAACAAATCACAGTTAAACGCATTGATGTAGCGGTACGGCGATTGACCACTACAAAAAGCCGCTCGCGTAATGTCTAGGTTGTGCGCTCGTATGGAGTTAAAAACACGCAGCCCAGTATCTGCAGAATTACGCGACAAGAGTATTATTTCTACTTTAGGTTTGTTTAGTAACTTATTGATATTAAGTAATTTTTCAACGAGAAAAAACCCTTCACCGGGCGTTAGTACGGCATCCTCTTCAGCAATTTGATAGCGCCGGTAGGCCTCTAAGCCTTGGTCTTCATAGATGTCATTGGAGGTGGTTAGGTCGAATAAGACCGTGGAGGAAATGGCAACAGTAAGCGGCTTGTCTGGAGAAATTGGCATAGCCATTATCCTTGGTTGTAGACCTTGCTTAGACACCTTACGTTAAGCCCGCCCCTGAGTGAAAGGCCCCGTGTTGGGTCATCTTTTTGTTCTTTTGAGCTGTGTTGTTCTAGTTTTTGATCTTCTTATCTTCTTATCTTCTAACCTTCTAACCTTCTAACCTTCTAACCTTCTGCTTTTCTGATTTTTAAGGCTTGCTCTTTTGCTTTCGTGGGCTATTGCACTGTGGGTAAATTCTAGCACTGGACTCGCATTCTGCGGGGCGCGAGTCGCCTGGTTAAGCATCTAAATCTGGTATGAGTTCGCTTTCTATTTTGTGGATCGCATCTTTAAGCTTGAGCTTCCGGTGCTTCAAGCGCTGAATTCTCATGCTGTCATGGTGACGGCTTTCGGTAAGGTGCTTGATCGCCACATCAAGGTCACGATGTTCTAACTGCAATCGACCTAGCCACTCTTTAAGTTGCTGTTCGTCTTCATTTTGGTCCATCGGCCCCTACTTCACTGAACTTAATGAAAATTGAACGAAGTTCACAGCAAAGTGAATCAAGTGGCACTTTCCATCATCTCTATACCCTCTCGCTCAAGCGCGCAAACCCGCTTGACCCAATTGTCTACCAAACTGAAGTCGTCTTCAGAAAAGTCGAAGGTCTTGCTTATTTCGCGCAGCAGGCACTCCTCTTCAATTTCAAAAGCGCCGTCTGCGTAACTGAGTTTGCATAGATTGAGTAGCAGTATCATGCGCGAGCGCCGATCCGCGAAAATCTCTTCAATGCCATCCAACTCAAGGTATTCAAGCTCGGCAACATCATGTAGCTCCATCTCGCGACGGAAATCGTCGAGCATGCCCTCTTCATTGGGATCTAAGATGCCATCAGACACAACCACATTATGCGCTAGGCGCAAGGCTGCATGTCGTTGTTGCTCGGATAGCGAAGAAAGCCACATAGTCTTATACCGTTTGTATGAAACTAAAAATCATAATCAGGACAGATAACCAACCTAGGCCTATAAACGCCTTCATAATAATATTTTGATCAAAAAAGTCTTCTATCAAATGCCACATATTGCGTAGTCTCAACTTGAAAAATTTAATACATAGTCAAAGCCGTACTGACCTCGACGGAGCCGCTATTTTAGCTTTACTTCGTGTCAGTTCATACCTTCCAACACAAAAACATTGCAATAAACCCCTAGAAATCAACATCTAACTCCAGTTCGTCTATCTTTTGATCGGTAAGCTTTCAAATCATTACTTTTACCCTGCTTGCTAGAGCCATCTCGTCACTGTCGCGGCCCTAACTAGGCGCGGTTAACGCCACCCAAGCACTCAAAAACTCTGCGACTTGGGTTAAGCTACTATTATGCAAAGTACATTCGTCCACATCAGCCCTACGCTTCTCACCGTACTGGAACAACACATCGTTGTTACGCCAAACGAGCGCTTGGCGCGTGAATATCGCAGCGCTTATGACCAAGCTCAGGCGACTAGCGGCGTCCAAGCTTGGCCAACACTAAACTGCATGAGTCTGCGGCAGCTTCTCGTGCGGGAGTTTACAGAGCAACAAGATCTTGGCGATAACGGTAAAAAGATCGTCTCTCCGGCCAATCTACTGCTGCGCTTTCAGACAGCCGCGCCAGAAGGTGCCGAACACCTGACACCCATTGCGTTGCAAGCCTGGGAATTGGTGCGCCGTTACAACATCGACCTAGCTCACCTATCAATGAATTCTGGTCGCTCCAAGCTATTCACTGATTGGGCACTTGAAGTAAACAAACACATCAAGACAGATGAAGCGGTTGAAGCCGATATCGCGCAACTGCTGGCGCAACAAGAGACCTCACTCAGCAAGCCTGTCCTGCTTATTGCCTTTGAGCACCTCACTCCCGCAGAAACGGTGTTCCTTGAAAACCTGAGCGCCAATACCGGGGTGCAGTGCCTAGCCAGCGAAGATCAACTTGTGCCGTTTACATCATTTATACCAGGGGCGCTTTTGCCTGCCCCGCCGCCGGAGCCAGCGCCACTCATGGGCTTCAATAGTTTTGCTGAAGAGTTGGCGGCGGCAGCCTGCTGGAGTAAGCGCGTCCAAAACGAAGTACCCGATAGCCGCATTGGCGTAGTTATTCCTAGCTTAGTCCAAGATTACGCCATGGTTCAGCGGCAATTCGCAGTCACCTTAAATCCACTCTCAGGCAGCGCAATTCCTAAGTTTGATATGTCCGGCGGCACTGGCTTGTCGTCCCAGCCGGTATGGCTTCATGCAAGCTTGTTACTTGACTGGTGTGATCAATCAGCTGACCCCAATACCATTGCGAAATTAGCAGATTCACCATTTTTAGAGCTGCCATGGTGCAAGACGTTGAACGCTAACTGGCCTAATTTTCTGCGCAGAAATATTGCACCACAAGATCTAAAGCGCCTAGATTCTGCCCAAGAGGCATCTCGCCTTATCGCATTACTAGAGCAATTACCCAAGCGAGCAAATATCCGCACGTGGATTTCCCACATAAGAGAATTGCTCAAGAGCGCAAACTGGCCGCGGCTGAGCAACATTAATTCAATCCAGTACCAAGCAGCCCACAGCATATTTACCCAACTCGATAACTTGGCAAACCTGCAAAGTCAAAAGCAAGTGTCATTCCGCCAAGCGCTGGACTTCATAACCTTCAATCTGGCGCAAAAACCTTTCGCGCCACAACGCCAAGCCTCTCCAATTCAAGTGTTGGGTTTATTAGAAACCACCGGACTGAGTTTTTCCCACTTATGGATATGCGGCATGAGCGCATCTAACTTCCCCAGCACCTCTCAATTGAATCCATTTATCCCTCGGTCAGTGGCGGAAGAATTTGGCCTGCCTCGATGCAACCAAGATGAAGAGTTAGCATTTGCACAACGCACACTGGGGCACTGGCAAAGCTGCGGCGCTGAGCTACATTTCAGCTACACTCAAATGGAAAACGATTCTCCACAGCTACCCAGCAAACTTGTATTAGACGCAATAGCCGATGACGGCAGCACACATCCAACCAACGCAACAGAAACCAGCACAAACCAGCCAGCGGACTATTCATTGCGTCACCCTCTGATGATAAGACAAGGTGCAAACTTGGAATTAGTCGAAGACGCTCTCGGCACTGGGCTGACCCAGCCACATATAAAGGGCGGCACGGGCATCCTAAAAAACCAAGCAAACTGCCCTTTCAAAGCCTACGCCACTTCAAGACTTGGACTAAAACAACCTCGTGATGCCAAAGATTTCCTAGACGCCCTTGATAGAGGTAACTCACTACACAAAGTTTTAGAAAACTTGATGCGTATCTATGCTGACAGTGACGCGATAAAGCAAATCAGTACGGCTGAAATCGAAAAACAATGTCGCTTAGTACTTAAAACACACAGCGGCCTACCTAAATCATTTATTGAGAATGAGGTATGGCGCATTACTGACCTTGTGCAGCAATGGCTTGCCTTAGAAACCCAGCGGCGGCCTTTTAAAGTCTCTGGTATAGAGCAAAACTTCGAGCTTGATCTCGGAGGCTCAACCTTCTCGTTAAAAATTGATCGAGTGGACCAGGTCGATGACCACGAAGTCATCATTGATTACAAAAGCAATTCAAATACTGTAGGCGGCGCGTTATCGGAACCTATTTCAGACCCACAGCTACCCGCTTACGCACTGCTTTCTGGCAAAGTGGCTGGCGTTTATTTTGCCTCCATCAAAGATCAAAAAGTCAATGTAGATGGCATTGCGGACCTGTCTGGTAACTTGGTGGCATCTAGCAGCAAGGGCTTCAGCATCAAAAACCCTGACGGCAAGAACCTAAACAGTGCGGATGGCCCCAACACCCAGGTGAGCTGGCAAGAAAAAGTGACCCAATGGAAACTTGAGCTCACTGAATTAGCCCAAGATATTGCAATGGGCAAAGCCGATGTAGCGCCCAGTAAAGGCGCTTGCGAATACTGCCACTTAACCAGCTTGTGCAGAATCAATGCCCAGTAGAATAACACCCCCAGATCAGGACCAACGAGATTTAGCACTAAACGTTGGCGGCTCATACATTGTCCAAGCGCCAGCGGGTTCCGGTAAAACAACTTTGTTAGTGGAACGCTACTTAAACTTGCTGATGATCGTTCAGCGACCAGAGGAAATCCTCGCCATCACTTTCACTAAGGCCGCCGCCGCTGAAATGAAGGCGAGAATTCTTGCGACTTTGAACGAAGATTCTAAGTTGGCTAAAAGAGTCTCTCGGCGCGACGAGGAAATGGGTTGGAAAATCCGTTACAACCCAAACCGTTTAAAAATTCAAACTATAGACAGTTTCGCTAAAGAGTTAGCAACGCAAATCCCCGGCTTACATAGCGTAAGCGGAATGGACATTGCCAAAGACGCCAAACCACTTTACGAGGCTGCGGCGCAAGCGTTGCTCGGCCAACTCTACTCCGATAACCCCGCCAAAAAGTACATCGCAGATTTTCTGGCCATGTTAGACAACAACGCCAGCACAGCCCAACGATTGCTGGTTGCCATGCTAACCAAACGCGACCAATGGTTGGACCTAACATCGCACCTTAGCAGTCAAGTAAGCGAGAATTTTGACCAAATAGCCAACTATGTAAATGCCGCTCTTGAAGAATTGCACAACGACATTCTGGCACCGCTGCATGACTCAATCACGGAAAATGATGAGGCCATGTTGGTTACCGTTGCTGACCATACAGGCCTAGAACCGGAATGGCCGGCGATACTGCCTTTGCTGCTGACAAAAGAATTCAAACTTAGAAGTCGACTGACCAAAAGAGAGCACGAAGCGTTCTTAGACAAAGAATTTAAGGCTTTGTTCGCGCAATGGATAGCGGATCTAGACGCGAGAGGCTTGCAGTCCGTGCTGGCCAATTATCAACAACTGCCCTCTTCTGAAATCTCCGCAATAGACCAAGAGCGTATTTTAGTCGTTAGCATTTGCCTTTCATTAGCGGCAATAGAACTGGAAAAAATATTTCAACGGCAACGCATCATCGACTTCAACGGCATACTCATGCGCGCAGTCACTGGCCTGCGTGATGACGATGAGCCAACAGATTTGGCCTTGCATTGGGATTATCGAATTAAGCACATGCTCATTGATGAATTCCAAGACACATCGCGCAGCCAGTATCATTTTTTCAGTTTGCTCACTGAGGGCTGGCAAGCCGATGACGGCAACACATTTTTCGCCGTGGGTGACCCGATGCAGTCTATCTACAGATTCCGCGACGCAGATGTTTCTATCTTTAACAACTGCCGAGAGTATGGTTTCGGAAGCATCGCGCTCACCCCACTGAATCTGACAGCTAATTTTCGTTCGTGTAAAACCCTAGTCCAATGGAACAATGAACTTTTCAATGACTTACTGCCAGCGGAAGGCACCAGTAGACTCGGCGCTGTAAAATTTTCTGCCGCCACACCAATACAAGATGACGAGGCAGCAACTCAGCTTGCATGCAAACATTTCAATGAAGAACGCTTGGAAATACAGGCTATCGTCGAGCAGATAGAAAAACTCATTGCACAGGACAAAAGCACCAGCATTGGCATTTTGTGCAGGGCTAGAAATCATTTACCTGGCCTTCTAGAAGCGCTGCAAGCCGCTGATATTGAAACCCAAGGTACAGACATAGACCCGCTTGCCAATGAACCCATCATCGAAGACTTAATGTCACTACACCGGGTACTGTTACAGCCCAGTGATCGGTTATCTTGGTTCAGCCTGCTCCGCAGCCCGATGATTGGTAGCTTATTGCAAACCCTAGAATTACTTGCAACAGCAGACGACATCAGCGCAGTCATTGATCAATACGATGACACTCAAACAGAAATCCGGCGCCTAAAAGACGCGCTAAACTGGGCAAGACCAAAACTTTACGAATACCCACTTTGCGAGGTTTTAGAAGGCTGCTGGATTAGATTAGGTGGCATGGATGCCTACGCGGAAGAGCATATTGTCCACGCAATGCGCTGGTTTGAGCTAATAGAAAACGAAGGCCTTAATGGCTACGACTGCGACCAAGTCAGCATTGCAGTAAACCAACTTTATGCGCAACCGGCCCAAACCGCCCAAGTACAAATCATGACCGTACACAAATCCAAAGGCCTTGAATTTGATCATGTGTTTTTACCTTTCTTGAGCAAACAAATTTCATCCGACAGTCCATCATTGATGCTTTGGCAACAGGGTTCAGAAGGGTTATTGGTCGGCGTCAATGGCGATTCGATACACAGCTGGCTGAAACACGAAGAAAAAATCAGGTCTGAAAATGAAAGGAAACGACTACTTTACGTTGCCTGCACCAGAGCCAAAACTGGTCTTTTTGTCAGTTTTAGTGTTGCAGAAAATAAATCAGCCATTGGACTGGCGAAACACTTTGAGGACTATGCAGATGACTATGCAGAAGCCGAGGCAAGTTCACCTGCGCCCTCTTCGCTAAGAGAAAATCCTACAGATGCAGATACCTTGGAATCGCAGATCCCACCCACCAAACGGTTGGTGCACCTTCCACGAGAGTTTAAGGTTGATTTTGCGACAACTGGCCTAGATACGGCGGCAGCAATTCAATCTAATGGTGATGATGGGGTTTTAAGTGCAGAAGAAAACCCAGCTTCCAACCCCTTCGAGTTAGCGCTGGGTAACCTCATACACAAAGCCCTCGCGTGGTTGGGCGACACCCATGCAATTAATCAAGGGCATACATCTGCTCTCAAAATGGTGCGAAAACGATTACCCTCTTGGACCGAGCAATCTGACTGCGATGTCAGTCACTGGCCTGAACTTGAAGCACAAGCATCCCTTCACCTACAAACAACACTCATCAGTGAAACTGGTCAATGGGTGCTATCGCCTCACAGCAATGCTTTTTGCGAATGGCCGTTAACTGGCGTGATTGGGAACTCTGTAAGAAACTTCATCTTAGATCGGTGCTTCGTAGCTGACGGGGTCATCTGGATCATCGACTATAAATCCGCCACACCGAGCGCGGAGGAAAACCTAGAGTCGTTCCTAACAGCTGAAGGCCAACGCTACTACAACCAACTGGCCGACTATAAAACCGTAGTAACTGCCCTTTACAACAATGGTCTACCCGTGCGCACCGCCCTGTACTTTACTGGCTTGGGCCTGCTCCAAGAATTGTAAGCATTTTCAGCGCGCCACTGGATTGCAATTCCGATACAAAGCTTTACCATCCGCGGCCTTGAGTTTTTTAGTTTAGGCCACCGCTCATAAATTTGAACCTCAAACGATTAAGGCGACAACGCTATCAGAAGAAGGAATTTTACGTGCAACTTGAAAATCTGAACATTGAAGACCAAGAGGTTTTAATTACACCGGAGCAACTAAAGGCAACGCTTCCGGTAACCGAAGAAATACGTGATACGGTAAATCAATATCGAGAAACGGTTGCGAATATTGTCGACCGTAAAGACAAACGGCTTCTGGTTGTAGTGGGCCCCTGCTCAATTCACGACACCCAAGCTGCGCTAGATTATGCAAAACGCCTAAAAGCCCTTTCTTTAGAGCTTTCTGACGAAATTTTTATCGTTATGCGCGCCTACTTTGAAAAGCCGCGTAGCACAGTTGGCTGGAAAGGTCTGATCAATGACCCTCACCTAGACGACAGCTTTAAGGTCGCTGAAGGTCTCAACATTGCGCGCAAATTGTTGCTCGATTTAACAGAAATTGGATTACCTCTCGCCACCGAGGCCTTGGACCCAATTACCCCCCAGTATGTGCAGGACCTTATTTCTTGGTCTGCCATTGGCGCAAGAACAACAGAATCACAAACGCACAGAGAAATGGCTTCAGGTTTGAGCTGCGCAGTTGGCTTTAAAAACGGCACTGATGGCTCGTTAGATGTGGCCGTCAACGCGCTACAGTCCGTGGCAAGCCCACACCGATTTTTGGGCATCAGCCCAAGCGGTCAAGTCAGTGTGATTCATACAAAAGGCAACCCTCACGGCCATGTCGTGCTCAGAGGCGGCAGCGATGGCCCCAACTACTCTCCAGAACACATTAGGCAATGTGAGGCTGCATTAGAAAAAATTGGCCAACCCGCCTCTATAATGGTGGACTGCTCTCATGCCAATTCCAACAAAGACCACCGCCAGCAAGCAACGGTACTTCAGTCTGTAGCGGATCAAATTGCGGCAGGCAATGACTCCATCACCGGTGTAATGATTGAGAGTAATATTGGACCTGGCAACCAAAGCATTAAAAACCCAGACGGTTTGGCTTATGGCGTTTCAATTACTGATGCATGTATAGATTGGGATGACACCAAGACACTGTTGACTCAGCTCAGCCAGCAGCTCAAGGGACGTTAACCTTGAGCAAGCAGCGCTCCCAAAAAGATAAAAAGTAAAAAAGAAGAAGAAGCTAAGAAGAAAAAGGGAGCAGGCTGCGCAGTAGGAAGCAGCAGGAAAAAGAAAGAAAGGTCGCGCCGAAGTAATCGGCGCATAGTGCCTAACCCAAACGGATATTAGGAATAGTAGGCGTTTTCGGTAACCGTATGATCTGTGTGATCAATGACTCCGGTCAATTCTGGCACTTGCTCCAGCAACGTGGTTTCCACACTGCTCTTTAACGTGATATCCACTGCCGAGCAACCTTGGCACCCACCACCAAACTGCAATACCGCCTTAGTCTCAGGCGTTACCTCAACCAATGACACATTGCCCCCATGGGCTGCCAGCCCTGGATTAATTTCATTGTATAAAACGTAATTAATGCGGTCTTCTATGGGCGCATCCGGACCAACCTTAGGCACTCGCGCGTTGGGCGCTTTGATCGTCAACTGTCCGCCCATTTGATCCTCTTGATAATCAACCTGTGCATCTTCCAAGTAAGCCTCGCTGCGTCCCTCAAACCATGCCCTGAATCCCGCGTATTCCACCGCGATGTCACCGTCTTGCTCTTCCCCGGGACGACAATAAGCAATGCAGGTTTCCGCTTGCGGCGTACCTGGCTGGGCTACAAAAATTCTTATGCTGACATCGTCGTCGTCCTGCTTGGATAACAACCCTTGAAGATACGTCTGGGCACTGGCGGATATTTCGATCATAGATACTCTTTATGGACCCGTTTTTTCTAATTCGTTTTTCTAATTCGTTCTAATTTGTTTGTCTAGCCAGCTAACAACCTAACCTGCGCTATCTAAACCTGCATTGTTCCCAAGTATGTTTGGGTGCTCAACAATAGCAAGTGTACAGGCACAAACCATTAACAGGGAATAACAATCGTATCAGTGGAGCCCGTTGTAAAAATTACAATGAACCAGTTTCAACTCAACCAAGGAACCCTTCAATTGTACTGGTGGTCTACCTAGGCTACGGTCTCGCTTTAAATTTTGGTATCGCCATGAAAGCCCAACCCAAGCAAGCCAGTATTCCAGAGCAATCTACCGAAGCGCGTTTAAGAGAAGTCATGAGCAAGCGCATTGTTATCCTTGACGGCGCTTATGGCAGCGCCTTTCAAGGCTATGAACTTGAGGAAGAGGAATTTCGCGGAGAAAGGTTTAGCGCGCATACCATGTCATTGAAGGGTAACCATGACATTCTCAATCTAACCCGCCAGTACGTTGTAGAAGAGGTGCACCGAGGCTACCTGGAGGCTGGTTGCGACATTATCTGTACCAACACTTTTAACGCCACAAGTATTGCTCAGGCAGACTTTGGCACTGAAGATATTTGTAGGGAAATGAACAGAGAATCGGCAAAAATAGCCCGAGCGGTTGCCGATGAATTTTCAACGGCTGAGAAACCAAGGTTTGTCGCCGGCAGCGTGGGACCAACCAACAGAACAGCCAGCCTTTCACCTGACGTAAACCGGCCCGAATTTCGTAATGTAGATTTCGACGAATTGGTAATCGCATACACCGAGGCATTAGAAGGCCTCGTTGAAGGCGGCGTAGATATCTTCCTCATCGAAACAGTCTTCGACACATTAAATGCAAAAGCGGCTATTTACGCGGCAAATCTAGTTAACCGGCAACTCAGCAACCCCTGCCCGCTGATGATCTCTGGCACCATTACCGATGCCAGCGGCAGAACCTTATCAGGCCAGACCTGTGAGGCATTTATTTACTCGGTGGAACACGCTCAGCCGATTTCCATTGGGCTAAATTGCGCCCTTGGCGCGGAGCAACTGCGTCCCCACGTTAATGAACTGGCGAACCTGTGTAACAGCGCCGTTAGCGTTCACCCCAATGCTGGATTGCCGGATGCCTTTGGCGAATACAATCAAAGTGCAGAGCAAATGGCAGAAATTATTCGCAGCTTTGCAGAAGCGGGTTGGTTGAACGTTGTCGGCGGCTGCTGCGGTACCACGCCAAGCCACATTAAGGCCATTGCAGAGGTGGTTGAAGGTATGGCCCCGCGCCCGCTTATTGAGCGAAAAGTAGCGCGGACCGATACCAAAGGCTTAAAACTCTCAGGCTTGGAGCCACTCAAACTCAATAGTGAGAGCTTATTTATCAATGTAGGTGAACGCACCAATGTCACCGGCTCTGCCAAATTTGCGCGGCTCATTCGCGAGTCCAAATACGAAGAGGCCCTCCAGGTGGCGCGCCAGCAAGTAGAAAGCGGCGCTCAGGTCATTGATATCAATATGGACGAAGGCATGCTTGATGGCGCTGAAGCCATGGTGCATTTCCTCAATTTAATCGCCACTGAACCTGACATTTCCAAAGTGCCCATCATGATCGACTCGAGTAAATGGGAAATCATCGAAGCGGGTCTAAAATGTGTTCAGGGCAAGGCCATTGTTAACTCAATCAGCCTGAAGGAAGGTCACGAGGCATTCGTCAGCGCCGCGCAAAAATGTCAGGACTATGGCGCCGCTATGGTGGTCATGGCATTCGACGAGGACGGCCAAGCTGACTCACTAGAGAGAAAAATAGCCATCTGCCAGCGCAGCTACAAAGTACTCACTGAAGAGGTGGGCGTTGTACCGTCAGACATTATTTTTGACCCCAATATTTTTGCCATCGGCACCGGCATCGAAGAACACAGCAACTATGCTGTGGACTTCATTGAATCCGTAAAGTGGATTAAGGAAAACCTTCCTGGCGCCAGCACATCTGGCGGCTTAAGCAATGTGTCCTTCGCCTTTCGCGGCAATAACTTAGTTCGCGAAGCAATACACACGGTCTTTCTTTATCACGCCGTTAAAGCCGGTATGACTATGGGTATTGTTAACGCCGGTCAACTTGGCATTTACGCCGACTTGTCTGACGAATTGCGCGAAGCTGCTGAAGACTTGGTCCTCAACAGAAGGGAAGACGCTACAGAAAGGCTGCTCACCATTGCCCAATCGATGACTGATGAAGGCGGTAACGAAGCTAAAGAACAAAAAGAGGCCGAGTGGCGACAACTACCCGTTACAGAGCGCCTGAGCTATGCGCTGATTAAGGGCAATAACGAGTTTATTGTTGAGGATACAGAGGCAGCAAGACTAGAAGCCACACACCCATTAGAGGTTATTGAAGGCCCCTTGATGGACGGCATGGGTGTGGTTGGAGATTTATTCGGCAGCGGCAAAATGTTTTTGCCTCAGGTGGTTAAAAGTGCACGGGTGATGAAGCAAGCCGTAGGCCACTTAGTGCCCTTCATTGAAGAGGAAAAGCTGAAAAACCCCAGCCGGGAAAGTGCCGCAAAAGGCAAAATCATCATGGCTACGGTAAAAGGCGACGTACATGACATAGGCAAAAATATTGTCGGTGTGGTGCTGCAATGTAACAACTACGAGGTCATCGATTTAGGCGTTATGGTGTCTAAAGAAACCATTATCCAAACGGCAATCGATACGGGTGCCAACATGATTGGTTTATCCGGTTTAATCACCCCGTCATTGGACGAGATGGTCAACGTTGCAACCGAGATGCAACGCCTAGGCTTAGACATACCGCTGTTGATCGGTGGCGCCACCACCAGTAAGGCCCACACCGCGGCAAAGATCGCCCCGTGCTATGAAAATCGCGCCACGGTTTATGTATCCGACGCCTCCAGAGCTGTGGGTGTTGCCAGTAAGCTATTGGCTGGCGAAGACAGCTACAAAGTCTACGCAGAAGAAATTGATCAAGAATACGCGTTGATCAAGACACGGGTGGAAGCACGGCGTGAAAAGCGTGCGTTTTTAGGCTTAGCGGATGCTAGAGCCAACGCATGGTCTAGCGAGGAACAAAATTACCAGCCCGCCAAACCCAACCAACTGGGCGTATTCGACTACAAACCAGCACTGGCAGAACTTGTGCCTTACATCGATTGGACACCGTTCTTTATGACTTGGTCTTTGGCCGGGCGCTACCCAGCGATTTTAGAAGATGAAGTCGTCGGCGAAGCGGCCACCCAACTCTTTGCTGACGCCCAAGAACGGCTACAGTGGTTGATTGACGATGGCCGTTTGGAAGCGGCTGGGGTGTACGGCATATGGCCGGCAAACCGTCTAGGCGATGACGACATAGAACTATTCACCGATGAGGACCGCAGCCAACGTCTTGCCGCCCTGCACCACTTACGTCAACAGGCGCCAAAGCCAGATGACCTAAGCCCCAATCAGTGCTTGTCAGACTATGTGGCCAAGCCTGGTAGCGCAGACTATCTGGGCGGATTCGCCGTGACCACAGGGATCAATATCGACGCCATTCTCGCTGAATTTCCAGATGACGACTACGCACAGATAATGATCAAATCTTTGGCTGACAGACTTGCAGAGGCCTTTGCCGAACGCCTACATGCCCATGTGCGACAACAGGCATGGGGCTACAGCCCCGACGAAGAATTTGATGCAGAACGCTTTATTAAGGAGCGGTATCAAGGGATCCGACCTGCACCAGGCTACCCTGCCTGCCCGGAACACAGCGAAAAAGCCACTCTGTTCCAATTACTTGATGCCACTAACCGAACAGGCATTGAGCTGACGGAGAGCTATGCAATGTCTCCTGCGGCCGCCGTAAGCGGATTCTATTTTGCCCACCCAGAAGCCAAATACTTTGGTATTGGAAAAATTGATGAAGACCAGTTAGCAGATTACGCAGTAAGAAAAGAATTGGACATTGATGCGGCGAGAACGCTGTTAAGTCCGACGATGTCTGACTAACGCCTACATAAACCCGAGGAAAAGCAAAAAAAGAAACGAAAGGAAAGGAAAAAAGAGAAAAGAAAGCCTTGAACGAAGACTTTCTTGAAGACGAACGCTCGAAATCAGATAGGGCCCAGAAGGTGATACGAAAGGGGCGCAAAAGGCTTATCCGCCCTGCACCCCCTTTCCTTTCGTCCCGCGGTTAACTTCTAACGAGCGCTTTATAGATCGACAGTAAAACCTGAGATATAAACCGCAGCAAATAACACCGCTGCAGTAAACATAACCAAAATAGCTTTCACATCGGCAGCATCATCTTTGGCCTGTTGGTCTTGGTTTGACTGGTGCTCTTCGCTCATTCTCTCTCTTCCACTGGTTAATTTTTGGCCCCCAACTTCTAGTCAGCTCTCGTGTGCTCAACAAGCGCTAAAAGGGGCACTTCCAAGGCCGCAAGTATAGACCGCCACGCAGGCATGACAAGTGCCTAGCGCTAATTTCGTAGGCACACTGTCTTTTTGATTATTTATATATTCGACCTTGGAATAAGGCCACGCCCGCAATTGGTTGCCCTGTATAAATGGTACTGCTACTGTCCTGCGCTTAACTCAGTCAGGGGACTTGGGTGACGCGAAGTAGGAACCCATAAAACATGTATCAATACACTGAATTTGACCGCTCGTTTATTGAAGAACGAGTCAATCACTACCGAGAGCAAACCACCCGTTACCTAAACGGACAGCTTTCAGAAGACGAATTTCTGCAGCTAAGACTGCGCAACGGCCTATACCTGCAACGACTGGCGCCAATGCTCAGAGTAGCCATTCCTTACGGCACCCTATCTAGCCAACAGCTTTTTGCCCTAGGCAAGGTCGCAAGAGAATACGACCGTGGTTATGGGCACCTAAGCACCCGGCAAAATATGCAGTTTAACTGGCCAGAACTTGCTGAAGTGCCAGATATCTTGGCAGACATGGCAAAGGTAGATTTACACGCCATACAAACCAGTGGCAGCTGTATACGTAACGTCACAACAGACCATTTTGCGGGCGCAGCGGCGGACGAAACAATAGACCCACGCCCCTACTGCGAAATCATTCGCCAGTGGTCCACTAACCACCCAGAATTTGAATGGCTACCGCGCAAGTTCAAAATTGCCGTAACTGGCGCCGCCGAGGACCGTGCGGCCATTGGTGTACATGACGTTGGCCTAAGGGTTTATCGCGATGATAAGGGCGACGTTCAATTTGATGTCTACGCTGGCGGTGGTTTAGGCCGCACACCAGTGCTTGGCGCCTTAGTACGCTCAGAGCTACCAATCGAACATCTACTGACCTATTTAGAAGCGCTAATGCGGGTGTATAACCGTTACGGTCGCCGCGACAATAAGTACAAAGCGCGAATCAAAATATTGGTTAGAGCTATGGGTGTTGATGGCTTTCGCGCCAAAGTAGACGAAGAATGGGCGCACAGCAAAGGCGGACCGGGCACGCTACCAGAAGCAGAAATAACCAGAGTTGAGGCATTCTTCGCGCCGCCCGGCTATAGCCAGCAGCCAGAGGTAGGTGACGCTCTGGCAGAACATAGATTGGCTAATCCCAAGTTTAGTCAGTGGTTGCAGCACAATGTAACGGAACACAAAGCACCAGGCTATGCGGCGGTAACCCTCTCCACTAAAGCCACCGGTGTACCACCAGGCGATGTGAGCGACACGCAAATTGATGCTGTTGCACAGTGGGCTGCTGACTACAGTTTCAGCGAAGTACGCATTAGCCACGAACAAAATTTTGTTCTACCCCATGTACCCAAGCAGCATTTGTTTGAATTGTGGCAAAAGGCCCAGGCACAAAACCTAGCTACAGCGAACGCACGACTAATAACCGATATGATCTGCTGCCCCGGCGGCGACTATTGTTCATTGGCTAACGCCAAGTCCATACCGGTGGCAGAGGCGCTACAAGAACGGTTCGATGACTACGATTTTCAATACGATCTAGGCGAGCTAAATCTCAACATTTCTGGCTGCATGAACGCCTGTGGCCACCACCACGTAGGACACATTGGCATTCTTGGTGTTGACAAGAAAGGCAGTGAGTTTTATCAGATTTCCCTAGGCGGACACGCTGGACACTCTGAACTGGCACCATCTCTTGGACAAATTGTTGGCCCCTCTATTCCTCGTGCAGAAGTTTGTGATGTTATTGCCAAGATTCTTGAAATCTATGTAGACCTCAGATTAGAAGACGAGAGCTTTCTCGGATGCTTTAAGCGCGTTGGTATTGCGCCATTTAAGGAGCGCGTTTATGCACCATCTCATTAATAAACAAAACGACGAATGGCAGTTAGTTAGTCAGGAAGACTCTGAGCAACAAAAGATAGAATGGCAGGACGCTGAAAGCTGGCAACCTGGACAAGCGCTGAGACTGCCCGTAGATGCAGAACTAGACCCTCAATGGGGCCAAGCCTCTGTTATTGGCATAGACTTTCCAGCACTTACTGACGGACGAGGTCTCTCGCTGGCGGTGTTATTGCGCACCAGACTGAACTACAGCGGTGACTTACGCGGACTTGGCGCGGTGCACGAGGACATTTTGCACTTTATGGTGCGCTGCGGCTTTTCAAGCTTTGAGCTGCCAGAATCTCGAGACCCAAACGTTGCGCTGAACTGTATTGCGCCGCATAAGCAATATTACCAAAGCTCTGTGGTTGACCCTTTGAATCACTTTGATCGAGTCTAAGCGGAGGAAGATGACGCCCTGATTCTAACGCGTAGATGCTAATGCGTAGATACTAACGCGTTGCATCTCAGGCGTTTATTCTGTGGCTTTGATTCTAAGGCTTTTTATTCTAAGGGGATTCTGAGTCTTTGATATTATGCGATCGAGTTACATTAACAGATCTCTGTACGCGACCAGCCTTCAGTATCATTCACGCTGAAACCCTATCCAAAAAGTCGTTTCAGGTGACGTTTAATACAGTGCGTCGAAAAAATACTTCAACCTGGTCGATACTTGGTAGGCTAGCGTCTGAAACACAGCGGCAATTTCCACGAGATAACCCATGCCTCATTCAGATCTCATTCATTCGTTTTTTATTATTTTTGCTGGCGCAGCGGGCCTAGCTACCGTTGCTCTATTTTCACGCCAACCTATGCTCATTGCATACATACTGCTTGGCTGCCTAATTGGGCCCTTTGGCTTAAGCCTCATTGACCAAAACGACTTACTCACAGAAATTGCCGAAATTGGCATTATTTTTTTGCTCTTTCTCGTAGGTTTAGATTTACAACCAAGCAAACTGAAGAACATGTTGGCCGAGTCCATGCTCACGGCACTGGGCACCAGTATTGCGTTTTTTTTAATGGGCGCATTGGTGATGCTCGCCACAGGCTTTACCTATACCGAGGCCTGGATAGTCGGCTTGGCGATGACTTTTTCTAGCACCATCTTGGGCATAAAGTTACTGCCTACCACCGCCCTGCACCACCGCCACATAGGTGAAATGGTAGTCAGCCTATTGCTGATTCAAGACCTTTTGGCCATCTTGGCCATTTTGCTGCTCACAGGCTTGGGCAATGACCTTGCAGGGATCACTCAGAGCATGGTGGCCATTTTTATTGGACTACCTGCGCTGATCGGCGGCGCCTATTTAATGGTTCGCTTTGTCCTGCTCAGATTAATCAGCAAGTTTGACGCTTTCCACGAATATATTTTTCTCCTCGCCATTGGCTGGTGCTTGAGCCTAGCCAGCATTGCCGAACAAATGGGCTTATCCTTCGAAATTGGCGGTTTTATCGCAGGCGTTAGTCTTGCTACCAGCCCTATTGCTAAATACATCGCTGAGCACCTTAGACCGCTACGTGACTTTTTTCTTATTCTGTTTTTCTTTTCAGTGGGGGCATCGCTAAACGTAGCGCTTCTGCAAGATGTTTGGCTTGCGGCGATCATTTTGGCTGGGATTACATTATTGGTGAAACCGAAAGTATTTGAATTCTTGTTGGTGTTACAAAAAGAGGACAAGGGAGCGTCAAAAGAGGTTGGGTTCAGGCTTGGCCAAGCTTCAGAGTTTTCGCTACTACTGAGCTATATTGCCATTTCAAATGCGCTGATCAGTGGCTCTGCAGCCGTGGTGCTGCAAACTGCCACAATACTCACACTCATCGGCAGCAGCTACTTAGTGGTGTCTCGATACCCAAGCCCCATCGCGTCCGATCCTGCACTGAGGAGAGATTGAGGACCCAGAACTGAGTCCTCTCGCTTGCTTCCACCAGCACTGCGACAAGGCGCTAACCCGTTAACGCACCGGTCTAAAAGCGTTGGTTCGTTGGCTAAAGGTGAACAACACCTCTTCCAACCATCTGACCCGCTAAGATTCGGTCAATGGCATCGGATACGTCATCCAGCGTCAGCACCTCTTCAAGATCACTTAAATCCATAAGCCATTCATCACCCAATCGATGCCAAATTTCGGCTTTTTCCTCTATGGGCAACTGTACTGAATCTATACCGAGCAAGTTTACGTGACGCAAAATGAAGGGCAATACAGACGCTGAAAACACCGGTGCGGCAACAAGACCACAGGCGGCTAAGCTGCAGCCGTAGCGTAGGCTCTTCACGCCATTGAAAAGAATGTCACCCCCCACGGTGTCCACTACACCGCCCCAGCGCTCAGCCAACATAGGCTTATCGCTACCTGCATTAGCCTCTTCTCGTGACAGTATTTCGCTGGCCCCAAGGCTGCGCAAAAAGTCGTGTTTGTCCTCTTTACCGGTCACGGCAGCAACTTCATAGCCCAATTGCGCCAGTAGCTTAACGGCCACCGAACCTACACCACCCGTTGCTCCAGTAACCAAGACCGGGCCAGAGGCTGGGGTCATGCCAGAACGCTCAAGCTTCTGCACGCATTCAGCAGCGGTAAATCCAGCGGTGCCAATAATCATGCTGCTGTGCATAGACAGCCCTTTAGGCATTTTTACCGCCCAAGATGCAGGAATGCGCACGCGCTCAGCGAATCCGCCAGACGTACCCATACCCAGATCAAAACCAATTGCGATGATTTCGTCACCAACCGCAAAATCAGCGTGATCGGATGCTAGAACCACACCAGCAACATCAATACCCGGCGTATGCGGGAAGTTCCGAGTAACGCCTGGGTTGCCTGTTGCGGACAAACCATCTTTGAAGTTCAGCGAGGAAAATTTGACCTCAACCAACAACTCTCCTGCCGGTAGATCGTCCACCGACCTAGTGACAACACTACGCTCAAATCCAGCGTCAGTTTTTTCAACTCTAAAAGCTTTAAATTGCATATTTTTCCCCTTACTACTTACGAACAAATTCTAATACGTGACTGACTCTGTCTAACATGCCATTAAACTTGTCCAGTACTCTATCTATCGGTTTCTTGGTTTCTTCCCATGTGACTTCAAAGACATCTCTTGTCTCACACAGTTCTATCAAGTACTCATCACTGGTGGCCAAACCATCCACCAAATTCAATTCAAGTGCGCGTTTGCCGTACCAAGCCTCGCCTGTTGCCACCGCCTCTATGTCTAGTTCAGGACGATTTTCCGCAACAAACTCTTGGAACAATGCGTGCACATCTTCCAACTCTTCACGGAACTTCTCTCGGCCTTCGTCTGTGTTCTCGCCTAAAAGCGTCAATGTGCGCTTATATTTGCCGGCGGTAAGCACCTCTACATCGACATCATTCTTTTTTAACAGACGGTGCAGGTTAGGAATTTGCGCAACCACGCCAATAGAGCCAATGACTGCAAAAGGCGCAGCCAAAATCTTGTTCGCCACAGCGGCCATTAGGTAACCCCCACTGGCGGCAACCCGGTCGACTATCGCCGTTAGGGGAATGCCCTTGTTGCGGATTCGCATCATCTGGGATGCGGCTAAACCATAGCTGTGGACCATACCGCCGGGGCTTTCTAGACAAATCACAACTTCATCATTTGCTCCAGCCATAGTCAGCACGGCGCTGATCTCGACACTCAAAAAATCGACACCCGAGGCGGCTGTGTCGCCATCAAAGTGAATGACAAAAGTTCGATCTTTCTGCCCTTCCAATTTTGGGGCTACTTCAGCTACCCCTTGGCCTTCGGTGCCAGCATCTGAGTCGCCTTGCTCATCCGCGACCGCTGTCTTTTTGACGCCCGGCTTTTGCTTGGCAGCAAGCTTGGCTGCTTTGGCCGCCTTTTTTGCCTCAGCTTTTTCACTCTTAGATTCGGACTTATGCTGGCGCTTAGCTTCCTCTGCGGTGAGTAAGTGATTTTCCATAGTGAAACGCAATTCGCGCACGCGCTCGTTGAGTTTGCGGATGACTAAGTGGCCCTGATCCCCGTGCTGGCGACCGGAAAGTCCTGCCAGCGAGGAGGCAATGATCAAAAATGCAACGACTAAGGTCACCACTTGTCCCAAGAACATTAGATATTCAAAAAGAAAGTCCATATAGATTTTGTCTAACTGAAGAAGGTTGGGTACTTTATCTATTGCGCCGACTCAGCGCCAGCACAGCCTTAAATACTTGACCTTTGCAGCAACTTTGCCCACCTTTGCCTTGTGATGAAAATGAGCAGTATCACTACTTGGCGAGGTCAAATCTCGAGGTAAAAAGACCCGTTAAATTGACGTGGTCAAAACAGCTGTTCAGCATAATAAGAATGGCAGAAATATCATGCGCAGTTTTCTTGAAAATCAGTTTTGTAGCGAAAAATCCGGCGAGCTTGATGCGCGCGTGCGCATGCAGTGGGCTGATGGTCAGATATGCTTCCAAATACAAGACGGCGCTATAAGCTTCGCCGAAGACAGTGACCCTGAGTTAACAATTTATTTCAAAGACAGTGAGGATGCCAAGGGGCTGATTAGCGGAAAGAGCGATCCCGTACATGCTTTTATGAACGGCCACCTCAGAGCAAACGGCCATTTAATCTGGGTTTTTCAGACAATGGCCGCCTTGAGTGGCAAAACGAATACGGCTGCTACTTAGCCAAGTTGATCTATAAATTCTTGGATTAGCCAGCCGGAAATAGCCGTCTTTGGAGGGATTTGTGGCAGAGTATCTTTCGTATACCACTGCGCATCGGCGATCTCGCCAGGCTGACAGACAATGTCTCCGCCAACGTATTTAGCATGAAACCCCAGCATCAGCGAATTTGGGAAAGGCCAGCTTTGCGAGCCAAAATACTTCAGTTCACCTACTTCTAACCCCACCTCTTCCATCACCTCTCGGTGTACGGTTTGCTCAATAGACTCGCCAGCCTCAACAAATCCAGCCAACGTACTGTACATGCCTTGCGGCCATGCAGCATTTCGCGCTAACAACATTTCATCGCCCTTTGTAATCAGCACGATGATGCTTGGGGACAAACGCGGATAGGCAATAAACCGACAAGCACCACACTGCATTGCTCTATCGGCGCCATGCACCTGCATAGACTCGCCGCAGCGACCACAAAATTGATTCGTTTGATGCCAGTCAATCACCTGCTTGGCTCTACCCGCAAGATAGAACAAGGATTGCGAGGTGCGTCCAAGCAAACCGCGCAGGCCTAGTTTTGCAAAACCTTCAGGCACTGCGCCTTTCACTGACAAGGCGAAACAAGGTCGGTTAGCATAATGACCCAGAAAATGCTTACTGCGCGTTTCTACGTCAAACCAGCGGAAGTCGTCGGCTGTAATAGGTTCTGGGATACCCTGTACGCTCTTACAAATTAGCTCGTCGCGCATAAAGGCAAAATACCAAGCTTCACCGGAATCGTCTCCCTCTGCCATAACGTGATTTGCTGAAAACTCATCTGGACTACTTGGCCACATAGAACTGCCCCACCGCTTTATTAGAAAAAGAAAATAACATAGCACAAATTGTTGTGTGATTTGCCGACACCTTACCCTCGAACTGACCACCACATATTCACTTATATTGACCACACGCCACACTCGCTCTAGTTGCTGCAAACGCTGGGTGTAGTTCGGTTTTAGTTCGGCTGGAGTTCCGGCGTCGGATGATGCTAAGGCTCGCGTGAATCCAGCGTAACCAAGGGGGCAATACTGTCAGATTTTCACTCCAAGACATGCCCGCAAATTGCGCGAAATCGACCACTTTTCCACCGTTAACAGTTGCCCGCAAACACAGGTCAGGCTATCTTTAGCGGTTGTATTTGGGGGAGCATGGTCACCGTCTATTGGCGACCAAAAGGGCACGCCTAAGACAAAATAGATCGTAGACAATAAAAAGCGACACCTACGGGTAAACAAAATACCCTCGGATAAAGGCGCAAAGGAGTGTTATGAAAGGGTTATCCCTCAGTTCGTTTTCTCAGAATTTTCTTGGTAATGCACCAGAATGGTACAAGTTGACCATCATTGGTTTTTTGATCTTCAACCCATTACTACTGCTGCTAACGGGTAACGCCTATTTGACAGGCTGGGTACTGGTACTGGAGTTTATTTTCACCCTAGCTATGGCGCTAAAATGCTACCCATTGCAGCCTGGTGGACTACTGGCCATAGAAGCGGTGGTGATGGGGATGACGAGCCCTGCTACCGTTTATCATGAAGTAGAACTGGCCCTCCCGGTAATACTTTTATTGGTATTTATGGTGGCTGGCATCTATTTTATGAAAGACCTACTGCTCTTCACTTTCACCAAAATTCTTCTGTCAATTCGCTCCAAAACGCTCATTGCGTTCTTGTTTTGTGCAATTTCAGCATTTTTATCAGCATTCTTAGATGCGCTCACTGTAACTGCGGTTGTAATCAGTGTGGGCGTTGGCTTCTACTCGATCTACCACAAGGTAGCTGCCGGTAAACTGGCACCAGAAGACAGAGTAGACGGCGAAGAAGACGGCGATGTTCCGTTAGAATATCGGGCAGAGCTAAATGAATTTAGGGCGTTTCTACGCAACCTGCTTATGCACGCAGCCGTGGGTACAGCCCTGGGCGGTGTTTGTACTACGGTTGGCGAACCGCAAAACCTACTCATTGCCAGCCAAGCCGGTTGGAATTTCGCTGAGTTCTTTTGGCGCATGGCACCTGTAACCATGCCAGTGCTTGCAGCTGGTCTGCTGACCTGCATCTTGCTCGAGCAATTCAAAATTCTAGGCTACGGTGCGATTCTGCCAGAGCGAGTTCGCACTATACTAACAGACTTCGACGAAGCGGAAAGCGCACGCCGCTCAGACTCAGACAAGGCGAAGCTTGTAATACAGGCGATCTCTGGTCTTATTCTGATATGGGCGTTAGCTAATCATGTAGCCGAGGTAGGCCTTATCGGCCTGACCATTATCGTATTGCAGACAGCATTCAATGGCGTCATTGAAGAACACCAGTTGGGCCACGCATTTGAAGAGGCCCTGCCCTTCACGGCACTACTCGTCGTATTTTTTGGAATAGTAGGTGTTATCCACGATCAACATCTGTTTTCGCCAATAATCGCATATGTACTGAGCTTACCCTTAGATGTGCAGCCTGGGATGTTCTACATCGCTAACGGTGTGCTGTCTGCCATCAGTGACAATGTATTTGTGGCGACAGTTTATATTGGTGAAGTCAAAGCGGCTTTAGATAGTGGCGCGATCAGCAGGGAGCAATTTGATTTGCTTGCTATTGCCATCAACACCGGCACCAACATTCCTAGTGTGGCAACGCCAAATGGACAAGCAGCATTCCTATTTTTGCTGACCTCGTCTATCGCTCCGCTCATCGGGCTGAGCTATATGCGAATGGTCACCATGGCACTGCCTTATACCATTGTTATGGGTGTGACTGGTTGGGCGGGTGTTAACTACCTACTGTAGGTGACGCTGAACTGAGTTTTGTGGCCCTTTTATTCGTTAGCGAGTAAAAGGGCTAACAGTTCGCGTTGGTCCCGGTTCTTTTTCAATATGGCAGTAAAGCAAAGGCCGCTGCCTTAAAGCAACTTTGACTCACATCTCGTTTATCCAGCTTAGACCTCTTGTCCTTCCCCCCCTCTGATAGCACTTAACCCTCCTAGCTCACCATTGTGAGGCGCGAATTGGCAAAACAACAAGAGAACATATTGGGAACAGCATTAAGCAGGTGACTTCAAAGTAACTTAACAAAAACGTTAACTAAGAATAGTAAGAACGAAAAAAAGTAAGCTTAGGCGCCGCTCCAGCAAGACACCAACTTCTCGCAAATCGCTCCAAACCTAAAAAGTTAACAATGCCAGACTTACCTAGTGCTCGCGCCGCCACACAGGCCCATTATCACTTCGCTCAGCAAGAAGATCTAACATCTTTTCGTGGGATGCTAAGTCGTCAACGCTGGCCATGATCTGTTTGAGCGGCGGAATTTCCCAGCTCTGGTCAATCTGGTTATCGTTATGACCCGCCGGGTCATCATTGGCATTGTTGCCGCCACCAAACAGATTGGTTTGACCGCCCGTCATCAATAAATAAACGTCTGCTAAAATCTCTGCATCTAACAGTGCGCCGTGGAGCTGGCGCTGAGAGTTATCTACCGCGTAGCGGCGGCACAAAGCGTCTAAGTTGAGCTTCTGGCCTGGGTGCTTTTGCCGAGCAATGGCCAATGAATCTATCACGCCGCAAAAATCTTCTATTTTTCGTTGCGGCGCCAAGCCCTGCCGAACAAGCGCGCGAATCTCGCTATCAAGGAACGAAATATCAAAAACCGCGTTGTGGATAATCAATTCTGCGCCGTCTAGAAAACGCTCGAGTTCTTCCCAGATATCAGCGAACTTCGGCTTGTCGGCCAAAAACGCCTCGGTGATGCCGTGGACCTCTTTAGCACCATCATCGATCTCTCGCTCAGGGTTTAGGTATTTGTGAAAGTGACGACCCGTAAATTTGCGGTCGATCATCTCTATGGCACCGATCTCAATAATTTTATGCCCTAGTGCCACCTCTAACCCGGTGGTTTCTGTATCTAGTACTATTTGTCTCATTCGCTTGCCTGCATTGTATCTATGGCGTCGTTAGCCGCTTGGTCCACCATTTCATTTTCTCGGTGGCCACTGTGTCCCTTGACCCACAACCACTCTACTTGGTGCTCGGCAACTGCTGCATCTAAGCGTTGCCAGAGCTCCTTATTTTTGACCGGCTTTTTCTGCGAGGTCATCCAGCCATTACGCTTCCATCCGGCAATCCACTGGGTAATACCCTGCCGTACGTACTGAGAGTCTGTAGTCAGGGTTACGCGCACAGGTTTTTTCAACTGCTCTAACCCCTGAATAGCAGCCATGAGTTCCATCTGATTGTTGGTAGAGGTCTCTTGCGCCCCAGAGATCATTTTTTCAGTGTCTCCCTTGCGCAGCAGTGCCGCCCACCCGCCGGGCCCTGGATTGCCTCTACAGGCACCATCAGTAAATATTTCAACGGACATCTAAATCTCGATATTTGTTTTTTTGTTAGCGCCAATTTTATGCAGCGCTGCGGGCCGCAAAGACCTTCGTTTTGCCTTGTTGGCAAGCTTATCAATCGACTGCATATTTACTGAGGCCGCCTGCTTAGTAGCACTTACAAGCAGTAAACCGCCAAAGGGTAATTGCGAAAATAACGCGAGCTTTTTCAATCTGTGACTCGCGCCAGAAAAACTAGGACTCACCTTGCTAATTTTGCCCTTCAACCATGAATTGGAACCAAGACGCGCGTTGATCCACCCCAGCGGATTTTGACTAATAGGCAGGCTATACTCGAAATATTTTGGTCGACAATCTAATCGCAAATCTAGCAACGCGAGCCAATCAAACAACCGCATAGGATTAACTAGGGCGTGAGCACTCATGGGGTCGGAGAAAACTCTGGCATATAGTCGTCTAAGGCCATAAAGGCTGAAAGGGTTAAAGCCGCAAATAAGCAATTTCCCACCCGGTGCCAATACCCGTTCCACCTCTTTAATTGCAGCTCTAGGGTCTTTGACCAACTCCAAACCATGATGCAATACCACGCCGTCTAAGCTTGCAGTTGCAAAGGGTAGATTGGTCAAATCGACCTGTAGCATTGGTTGTTTTAGCGCATCACCACGGGCTTGGTGTTGCACGGCGAAAATCGTGTGCCGAATCATACAGCCTTCAAGGGCCGCACCAGCATCTTGGCAGTCACCAACCCATAACACCACATCGCCATGTACCCGCCTAATTAGAGGTGCCAGTTCGGGCATTTGCAAAGCACAGGTCTTAGCGCCTAAAGCACTAGACCAAAGACGCTCAGTTTTCGAATCATTCCTCGTAAGACTAAATCTGTTCATGTGGTGAGCACATCGGTTAATATCCGCCGCCAGTTTAAGTCGTTTAAAGCTAGAGCAACAATCATTTTGGTAAAATCACAAAAAAGCAGTTGGATGAAGAGCGCCTGTTGGCGTTGCATGGCAGTATTTATGCTGGCTGGTTGCCAGACGCAGCTCAGCGAGCCAAACGCCCCTGCAGAGGAAAAAACTCTACCCGTAGCGACCATCGAGGACATAGAGGTTGTTGAAGTGGCTGATACCATGACCATTGTGGACGGCGTTTCTGAGCTACCGCAAGAGCAAACTCTTAACCCAGATTTATGGTCACTGTTGCGCGAAAACTTGGCCTTGGACCATGAATTAGACCGGCGCTCAGTGCAGCAAGAAATACGTTGGTTTCAAAGAAATCCAAAATACTGGCAGCGCCTTGAAAGCCGTATGCAGAATTATTTGCCCTACATCCTTGAGCAAGTTTTAGAGCAACAAATACCCGCCGAACTCGCACTTCTGCCCATTATTGAGAGCGCCTTAGACCCCTATGCCTTTTCACCCTACGGCGCCAATGGACTGTGGCAATTTATGTCACCGACAGCCAAACAATACGGATTACAAATAAACAAAGGCTATGACGGCCGTCGGGACATTGTTGCCTCTACAGATGCCGCGCTAACTTACCTAGAGCGCCTGAATAAGCGGTTCGACAACTGGCTGTTAGCTGTTGCTGCCTATAATGCTGGCGGCGGCACAGTCTCTAAAGCGATCCGGCGCGGCGACAGCAGAGATTTCTTTGCCCTAAAACTTCCGCGAGAAACAAGAGCCTACGTGCCGAGGCTTTTAGCCATGGCTGCAATCGTTAATGACCCTGCCAAATACAAGGTGGCGTTGCCTAATGTAGAGATGCGGTCCTCATTCTTTGTTTTGAACCTACCGGGGCAATTTGATATCGCTAAAATCGTCGCGATCAGCAAAGTCCCCAGCGCCACTATCTATAAATGGAACCCTGCGCTAAAACGCAGCCAGACGCCCAGTAAGGGACCGCACCGCTTGATCTTACCCTTTACCGCCCTTGCAGCTTTGCCGGGAGATGAGTCCAGTGAGGGGCCGACAGGCGATCCTTTAGAAGCACAAGTACTTGCTTTACAGCAAATGCTCACCGCGACGCCAGAAAATGAGCGATTGGCGTGGTTGAATATAGAGGTTCGCTCTGGGCAAACACTCAGCGTTCTTGCCCAGAGATACAATACCGATGTGGCCACTTTACGACAGGCCAACGGTCTCAAAAGTAACCGCATCATTATTGGCGAGGGTTTAAGAGTCCCACTATCACAAGAGGCTGTGGTGAAACCCCATAGCTCGCAATCGGTCACACATAAGGTGCGCAGCGGCGACTCTCTTTGGCTCATCGCTAAACAGTATCAGGTCAGCATTGCTGAACTGGTCAAAGAAAATGAGATTGGTAGGCGAGCAACACTACGCATTGGACAAGAGATTAGCGTGCCAAATGCCAAGGTAAGCATTTCCGCGCTGACGGTGGATGAACCGCCGGCGGTGATGCGGAAAATACGCTATCGCGTTCGCAACGGAGACTCATTGAGTAGAATTGCTAATAAATTCAAGATCGACGTTCCAGCAATCAGTAATTGGAACGATTTAGATCCAAAGAAGTACCTGCAACCTGGCCAACATTTGACCCTGTACATCGACACCGTGGGTGGTCGATAGTACCGGTTGAGACGTGTTTCTTTCCAACGCCATTCAATCCGTTTTGGCCACGCCCTAACGCCCCTGAATAGACAAAACCCCTTAGACAAAAAGTCCTAAACGCAAAAAGGGCCACATTTGTGACCCTTATTCTTTTGCATTGGTGCGTCTTTGCACCCTGTTCTTCCGCGCTTACTCTGGTCTAACCACGCCTATAGAGTTTTCCGCGGCTTGGAAGAAAGCGATAAACTCAGCACGCTCCACCCTAGACCCAACAATCTGGCGAAACTGCTCAAGTTGCGTGTCAGTAGTGGCGTTAACGTCTCCTGGTGTAACCTGAGTAACCACCACAAGCGCACTACCTTGCTCGTAATCTGCCGAGCCAATAGATTTTTCCCCGGCAGTTGGTCGAGGCAATCTGAAGGCTTCCTGTAAAATTTCAACTGGCACATTTTCCACCCCACGGACCCGGGCAACATTTTCTAATGTAACCCAGCGCTGTCCAAGAGATGAAGCCACTTCACTGACACCAGTACCCGCTGCTAATGCAGCTATAGCGTCTAGTTTTGCCTCTTCTAGCGCCGCTAAACCTTTTTCACCGCGCAACTGGGCTTGAATCTCTTTTGTGACTTCTTCTAAGGCTATCTCCATTGGCTCGTACTGCTGCGCTACTCTAACAACCACAGACTCGGTATCACTGACCTGAATCATCTGACTGTTTTCACCTGCTAACACCTCTTCGCTAAATAGCGCCTCAAGAACATCGGGGTTGCTGAGCAAAAGATCACTGGCATTTGGCTCACTGCCGTCTGCAACGGTTGGAGAATAGTCTTGCGTAATGCCTGACATTTGCACAACCGGTAGGTCTAGCTCTGCTGCTGTCTCACTTAACGCAAAGCGTTCGTCATAAGCACTTCGTTCTAACTGATCTAGTCGGTCCGAATATTGTTCTTCCGCTAATTCGGTTTTTACCCGATCACGTAACACCGGCAACTCATTTTCAAATGAAGGGTATTCGGTGACAATGATATTGTTGAGCTTGATCAAGTGATACCCAAAGGCTGTTCTAACGGGTTGCGACACCTGACCAATCGTTGTTAGGTTCCACAACGCCTCTTCGAAAGGTGCTTCAAAAACGCCTTTACCAGCCAAGCCGAGCGACCCGCCCTGCTCAGCAGAGCCAAGATCTTCTGATGTTTCTTTTGCCACTTGAGCAAAATCTTCGCCTTGGTTAATGCGCTCTGCAATCTCGGTGATACGCTTCAATGCTGCCGTTTCATCAATAGCATCGTTCACTTGAATAAGGATATGCGCGCTGTCTCTGGCGTCCGCTGAGGATGCCGCCGCGCGGTCCTCTTCGTACATGGCACGCAGTTCATCGTCTCCTACTTCAAGCGCTAACCCACCAGCCAAATCAGCTACGGCCAAACGCACGTATTCAACGTCCAAGGTTAACGGTGTCATGTAGAGGGCTTGATCATCCGCATAGCGAGCCTCAACCTCCTCATTAGAGACCTCGGCATCCGCAGCATAGGCAGCCACATTCAACGACAAATAAGCGAAGTCGCGACGTTGTTCCAAAATTCTTACAGCTTCGGCTATTTCCCAATCAGGTACTAAAACCCCTTCTGCAACCCCGTTACGCAACTGCTCTGCGCTCAAAGCGCCAGCGTATTCATTTAAAAATTCTACTGGCTGATAACCCAGTATTTGCAGCTGCGAACGATAAACAGCTTCGTTGAATTTGCCATCAACCTGATAAACCGGACTAGCCAGCAGTTGTTTATTTACCTCTTCCATTGACACGCTGATGCCTAGGTCAGAAGCAGTTTGATACAAAACTTGGCGATTGATCAGTTGGCTCAATGCAGATTGCTGCAAAAGTAATCGATCAATATCGTTTGGGTCAAAATCAGGACCCACTTGGGAAAGGATGCGACGTTTCTCGCGCTCCGTCTCAATATTCAACACGGACTCAGTAATATCGAAATCACCAACCTGAGCCACCTTTGGGTCGCCGCCAAGGAAAACATTGGTGGCGCCAAATCCAAATAGCGTCAGCACCAGTATGATGGCCACTACCAGAACTTTGAAGCCGGTTGATTGTGTTTGATCTCGTAGTTGCTGCAACATGCTAGCTAAACCTTAAAACGTAATGTGGAAAACTTAAAATACAAGGACATAAAAAAGGGCGCTTTATCGGCGCCCTTTCAAATCACCCAGTAGCCGCTAGTTTAAAGCGTCTTTAAGTGCCTTGCCCGGCTTAAAAGCAGGAACTTTGGCTGCTGAGATTTGAATCGTTTCGCCAGTCTTTGGATTACGACCAGGGCGTGCAGCGCGATCGCGTACCAAAAAAGTACCGAAACCAACCAGTGCCACTGATTCGCCATCCTTTAAGGAGCCGGTTATTGCTTCTAATGCTGATTCTAAAGCTCTGCTTGCAGCGGTTTTAGAAATATCTGCAGATTCAGATATATGATCTACTAATTCACTCTTGTTCATACTGTGCCCCTCGTAAATGCGCCTGTCGATCGAATAGCTGGTGGGATGAGGAGCAAAACTCACATCCATAACGGCATATCTTCTCTGTGCGCATACAGTTTAATTAAGACCCTCTCGGGTTCGATTGTTTTATACCAACACAGCTAGTCGGGCGCAAGCTAATGCGCGCATGACTTTACTAGTGCGGGCTTATGCTAGAAGGCGTTTCAGCCGCTCCAGTGTCCTTTTTCGACTCAGAACTTGCGCCCTCACCGGCCCCATCATGAAGGATTTTGGGTTCAGGCATGCGTTCCAGCGCTATTTCTAACACCTCGTCTATCCATTTTACCGCATGGATCTCCAAATTGCTTTTCACATTGTCAGGAATCTCGATCAAATCTTTCTCATTTTCATGAGGAATGACCACATGCTTAATACCCCCTCTATGGGCGGCTAAAAGTTTCTCTTTCAGGCCACCAATAGGCAGCACTTGTCCACGCAGAGTAATTTCACCGGTCATGGCGACGTTGGCTTTTACTGGAATACCTGTGAGCACCGATATCATTGCGGTGCACATGCCAATGCCGGCGCTGGGACCATCTTTCGGCGTAGCCCCTTCTGGAACGTGAATATGGATATCACTTTTTTCGTGAAAATCGTCGGCTAAACCAAGAGATTGACCGCGACTACGCACTACAGTTAAGGCAGCTTGGATGGATTCCTGCATTACATCGCCCAACGAACCCGTCTTGATCTGACGCCCCTTACCCGGCACAGACACAGCCTCTATACTGAGTAACTCGCCCCCTACTTGAGTCCACGCCAAGCCCGTAACAATGCCGACTTGGCTTTCTTCCTCGGCCAACCCGTAACTGAATTTGTGCACGCCAGAATATTTTTCTAGATCGGCTTGATCAACAACAGTTTTCGGAAATGCTTTCTTGGTGCTCGCCTGGTCCAAAGACTGTTCTTTAACTACCTTGCGCGCTACTTTAGAAATTTCTCGCTCTAAGCCACGCACACCCGCTTCTCTCGTGTAGTAACGAATGATGTCTACAAGGGCAGCGTCAGTAATCTCCAACTCGCCCTTCTTCAAGCCATTGTTTTTAATCTGTTTTGGCACCAAGTAGCGGCGTGCAATACCCAGCTTTTCGTCCTCGGTATAGCCAGGCAAACGAATCACTTCCATACGGTCTAGTAGCGGCGCAGGAATATTCATTGAATTTGAAGTGCAAACAAAGAACACATTGGACAGATCGTAGTCAACTTCCAAATAGTGGTCGTTAAATGTGCTGTTTTGTTCGGGGTCGAGCACTTCCAGTAAAGCACTGGCCGGATCGCCGCGCATATCCATGCCCATTTTGTCTATTTCATCGAGTAAAAACAGTGGGTTTACCACACCTGTCTTGCTCATCTTTTGTATAACTTTCCCTGGCAAAGAGCCAATGTAAGTGCGTCTATGCCCCCTAATCTCGGCCTCATCACGCACGCCCCCTAATGCCATGCGCACAAATTTTCTATTGGTTGCCCGAGCAATACTCTCTCCCAAGCTGGTTTTACCCACGCCAGGAGGGCCGACAAGACACAATACCGGGCTTTTGGACTGACTCGTGCGATTCTGTACCGCGAGGTATTCGACAATCCGCTCCTTCACTTCAGTTAAACCAAAATGATCTTCATCAAGTATCTTTTGGGCCGCCTGTAAGTCTTTGCGCACTCGGCTTTTCTTACTCCAAGGGATGCTCACCATCCAATCAATAAAGCTTCTCACCACTGTCGCCTCGGCGGACATGGGCGCCATGTTCTTCAGCTTGTTGAGTTCAGACTGGGTCTTTTCTTTTGCCTCCTCGGGCATGCCAAGCGCGTCAATTTTGCTCTGCAGCTCGTCCGTTTCGTTGGCAGAATCGTCGCCCATTTCTTTTTGAATGGCTTTCATTTGCTCGTTCAAATAGTAATCTCGCTGGCTCTGCTCCATCTGCTTTTTGACTCGCCCACGGACTTGCTTTTCGACCTGAATAACCGCCAGACCCGCATCCATCAAGGCAAGTAATAACTCAGTACGAGCGCCGATTTCAACAGCTTCTAAAACGTCTTGGCGATCTTTAATGTCCAATGACATTTGCGCTGCCATGGTGTCCATTAAACGTGATGGATCGTCAATGCCAGATAATGATGCCAATACTTCCTGAGGGATCTTTTTGCCGCTCTGGGCAAACGCTTCGAACTGAGCCAAAAGCGTTTTATTCAATGCATCTGCTTCGCGGCGTTCCACTTCCGGCTCGTCCCGAACATCCACTTCAGCGCGAATATAACCAGCGCTGAAATCCAAACTTTGCACAGCTGCACGCTGGCCCCCTTCGACCAAAACTTTCACGGTACCGTCGGGCAGTTTGAGTAATTGGAGAATACTGGCGACAGTCCCCATGGCGTATAAATCGCCGGGTTCGACCTCTGTTTTCTCTGGGTCTATCTTGGCCACCAGGAAGATTTGCTTATCGTCCGCCATGGCAGCATCTAAAGCTTCAATAGAACTGGCAGTACCGACAAAAAGGGGGTGCACGCCGTGGGGGTAAACAACCATGTCTCGTAAAGGTAAGACCGGAAGAAAATCTACAGTATCGTCTGACATAATTTCTCTTTAACTGCTCAAATTGCTTGATATAACAATGTGGTCATAAAGCCAAAGCTCAAGGGTTATAGCAATGAAAATATGGGATTAAATTTGAGACTTTCTTAGACGTGAGATAACGATACGGAGGGAGTAGTTGGCCGCCGCTGGAACTGCGAGCGGCACGAGAGTGCGAAAAGTATTGCTGACGGAAACTAGTCCTCTGGTGCAACCTTTGCTTGATCTAGATTTTCGTAAATCAACATTGGCTCGCTCTCGCCTTTGATCACGCTTTCGTCAATCACAACCTTGCTCACTGACTCTGAAGCCGGTAGCTCGTACATGGTGTCCAACAACACTGATTCAAGAATAGAGCGCAATCCGCGCGCGCCGGTTTTACGTTCAGTTGCCTTGTTGGCAATAGCGCGCAAAGCGTCTTCACGGAAATCTACATCTACCCCTTCCATCTCAAACAGCTTGGTATATTGCTTGGTCAGAGAGTTCTTTGGTTCAGTCAAAATCCTAATCAGCGCATCGTTATCTAACTCGCCCAGTGTTGCTACAACGGGTAAACGACCAACGAATTCAGGAATCAGCCCATAACGGACTAAATCTTCTGGCTCTACCGAGCGCAAAGTTTCGCCGATGCTCGTGCGGTCCGAGTCACCCTTAACTTGTGCACCGAAACCGATACCGGACTTGTCGGAACGATCGGAAATGACACGGTCTAGGCCAGCAAAAGCACCGCCACAGATAAACAGGATCTTTGAGGTGTCTACTTGCAAAAATTCTTGCTGAGGATGCTTGCGTCCACCCTGAGGAGGCACAGATGCCACCGTGCCTTCAATCAATTTCAACAAGGCTTGCTGTACGCCCTCACCCGAAACATCTCTGGTAATGGATGGGTTGTCAGACTTGCGTGAGATCTTGTCGATTTCGTCGATGTAGACGATACCCACCTGAGCGCGCTCAACGTCGTAGTCGCACTTCTGCAGCAGCTTTTGAATGATGTTCTCTACGTCTTCACCAACATATCCCGCCTCTGTGAGCGTGGTCGCATCAGCAATGGTAAAAGGTACATCGAGCATTCTGGCCAACGTTTCAGCCAAAAGGGTCTTACCGCACCCGGTAGGGCCAATAAGCAGTATGTTTGATTTAGACAACTCAACGTCATCTTTCTTGGCGCTGTAATTTAGGCGCTTATAATGGTTGTAGACGGCAACGGACAATACTTTCTTGGCGTGTTCTTGGCCAATCACGTATTCATCTAGCGTTTTATTGATCTCGGTAGGCACGGGTAACTTACTAGACTCACTAGACTGCGCTGCCTCAGAGACCTCTTCTCTAATGATGTCGTTACACAACTCAACGCATTCATCACAGATGAATACAGAAGGTCCCGCAATTAGCTTACGAACTTCATGTTGGCTCTTGCCACAAAACGAACAGTACAATAACTTGCCTGAGTCGTCTCCTTTGCCATTTTCTTCCGACATAGCTTCTAAATCCCATTACTCTTGCCCAGTATTGGTTGCTCAATTTGCCCCCAAATACTCTGGCTTTCACATTCCATTCTCGTGCCCTAATGTGACTGTAAGGCCACTACGCGAGAATATTCAATCCTGATTACATTGCTTGCTCAGGACGTTTAATGCAAGCCCGCAGGCCTGCTGAAAATATTCTAATCTTTTGCCGACTCAGCGGCGTCTGTACGACTTTGCTGCACTTGGTCGACCAAACCATACTCTTTTGCTGCATCTGGACTCATCCAAAAGTCTCTGTCAGTGTCTTTTGCCACTGTTTCAACGTCTTGGCCAGTATGCTTGGCAATAATTTTGTTCAACTGCTCGCGCATCAACAATATTTCTTGCGCCTGAATTTCAATATCTGAAGCAACGCCACGCGAACCGCCTGAGGGTTGATGCAACATCATTCGTGAATTAGGCAAGGCATAACGCTTTCCTGGCGCGCCAGCTGCGAGTAAAAACGCACCCATACTGGCCGCTTGGCCAACACAGAGCGTACTTACGTTTGGCTTAACGAACTGCATGGTGTCATAAATAGATAGACCCGCTGTCACAGAACCGCCGGGAGAATTAATATAAAGATTAATGTCTTTATCTGGATTTTCAGACTCTAAGAACAGCATCTGAGCGACCACTAGATTGGCCATATGATCCTCAACGGGCCCGACCAAAAAGATGATTCGATCTTTCAGCAACCTAGAATAGATGTCATACGCGCGTTCACCACGAGCGGTCTGCTCTACGACCATAGGGACCATGCCCAAGCCTTGCGTTGGTTGCGTTAATCGATCTCGAATATCTGACATTTTTTTCTCCAAGTCTGCCGGCATCAACCGGCAAATACTGCGCTTATCTAATAATCACTTTTGCCTAACCGGCAGCCTAATTTCCGCCCCAATTTTCTAGCTGGTGGCTTCTTCGCTGGCTTCCTCACTGGCCTCTTCTGGCGCAGCAATCGCCGCGCCGCTGATCACGTCTGTGTAGTTTGAAACTACCTCTTCTATGCTCGCTTGTTCCATTATGAGGTCGACTACCTGATCTTCAAGTACAGCCATTTCAATATTATTCATTTGCTCTGGGTTACTTCGATACCATTCAATGACCTGTTCTGGCTCGCCGTAAGGTGCAGCAATTTCTTGCAGACGCGCATCGATCTTTTCTGGATCAGCAACCATTGCTTTGCTGGTCATGATTTCATTCACAACAAGTCCCACTTTCACGCGCTTTTCAGCCTGATCTTGGAACAATGCATCTGGCAAATCTAACTGTTGGGCCTGACCAGGAGGCATTTGGAATTGGCTCATCATCTGATCTTTAAGCACATGAATTTCGCGATGCACAACGTCGTGAGGCAGCGAGAAGTCATGGATTTCGCTCAGACCGTCCATAGCCTGCTGCTTGACCTGGTTCTTAATCGCATTGTCCAGTTCACGAGTCATATTGGCTTTCACTTCAGAGAGAAAAGCCTCTTCTGTGGTTTCATCAATGCCAAACTTCTTAAAGAATTCTTCATTCATCTCCGGTAGTTGTGTCTCTTTGACATCAATCACCTTGACGCTGAACTGCACTGTTTTACCCTGCATGTCCTCGGCTTGGTAATCGTCAGGAAATACAGCATCAAAAGTTGACTCCTCACCGGCAGACAAACCCACCACGCCTTTGTCGAAATCAGCAATCATTTGACCTTTACCGAGAGTAAACGCCATGCCCTCGCCGCATGCAGATTCAACCCGCTCGCCGTCCAACATGCCTTCAAAATCAACGGTAATTTGATCGCCGTCAGCAGACGCGCGCTCAACTATTTCTTGTGTTGCATTTTGCTCACGCAACTTAACAATCATGTCGTCCAAATCGGCGGCCGTAATTTCTGCTGATGGGCGCTTAACCGCGATCTTATCGAAATTGGCCAGTTCAACAGATGGGAATACTTCAAATGTTGCAGTGAACTCAAAATCTATGCCCGGATCCATTTTGATCACATCTAACTTGGGCGAACCAGCTGGCGTTAAAGACTCCTGCTGCACAGCTTCTACAAAGCTGCTCTGCATTAATTCGCCTGCGACTTCAGCACGAATAGCGCTGCCATAGCGACGTCTAACTTCCTTCAATGGCACCTTGCCCGCTCTGAAGCCGGGTATTTTTACTTTGCCGCGAGCGTCATTTAAGCGCGCCGCTATCTGGTCTTCGAACTGATCGCCGTCGATGGTTATGGTTAATCGCCGTTCAAGGCCAGTCATTGTTTCAATAGATACGTTCATTCTCTAATTCATTCGAGGTGGATACAAAAGAAATGGGCTAACCAGCGGATTTCGATCCTACTGCCTATTAAGTGCAAACAGGTGCACCCCCTACCAAAAATTTGTTGTGACCCACGCAACCGCGTCGGTCAAATCGCCGACTATCTTACACCACGAATCATGCAAATGTTTTAGAAATGTTCACCTTTCGTGTGTGACCACAGACAGCTGCCTAAGCCGTCCAATATAGGTCTCAGTTCCTAGGCACGACAGCCCAGAACTGCCTACATGAATCTAATTCGACAAGCCGAGCTCTACATAGGACGCGACCACTCGATCAGGTGCAAACTCAGTCGTCCATAACGCGACGCATCTTTTCCGTGGCGGCTAAGAAATCCTGCATAAAATCGTACATTACCGACTTACAAGACTGCACTTCATTCATTAAGCCAACGCCTTGGCCCACCCAATAAGTGGCCAACTGCCTCGCACCAGGATGGCCCCCTTCCGCCATTTTAGTGATTTTGCTCAATGCGGGTTCGCTGACCAAGGGTTGTAGCGGCATGGGCAATGGATCTGGCGCATCCTCATCTTCCCAAGCATCTGTCCATGGTGATCTCATCTGTCGAGAATACTTACCCGTCCGGCTACGTGAGCGCACTGTATCTCTGGAATTGGTGGACAACATCTTCTCTTTAATCACCGGTGAAGTGGATGCCTCCGAGGTGGTTAGCCACATAGACCCCGTCCATGCGCCATGTGCGCCCATAGTCATAGCCGCAGCCATTTGCCGGCCAAGAACAATGCCCCCTGCGGCAAGTACCGAAATATCTTTGAACTCTTTGATCGCCTCGCAAACCTCAGGCACCAAAACCATAGTAGATACCTCACCACAATGCCCCCCAGCCTCGGTACCCTGTACAACAATCACATCAACGCCAGCCTCGGCCTGCTTTAAAGCGTGCTCTTTAGCGCCAACTAGCGCAGCAACGGCAACATTGTTCGCTTTACCCAACTCCAGCATGTAGCGCGGTGGCACACCCAGAGCATTTGCGATCATCTTAATAGGATGAGCAAAAGCCACGTCCATTAGTGCTGCCGCTTTACTCTCCCCCAAAAACGCATCGCTTGTGCCAGCACTAAAGTCGTAGATTCCAGCAGTGTCTAACCCGTGTTGTGCTAACACCGAGGAAGCAAAATCTCTATGTTCATTAGGCACTAAGGCACTGATGTTGGTGGCTACATCGTTTTCTTGTGCGGCCATTGTCGTGGGCACAATGATATCTACCCCGTAGGGTTTGCCATCAATGTGATCATCTATCCACTTCAATTCAATTTCTAATGCTTCAGGTGACAAGCCAGCGGCGCCAAGAATACCCATGCCTCCAGCTTTAGAAACCTCCACCACTACGTCGCGGCAATGGTTAAAGGCAAATATTGGAAACTCAATACCCAGTTTTTCACATAACTGCGATTTCATACTCCGCTCCCCAGCAAAAAATGTAGAGCCAAAACTTAACACAGACACAAAAGATTTTTGGCAAAATTGGCGCCTTCATCTCAGCAACAAACCCACCTTAAAACTCAGAGGCGTGAGCGTCGTTGCTCACTCAACCAATGCAATTTACTCCTCAGTCGTTACTCACAGCAGCGTGCGATGGCGGCTTTAAGCTATTGCTTGCACCACACCTTTACCTGAGTATTCTCAAGCATTGTAGAAAATCAAAAATTGAGGACTGACACCCATGCTAAAATTACATTTTGCGCCGAACTCTCGTGCGGGGAGAATTGTTTGGTTATTAGAAGAATTAGAACTGCCTTACGACATCAACAAAATGGCTTTTCATCCACAAGACCTGAAGTCGGATGAACACAGAGCACGACACCCTCTTGGTCGGGTGCCGGTTTTAGATGACGGAGACATCACTATCTTCGAGTCAGGGGCTATCGTTGAGTATGTCATCGCCCGACATAAAAATGGCGGTCTCAAACCCAGTGAAAATTCCCCTCTGTTTCCAGAGTACCTGCAGTGGTTTCACTATTGCGAGGGAATGGTTATGCCACCAATCAACACTATTGTTGTACAAACCGTGCTATTACCACCAGATCGGCGCGACGAGAAAGCACTCAGCCAAGCCCAGCGACTTTTAACCAAGGCCTTAGAACCGGTCAACGAGGCATTAGCTGGCAGAGACTATTTGATAGGCGATTTTTCAGCCGCAGACATCATGCTAGGCCACGCATGTTTTATGGGTAACCGACTGGGCTGTGTAGGCGAAGAAATGCCCCACCTAAAAGCTTACGTTGAGCGCGTAGCAAACCGGCCAGCGTTTAAAACCGCCATAGAAATGCAGTAACGAATGGACGGGGTTTTATACAGGAGGTTGGGACTAGACCTAAACCCGTTCGCCCTTGAGTAAAACCCAAAAACAAAAAAGCACAGGGCAAACGAAGGGCTTAAGCGGGGCGAACAATGGCGTGCGAACCCTCTAGCCTTCAGCCACGGCTTGGATCAGCTCAGTTCAGTTCAGACTAGCGCATCCAGGCGCGTAAATACCTAGCAACTGGGCACAGCTACTGCTACTGCGCGCACCAACGGTCATTTTCAGCGAACTGACAATGACCGTGCAGAGGTTTCTTCTACGGCGTTAAAATCAAATTGAGCCAAGAATTGAGCTTATTTTCTTTCGGAACTTTGGCCCAAATGGCGGTCGCGCACCAATGATTGGCAACACATCAATCATGGTTTGGCTGTAAATCGCCCGCGGATGGCTCATGTTTCTAAACCCTTCCGGACCGTGATAGGCACCCATACCAGAAGCACCAAAGCCACCAAATGGCAGATCCTCTTGTACATAGTGAAGCGTAATATCGTTGATACAGACACCACCACTTTGCACGTGGCTCAGCAAATACTCTTGCTCACTTTTATCTTTGCCAAAATAGTACATGGCGAGAGGGTTTCGACGGGGTTCAATCTTATCCGGAACTTCGCTGATATCAGCATAGGTCATGACAGGGAGGATAGGGCCAAAAATTTCCTCATGCATAACCTGCATGTCTTCATTGACGTTCTGAAGAATGTGCAGAGGCATACGACGATTATCTTTAGACGCACGAGTCTTCTCAGCACCGACTATGGTGAGCTTGGCGCCTTTAGAAACAGCATCATCAATATAGTTCTGCAATCTAGCAAAGTGCCTTTCGTTGAAAACACCCGCATAATCCGTGTTGTCGGTGATGTTGGGATACATTGACTGCGTCTCATGAATAACCCTTGCAATTAGCTGCTCTTCCAGCTCCTCAGGCACCAAGACATAGTCTGGTGATAGGCAGAGTTGTCCGCCGTTCAAGAGCTTACCGAAAGCCAGGCGAGTTCCGGCGAGATCAAGTTTTGCACTGCGACCAATGACGACAGGTGATTTGCCGCCAAGTTCTAGAGTGACAGGAACAAGGTTTTTTGACGCAGATTGCATCACTTGCCGACCAACGTGAGTGGACCCAGTAAACAAAAGGTGATCGAACGGCAGCTCCGCAAATCTTTGACTGACATCTGCCCCGCCGGTGACAACCGCCACCTCATCTTCTGAAAAATATTTCGGCACAACTTCTGCAAACAGAGCCGCAGTTTCAGGCACGTATTCTGACGGTTTCAGTAATGCTCGGTTACCAGCTGCCAGCGCACTGGTCAAAGGCGCCACCGTCAGACCGAAGGGCAGGTTCCAGGGGGAAATAATACCCACAACGCCCTTTGGGAAATATCTGACCTGTCCCTTCCCACCCAAAAAATTCATCGGTTTGTTGGTTTTGCGCGTTTCAGGTTTCATCCACGCTTTTAGATGTTTCATCGAGTAGTCGATGGCTTCGACCTTTGATGCAAACTCCGAGAACAAACTGAATTCGTAAGATCGCGCACCGTTGAATTCGCGTTTTGTTGTGGTGGCAAACTCTGTCTTGTTTTCAACAATCAGTGCTTTGAGTCTTTTTAGACGGTCAATTCGTGTTGCATAGGTGACCTCGCCCTCTGCACGGAAATTGCTTCTTTGTCGTTCGACTAACGCATCCAGATTCTGGACCGCTAATTCTGTGACGTTGTTGTGCTCTGCTTCGCTCATATTAATTTTCCTAAATTGCCCTGCATTTTTTTTATTTGTTGATTCAACTAAACTTTTGGCTAGATGTTGGTGTGGCTTCTGCACGAATGCCTTCAATGATACGAACGACATTCCTGACAAAGAGTGGTTCAGACGCAAAACTGGCGATGAGATCCTGGACATCGTCAGGCAACTCTTCATTAACAAGCGAGGGACCCTGGTCAGCGCCCATCGCACCAATCAGCAGAACACCCATTGTTTTCACTACCTCCGTCGCTTGCGCTTTGCTCAATTTGAGAGAAGTTGACGTGGCCTTTGCAACGACTTCCACCTGCCTTATGAACACGCGCTTAGACTCGATTAATCTTGGAATCGCAACATTGTGTTCGATGACATGTTCAAGCCTGATGAGCAAGGGCAAGAAGGTGCCATCCGCCACGGCGGTGTTATACAGCGCCCGGGCATACGTCTCGCTGGTCATGGAATCAGATAAGTAACCTATAAAAACCTGGCTCCATCGAATGAGACTTTGCTCATAAAGGGTCAGAAAGAGCTCTTCCCTAGTTTTGAAGTAAAGATAGAGCGTGCCTTTGACGACCCCGGATTTCTTGGCAAGTTGAGTCATAGAAAATGCCTCGTAGCCAACGTCAAGGAAATGTGTTTCGGCAGCCTCCAGCACGGCTTGCCGCCGCTGCGCCTTTTGTTCTGCGCTTCTCGCCCTCCGATTAATTGCAACGACTGAATTCACATTTGTATCCAACTGTTTTTTACCTGTTTGTTCGACCGGCCTTAAGCAAGTCGCTTCCAAAATATAACTGACCGTGGTCATTTATATAGTTAGCCGTCGATCAATTCAAGTCCATCCTTTAAAAATTGTTTAGGAAAATTGGCAACACGCAGCGTTGAACCAAGATGAGACTGCTCGGAATTAGACTTTTTCCTTCACAGTCATCTGAGTTAGATCGCTTATGGACAG
>QXZU01000036.1 GCA_009886205.1 K189A clade bacterium | reverse complement strand
CGATAACACCTGCGCTTGAAGCAGCTTGATGCAAACTGAACAGTTACAAATTCGCTGCAAAAAATTAGATTCTAAACATTAAAGTTAGGAAAACTCATGTCGTCACGCTCACAGCAGTTTATTATGCCCCCCTGGTTAGAGGCTATGCCTAGAGTCCAACTAGGCCATTGGCCAACGCCTCTTGAACATCTCCCCCGCCTAACCAAAGAACTATCTGGCCCGCAATTGTGGGTAAAGCGCGACGACTGCAGCGGTCTGGCCACCGGTGGCAACAAAACCCGAAAACTAGAATTTCTTTTGGCTGATGCCATCGAACAAGGTGCCGACACCATTGTCACCTACGGCGCGGTGCAGTCTAACCACGCCAGACAGACAGCCGCCGCTTGCGCAAAGCTGGGCTTAGAATGCCACTTATTACTGTCACAACGAGTTGATTGGCCACATGCAAGTTACAACAACAACGGTAACGTTTTGTTCAATAATCTATTTGGCGCGCATACCCACATGTTGAGCATGGATGAATTTGAACAGCGCCAAACAGAAATTCTTGCTGATTTGGCGGCGCAGAACAAACAGATCTACCAAATCCCCCCCGGTGGTTCTAACGCCCTTGGCGCGCTCGGTTACGCCATGTGCTTGGCAGAGCTAGAGTGGCAAACCAACGAGATGGGTATTTCTCTAGAACAAATAGTCCATGCATCGGCAAGTTCTGCCACCCAAGCGGGCCTGATATTTGGCGCAGGTGCGATGAAATCTAAGGTAGATGTTTTGGGTATCAACGTTTTTCATCCAGACCCTGCAACGTTAACTACCCGGATAGAAAAATTGCTGGCCCAGATGTCAGTGCAATTCCCGGACAGCAATGCCGGTTTTGACCTACCCATAAACATTAACCACGCCTATTTTGGCGAGGCCTACGGCAAGCCGACCGATGCAGGTTTGGACGCGATAAAAATGGTCGCAGAGCTAGAGGGGCTCCTCTTTGACCCGGTTTACTCAGGCAAAGCCCTGGCCGCATTAATAGACCAAATCAATCTAGGCAACTTTAGTCACCATGAAAATGTTGTGCTGATTCATACCGGAGGCGCCGCCAGCCTTAGCGCCTATGTAGATGCGTTTTAACTCAAGGCCACTGGGGCTGACTGAGCGTTAGTTAGGTCGTTAATTTGGGGTTTTGGTTTAGGCAAGGGCCATTGCAGCCATTGCCCACCACTCCTGTTGCTCACTCACTCATCCAGTAACTCACCAAATCACTAAGCAAATAACTAACCAACAAACATGCCGCCATTTGCAAACAGGGTTTGACCTGTAAAGTAAGCGGACTCGTCGCTGGCTAAAAACAATGCAGTGCTAGAAATTTCATGAGGCTGACCAAAGCGTTGCATGGGCGTCATCATCATCACATTATCCATCCAATCCGGCGATTGACGGATACCCGCGGTCATTGGTGTCTCAATAAATCCGGGCCCAATTGCATTGATTCTAATATTGGTTGTCGCCAACTCTGTTGCCATCACATTGGTTAACATAATGACACCGGCTTTAGAAACGCAGTAATCCGCCGCACCGACTAACGGTCGCTTTCCGGCAATTGAGGCGATGTTAACAATGGTCCCTGGCGTTCCCAACTTCAACATATGCTGCACTGCAATTCTGTCAGTGATCATGGTGCCGGTGAGGTTAATGTCTATCACCCGCTGCCAGTCACTGATTGCACGGTTGTGCAGAAAGTTGGCTTCTGGGTCTTCATCGTTCATATCAGAAACTTCACCGCTGACATAATTGGCAGAGGAAACACCAGCTGCCGCCAACACTGTGTCTAAGCGACCATAGCGTCTTACCACATCATCAAACAGCGCTTGCTGGCTTTCTTCTGAAGTTACATCCACATGAATAAACTCTATCGGCGCACCGCCTGCGGACATCTCTGACGCCGCATTCTCACCTCTTTCAGCATTTACATCGGCGATAACAACCTTGGCACCTTCCTTGGCGTAACGCTCTGCCGATGCACGTCCTAGCCCGCTAATGCCCCCCGTAATAACCGCAACTCTTCCTTCTAAAGCACCCATAACCCCTCCTAATAGTGGTTTTTAAAAATTCTATTCAGCTGCGGACTCAAATTCCAACAACTTTTCTAACGCCAATTGACTATTTGCCAAGTGGGGCACACTCCAAGGCGTAAACAATTCCGCCTCGGTCTCTAACAATTTATGCAGTTCCGGTAGGGCCACCCAGCTAACCTGCGCCACCTCGTCTGATGCAAAGCCAACATTGCCATTTGTTCGAGCGACAAAACCTTGGAAAATTGAGCAATCTTTAAAGCCAGCTCCGGACCAAGTTTCTCGTTTCACCTCACCCCAACTAACAAGGGTCTTTACCCGTAATCCCAATTCCTCATGCAAGCCCCGCTCAACGCCCTGCCTGAAGGTTTCACCTGGCATGAGATGTTCCCCCACGCTGTAATCCCAACAATTGGGATACAGGTCTTTATCCTTCGAACGGCGCTGCAGCAACAACTCACCTACTGAGTTAAACAACAAAACATGCGCCGAACAATGCCACAGCCCTTGCGCGTGAACCTGGTCGCGAGGCACTAACCCTAGCGGTTCGCCGGCTTCGCTATAGGTTTGAAAATACTCAACTGCCCTCTCATCCGACTGCATGTTATGTTTATCTCTACATTTAGGCCTTAGTTGCTGTGGCAAAGCCCGCGTAACGGGGTTGATCTATGGCGATTTGATTCACAACCGTGGCGCGCAAATGATCCGCCAAACCGGGTAAATCTAGACCGATGGATTCGTCTCTTAAACCGTGAACTAAACGCCAACGCAGATCTGCTACTGATTCATCGCTGGCAAACAATTCGTTCAAGCGCTGGCTTTCATTAGCAAGGCAAGTTTGCCCTAAGGCAACCTCTCGTTGCACGATGTCTAGCGAGTTACTTGCAACGCGCGCCAAAAAGTTAGTTCGTCCCTGCGTATTGCTCATCACATCCTGACGCAAAAAATCTGTGACACTGGCCAGCAGCTCATCAATTCTAGGCATATCAATACCCGTAATTGACTCATCTGCTTTAACCAACGCTACAGGCCCTGGAATCAGTAAGTTAACGCAATCTACTTGGCACTCAGAAGAGCGCCGCCCTATGGCCGGACGCTCGACACTTTGATCAGGCCCAGTTCGATAGTGCTCGGCCATACCTAAACAGCCTACCGCCCACCAGAACGAGCCAAACACCTGCCAAAATTTCACCGCCTCTGGGTCTACTTTCTTACCACTTACCGATTCATAGCCTGCAAATAAATCCTCTGTCTGACCAAAGCCGCCAACGGGTAACTCCGCCCGACCAAAACGCCATGAGTGCGTCAGCATCCAACCTAAATCGCGCATGGGGTCGCCAATATGCGCCACTTCCCAATCTAAAACCGCAACCACACCCGTCTCATCCACCATCACATTGCCATTACGAAAATCGTTATGCACCAATGATGGGGTGAAGTTCTCAGGCAAGTTAGCCAGCAACCAACGGGCTGTGTAATCAATCATTGGCTGCGGGGTATTGAACGCTTGGTAGCGCTGCCAAGTCTGCTCTACGTATTCTCGTGGTGTGAGCAGTTGCAGGTGCTGATCCAGACCACTGGCTTTTAAATCTATGCCGTGGATGCGCGCCAAGATTTCGCCACACAAGAACGCCAGCTTAGGCCGTATTTGGTCTAACTCCGGCGCCTTAACAATTCGAGCGCCTAAAGTAAGACCCTCTAGCCACTGCATAATAAAGCCGCTGCCCAAGCCGTCTTCAGGTCTCAGCACATGATGAATCTCAGGCTCTGGCACAGCATATTTAGCAGCCGTCTGCATGAGCAGCGCCTCCACCGCTAAGCCCGGATGCTGAGCGGTGATCTCGCCCTCTTCGCCACCGGATGCCCGCCGCATGGCAAGCTTTTCGGGGCCACCTTTAAGGGTCACTTCAATGCAGTAAGTTTCTTGGCTGGCGCCAGCGGACAAGCGCTCAACACCGTCCAAACTGACAAAACCGTCAATCACCTTGGGCAATAACTGCCCAAGCAATTGGTCGAAGGACAACTTGGAGGCCCCCTCTTCACTCGATACTAAACTCATAAATACTAGCTTTCCTGTACGCCTTTAGGTGCCTTCTGGTTCATAAAACCAAATAGGTAACCAGCAACTCGGCGCATTTGAATTTCTTCTGCCCCTTCGGTGATGCGGTATCTACGGTGATGACGATAAATATGCTCAAACGGCTTATGACGTGAATAACCTAGACCGCCATGTACTTGCATCGCTCTATCCGCAGATTCACAGCACAGACGGTTAGCCCAGTAATTACACATAGACACTTTGTCGGACACAGAAAACGCACCGTAGGTATCCATTTGCCACGCAGTTTTATGAATCAATGCACGCAACATTTCGCATTGGGTTTGCAATTCAACCAAGGGAAATTGAATACCCTGATTACTAGAAAGTGGCTTACCGAAGGGCTTACGCTCTTTGGCATATTGAATAGATTCGTTAATACAAAATTGCGCAGCGCCCAAGGACGATGCCGCCTGACGAATTCGGTTTTCATTGAAAAAGTGCTGTACCACACCTAGGCCTCTGCCTTCGCCACCAAAGATAGACGAGTTAGGTACGCGAACATCTTTCATAGATACCCGGCCATGGTCCGTGGGCATATTGAAGGTCCACAACATTTCCTCAACGGCAAAACCTTCACTTTTAGTTGGGGTTAAAAATGCGGTGATGCCATTGCCGTCACCGGCTTTGCCGCTGGTACGGGCAAAAATCAGATCGTGCTTGGCTTTGTGAATACCAGTATTCCAAGTTTTGGAGCCGTTAATTATCCACTCATCACCATCACGTACCGCAGTGGTTTCCATATGGGTGGCGTCAGAGCCGTGATCTGGCTCGGTGATACCAAAGGCAAAACCCATCTTGCCTTCAGCTAGGCCATCAATCCATTCCGCTTTTTGCTCGTCTGTGCCGTATTCAATCATCAGCAACAAACCAACATTGTTACCTACTATAGAGTGCTCGTTTTGCAAATCGTTATGTAAACCTAAGCCCTTTGCAGCAAAGTGCTCGCGGATTATGGCCATACCCAAATTAGTGCCTTCCTGACCGCCATATTCTTTTGGCAGCGGATAACGGTAGTGCCCGGCGGCGTCCGCACGGCGCTTGGCTTCTACCAGCAATAATTCCCACTCTTCGTTGGGCAGACCGTTGCGCTCCCAGTCTGTTCGCGCATCTTCACGGCGATGATCAAAGAAACGAATGTTGTCGTTTTCTTGTTCTAACGGCTTTATTTCATCTTCAATAAATTGATCGAGCTCAGCTAAGTAAGCCTGCATTTCCTGTGGGATATCAAAGTTCATCTCTCTCTCCTAACTACTTATTGTCTTTATGTTTTGATTCTGTTTTCAAAGGCATTTTGCAAACCCTGAATTTTTAATCCGCAAAAGGCATCATTCTATTTCCGCAACTTGATCCGCTTCTGCCAGTCCCCAAACAATTGCGCCACGCATAAACTGGCGAAACTGCGGTTCTTGATAAGTGGCTGGCGTATGCCCCAAAGCGCTGTACAACACCTGACCCTGCCCTACTTCGTGCCACCAAACCAGCGGATGATCTTCACCCATTGGACTTTTTTCTGGGTCATAGGTGGACTCATCAATACTCACCAGCACGTTCGTTTTATCTCGTGGACTGGCGCTAAAGTTATACCACTCGTCACTGCGTTGCCAAACTCTGGGTAAATGTGCCGTGGCTGGATGACTCTGGTCTTCAACAAGCAAATCAGCGGGCTGAATATGCGCGGTCATCGGGTGATCAACAAACTGTGCCTTGAGCACCTGGCTGAAATACCAATTCCATTCGTAACCTTGGTCGCCACCCGCGGCGTGCTGCGCAATTAAAGAGCCACCTGATTCAACATAGTCTTTAAGTGCCAAACGCTGTTCATCGGTCCAAACCGTGCCGCTTTTATGATTAAGAATAATCAGCTGAAAACGACTGAGATTTTCTAGGCTAAATACAGCCGCATTCTCGGTGTGATAAAACTGCCAGCCATTCTCAGCGCCCAGCTCATCCAGCATTTGGATAGAAGCGGGAATGCTTTGCAGGTGGCGGTAACCATTGGTTTTAGAAAAACTTAAAATAGCGACATCGCCCAAATTTTGGGGCAGCTGCGGTGCCTGTGAGTCAAATACCGGTGCCCGAAACAGCTGAGGCTGGTTGTAGATTGCGCGGACATATATCCAGTTTTGGTACAAAAGCACCGCAATAACCACCACAACTACGCCTACCCCATAGCGCCGCCAGGACATTAAATTGCGCCAGCCTGTAACTGCGTGACAGCATAGTCTACGGCCCTAGCTGTCAGTGCCATATAAGTCAGAGACGGATTCACACACGAGGCCGAGGCCATAGCAGAACCATCGGTAACAAACAGATTAGACGCCGCATGGGCTTGGTTGTGGGCATTAAGAACGGCCTCTTTGGGATCATGCCCCATGCGTGCAGTGCCCATCTCGTGAATGGCCGCGCCGCCGACCATTTCAGTATTGTATGGGTCAATCCGCGTTGCCCCAGCAGCCTTGAGCATCAGCACAGCCTGTTCCACTAAATCCTCGCGATGGCGTTTTTCGTTCTCACCAAACTCAAAGTGGAAAGTCACTTGTGGAATACCAAAACGGTCTTTTTTGCTCTTATGTAATGCAACAGTGTTATGGGCGTAAGGCAGAATTTCACCAAAGCCACCCAAAGTCATGTACCAAGGGCCGGGCTTGCGCAGACCTTCTTTAAAGTCAGCCCCAAATCCGGGAGTTACCTTTGACATAGAGTCCCAAGACAAACGCCCAGCTCTACCTTGGTAGCCATAACCCCGGGTAAAACCTAGACCGTCATCGCCCTCTACATTTCTAAAGCGCGGAATGTAGATGCCGTTGGGTCGATTGCCGTAAGGATAATATTCCTCAAAACCGGGCATTATGCCTCGAGCGCCCGCTCTATAAGTGTGGTCCATCATGTAACGACCGAGCGCGCCGCTTTCATTAGCAAAGCTAATATCACTGTTTGCGTGCGTTGAATTCATCAAAATCTGCGTTGAACCCACCGTGGAGGCACAGAGAAAAATCAACTTGGCCGAATAACGACTGCGCTCGCCGGTTACCGTATCAATGACCTTAACCGCGCTGACCCGCTTGGTATCCGGGTCGTACTCTAAACTCTCAACCAGAGCGTTCGCCCGCAAATCAAAATTGCCCGTGGCCTTGGCCGCTGGCAGGGTACTAGACAGCGAGCTGAAATAAGACCCAGTACTGCAACCGCGATGGCAGGGACCACAATAATGGCAGGCGGCCCTACCCGGTAGCGGTTCGGTTAACGTCGCAGTACGCCCAATGGTCATTGCTCGGCCATCAAAATTATCGGCAATTGCACTGGCCACATGGCGCTCAACCACGTTCATGTCCATAGGCTTTTGAAATTCACCGTCCGGCAACTGATCCAAGCCCATTGCCTGACCGCTGACCCCAATGAATTTCTCAACGTAGGAGTACCAAGGCGCCAAATCTTTGTAGCGAATGGGCCAATCAATACCAATGCCCTCTTTCTTGTTCGCCTCAAAATCTAAATCGCTCCAACGGTAGCTCTGGCGCGCCCATAACAAAGAACGGCCACCCACAACATCGGCTCGCACCCAGTGAAATGGATCTTCCTCATTATAATCGTAGGGATTCTGCTGGTCGTTATTCCAAAAATGCCGGGTGGTTTCATCAAAAGCATAGGACGTGGATTGAATCTCATACTCGTCCTTATATAGCTCCCGAGGACGCATGCCTTTGTTATTACGCTCCCAAGGTGGCTCGTGCTCGCCCACATAACCGGTGCCGTGTTCCAAGGGCTTGCCGCGTTCCAGCATCAGCACCTTTAGGCCTTTCTCGCTGAGTTCCTTAGCGGCCCAACCACCCGTGATGCCGGATCCAATGACAATGGCATCCACTTGCTGAGTTGTTTCTAGCTTGCCCATAGTCGGCCCACCTCGCTGAACTTGTAATCGCCATCGTAGAAGCCGGGCATGGGAACGTATTTACGTTCTATCGTCGCACCAACTTCAGACGTATAGTAACCAGTCACGGTTAACTCTTTGATTTTTTTGAAAAAGCCTGACTCAGAACTGCCAAACGCGAAGGGGTCGGACACAGGCTCTCGAGCCTCGGCAGCTTGCAGTAACGCCACCTGCTGGGGCTCTTTCAGCGCAATGAAAGGCTGCCCATAGATGCTCTGGGCCTCGTCCAGTATCTGCGCCAAACCGGCAAAAAAGACTTCGCGCTCATCCTCTGTGTACCAAACGGAAATGACATAATCGAGGAATTCATCTACGCCTGCCTCAAGGGCACCCGGCGTATCTGTGGTTGGAATAATGAGATCGGCGCACCGATAAACTGCGGCGCGTTGCTCATCTGTCATGACGCCCGCCACAGCAACACGCTGAGCTGCAGGTACTTCTAGCGCTTGAGAACACGCATGCGAAACTGCGCCCCCAAGCACCACGGCCAAACTTTTTAGTACGTCACGTCGTTGCATAAAACCCCTCTACAATTCACTCGCTACTGAGCGTTTTCCACCTCAAAACCTCAGCCAACCCAACCCTGCGCTGCCGCCATAAACCGCCGAAAATGCTCAAATATCACAGGCTAGTGCTTTTAAGCATCTCTTTAACGCCTTTGAGTTAGCCCTCTAGCGCTGCTTTTTGCTGGCCACGTTCTCTTAACCACAATATCGCGAAAACTGGCACCAATGCCAATGGGATAACGGCGACCACTTGGAACGATTCAACAGAAGCAACGCGAATGACGGTTGCCAGTTCATCGCCACTCAAACCACGTAGCGCATCTACCCCGCCTGCCGCAGAGATTTTGGCGCCGTCAAAAATTGCCCCCATGTAAGGCAATACAAACTGAGTGGCCAAACCACCGGCAAAGCCCATGAGGCCAAGCATTAATGCGCCGCCGGCTGGGTACCGTTCGGCAACGCAGCCGAGCATGGTGGGATACATATAACAGATGCCCACAGCCCAAATGGTTGCTGCTGCAAATGCGGTAAGCGGCGAGTCAGCCATGGCAAGTAGGTACAAACCAGGCGCGGCAAGGGCGCAACTAAGGGTCAATAAGCCGGGACTAGAAATTCGGCTGACCACTGGACCAGCAAAATGCCGACCAACAAAAATGAGCAAATTGACATATATGAGCACCCAAATTCCGGGCATTCCAACAATATTGGTCAAAGCTAAATTCACCCACTGGCCCGGTGCGAGCTCAGCGGTGACTGTACCCATCATGCACAAAAACCAAATGATGAAACCAGGAGAAGTGCGTAATTGAGCCCACATGTCGCCGTAGGACAAGCCCATGGCCACCCGCTCAGTGACCGGAAAATCCGCCTTCAGCGCCAAAACCACCAAAACAACAGCAGGCACCATCAAAATAAGTAGATTGATCTGCCAAACCCAGCCCAGTTGCGCGATAAGCAAGCCCAACAACCCACCGGCGACAATACCCGCAGGCCACCAAGCGTGGAGAATATTTAGGCGGTGGGTTTTCTCCTTAGGATAAATAGCCGCGACCAAAGGGTTGGTGGCGGCCTCAACTGCCCCCCAACCTAAGCCAGAGAGCAACAGACCGCCATACACCAGCCAGTAAGCGCTTGCGGAAGGCTGCATAAGCGATGCAGCCACTACAGCAATACTGCCAAAGAAATAACCCGCCGCGGCAAACAACAACATGCGGCGCATGCCGATCAAGTCGACCAAGGCTGCACCAAACAGCAGCGTCAGTGCAAACCCTATAAAGGTGGCGGCCAGCACTTCACCGACCATGGTGGCAGATCGCGCCAGATCCAAGACATTGAACAAATCGGCCTGTAGATCTCCCGCAATGGCGGCGCGAACAGCAAACCCAAGGCCAATCATAAAGATGGCTAAATTCGACAGTACAAACAGCAAACGCCTGTTCGTAGCTTCCACTTCAGTCCCCTCAGACATACCACCTCCCCAATAAACCTTGGCGCGCTTTTATTCGCCAAATGTTAAAACAGCATCACGCTTATGTGAGCACGCTTGTGACCAGACAAGTGAGCAGCCAACCAATCCCGCCTTGCGAGTGACCACCACTGCACTTAAGGCAAACATATACCCTCGCCCTTCATTCTCTACTATTTGACCCGAACAACAACACTAGACATGTAGATTTTCTGTGCACAGCAATTAGAACTAAAGCCGTGTCACTTCACGCCCAAACAAAGACCGAATAGCGAACCGCCCTTGCAAAATCCCAACACCCGCGACAGCATGACAAAACTGCTTGAGCGAAGACTTAAGCCAAACCTTTGGCCTAGGAAAAAAATGAAATACATATGGATAGGGTTAGGTTGGCTATTTGTGCTGCTCGGCGTAGCAGGTATCGTTTTACCGCTACTACCCACTACACCTTTCCTACTGTTAGCGGCCATATGCTTCAGCCGCGGCTCTCAGCGAATGCACGACTGGCTGGTGAATCACCCAACATTAGGCCCCCCCATAGTTAACTGGCAAACCAACCGCACAATTACCCGAAAAATTAAAGTTGTAGCCCTACTCTCAATGGGCGGTCTGTTGGGCATTAGCCTTTTGCTGGGTATCAATGAAAAAGTATTGTTATTACAAGGCGCAGTGCTAAGCATTGTTGGCGTGTTTTTGTGGCGGCAGAAAGAGCCGGAGGGGCCTGAAAATTTGAGCTAGCCCTATCCCTGCATAAATAGCATAAGTTAAAGGTAATTTGCACGAATGCTCGCAAGACACCGCGCTGAGAGAGCAGTCACCGTTTGACCAAAAAACTCTACATTTAAAAACTCCACATCCAAAGACTCCACATCCAAAGATTTTAGATGCAAAGCTTGCACCCGAGCTTAGCGTAGAGGCACTATCACTAAAGCTGCGACAAGTTTGCCGCCTGAAGGCAAAGTGCGGCTTTGCGTCAAATCTTTCAAGGCAAATTAGGATTTTGATGTTTCTAGCTTTTGTTCAAAACGCGCCTCTAAATCTTCAAGCAATCTGCTAACGTCGAACTCTCCGCTATTTACTTCAAGCAAGGCATGTAGAACTTTCGTTTCATCACCGCGGAGCATTTCTGGCCCCCACTGCTTTTCGTAATCTACCCCTTCCTGCAATAAACGCAGCCAACGCATCTCGTTTTTGTAGATCTCCTCCGGCACTCCAGAGTTAATCAACTCCTGTCTATTTTCAGCAAGCCACCTTTTCCATTTTAAAGTGGATCGACCATTACGTTTAGGCGCCATGGCTTCCTTCCAACTCCGGTGTTGTTAGGCCATCCAACAGACTTAAACACCCATTTTTAATTTGACTAATCATAAAGCTAACCCTCCTTGTTAATTTTGTCATATTCAACCAGCGGTCTAGGCCAACTAATAAAACCTAAAGCAAACTCCGCGTAGGAGTTGATTACTTTTCATACACGATCCCAAACAAATCACATTGCGCTTCTGTTGGCTGACGCATAAAAGCTATTGCCGAGACATTCAGCGGCGACACCGAGGTAGCAACGACAGGAAAACCTGCATCCAGCAAAATTTGACGAAGCGACGTAGGGGTAAAACCAATTTTATGCGCAAAGAACTCCTCACCGCTGCATTCAATTTTCCCCTGATGCCCATAAAGTACGTCATAGACATGAATAGGCCCCATTTGCGATTGATATAAGACGTCAGTTATATCCAAATTTTCATTAACTACTTGCGCCATCACTTGCTTCAAATCAGGCACCGTAATGTAGGCATGCCCGTCAGGTTTCAAGACGTGCCTAAAACCAATCAACACTTTCTTGGCATCATGTAAGTAGTAGTGCTCCAAATTGTGGGAGCAGTACACTGCGTCGTAAATCTCTGCCTGTTGCTCAGTCAATTCTCTAGCATCCGCTAAAATGTCAGGGTTCTGACTCGCATCGATATCGAGCAAATCTTGTTGCCAGCCATCGTATTGACTGGCTATGGCAATCTCCTTACTGTTCCCGCCGACGTTTAAAACCTTGTTCACTATTCTTCCGCAATTTAGTTGACCCACATTCTATTGGGATTAGATGCGATAGTCGGCATCTCGCCCTCGCACTTAGTCGGAATTTTCTAACCGCTTGTCTCAAACAGTTCTACGACGTTACCCGATGGATCAACGCAGAGCGCCTGTTTACCACCTGGCCCAACTACGATTTCACTCCTAAAATCAACACCCTCGGACAAAAGGCGGGTTACTAGCTCGTCAAGATTTGCTACGGGTAAAACAAACCGCGCCCACCCACCAGGTAATGGTTTTGCACCATCAGGCATTGGTTTAGAAGCCGATGCTTTGGGACCAGCAAGCCAAAGTTCTATATCACCAAATGAGACAATAGCCATAGCAACACCAAATTGTTGCTTCAACTCAAACCCAAGCTTTGATGTATAAAATTCGATCGATTGTTCTACGTCTAAAACGATGTACCGTATTTGAGCCATTTATGAGGTCCTTGATTCAAAACATAATTGGGCGGCGATGCGATTGCGCACCGAAAAGCAGCGAAAGACTGTCCCAATTGATCTTAGAGCTAAAGTGCTTCGCGACAAGTAATCCTAACAAGCTCCCCAGTCACTAAGAGCAGGTGGAGCCGACCAACGGTCTAAGCTAAGGGCTCTTTGGTCGGCGCTTTTGCATACTTAGGTAGAGAACTTAATTATCATCTGACTCAAACTTATCCAGCCACCGAAAGGGACAAGCAAAATGAAAGCAAAAGCTGCGCAGATTTACTCTTCTATTACATTGGCAATCTTTATGTTCTTCAGCTCTAGCGCACTTGGCGCTGAAGAATTTGCTAAAGGTCATGGGGCTTTACAGTACTTTGACGCGGAGGGCATGAGTGTTACCCCCATGTGGGTGCAGGTTTGGGTAGCTGCAATGGTGCTTACCTTTGCCATTGGCCTATTTGTATTTGCTTGGAAGCAGCCCATTGCGCGCTGGGCAGCAGGCGGGTTTATTGTTTCGGCATCTACTGGCGAGGCCGTATTTGCAACGCTGGGTTTACCCTTTCTCTCAGGCGCTATCGCTATTATGCATATTGTTTGCTGGACCCCAGCGCTGGTGCTTTTACTGACTAGAAGGCCTTTTCTTGACCCAGAACAGGGCCGATGGTTCAGAATATGGTCAGGTGCGATAACGTTTGTAATTAGCTTTTCGTTTATTTTCGACATTCGCGACGCAGCGATTTATATCGCGCACTTCGCGGGCGCCTAGCGTCTTTAAAGCCTGCACAAGAATGAGAGGCTCTTTGTTGAGCCTCTATTTTCCATTCTCACTCAAGACTGAAAGACAAATTTTGGTCAGCCCCTGCCCTAGATTTCGTTCTTAACCCTAAGCTCTTTGCTTTATCACCTATGACCCGCAAAAAAGTTTAGGGCTTCAGTCTCTCCTTTTGCCTTTCGCCTTCTTCCCTCTTGGTTTAATTTCTTTGCAAAAGAACTACTGGTATCTGGCGAGTTGTCTTTTCTTGATACTCAATATAGGGCGGCCAAATTTCAGCTAACGCATCCCACATGGCTTGACGGCGCTCGTCTGTGATTGTTATCGCAGTGGCTGAAAATTTGTCTGCGGCTACCTGCACTTCTACCGCCGGATTTGCGTCCAAATTGACATACCAACTAGGATGATCTGTGTGGCCGCCTTTGGACGCGATAATGACAACGTCGTCACCATGCTTGCCATAAATCAGCGGCAGCATACGAGGCTCTCCACTTTTACGGCCTGTAGTGGTTAACAACAGCGTTGGTACGCCGCGCCAGATGTGTCCGTCTTCACCATCTGTCGCCAGATAGTTTTTCATATGTTCTGCTGCCCAATCTGGCAATGTACTTGTACTCATATTTCTCTCCTTGTTTTTCGTTCTTTGTTAGTAATTTTGCTAACGGTCTTATCAACTCGTTGTAAAACCCTCACCCTAGGGCGCACGACTAATTTGTAAATCTCGCTCTGGCTCTAATCAGCGCAACCAACGGCAACATAAATATCGCGCCAGCGATTAGCCCACTGGTCACCCCACCCCCTCGCGGGTTAACCAAATTCCAGACTACCATAGCAATCACCACCTGGGCTGCGTACACAGCGGACCAGGGCCACATCCACCGCTTCATGCCGGCAAATCCGTAAGCTCCGGCTGCGTAGATCATCCAGTGTAGGGGTTCTGTGGCCTTGGCCCACCACCCGGTTAACGCAAAACCAAACCATATCTCGTGGTCGTTAGCCGCCGGTTTATAAAACATGTCGAAGGGCATATAGATAAATGTCATGTATAGGCAAAAATAGAAAATCAAATTCATCCATACCGGCCTAATGGCCCAATCGGCTTTTATGCGTTGCCAAACGGTCTCATTGCTGTTCACTGATTACCCTCGTCCTTGGCTGTTTCATGGCAAATAATAGTCTATACCTGATTGGGTAGAGACTGATGAGAGAAAAATGCCTGAATATTTGCCAGCGCGCAGTTGCCCATAGCCTCCCGAGTTTCCCGCGTGCCGCTGCCCATGTGCGGCAACAATACCACCCGCTGCAAATCCATCAGGGCTTGTGACACATTTGGTTCATCCACAAACACGTCTAACCCCGCTCCAGCAATGACCCCAGTGCTCAGCGCGGTCACCAAATCAGCTTCGTTAACAATATCGCCCCTTGCGGTGTTTATTAAATGCGCGTGGGGCTGCATGCGCTTGAGCTTTGCTAAGTTAATAAGGTTCTGAGTTTCAGGCGTTGCAGGGCAATTGATGCTGACAAAATCTGCGCGCTGTAACAGCTCGTCAATTTCACACCGCATTGCACCCAGCTCTATCTCTTCAGACTGAGGCCTAGGATTTCTCGCGGTGTATAAAATCGACATGCCAAAACCATGATGAGCCTGACGCGCCAATGCAGTGCCAATACGCCCCATGCCAATAACACCCAGCGTTTTACCAGTGACTTGTGTGGACAGCATATGCGTGGGCCGCCAACCGTCCCAACCACCGGCGCGGACTAGACGTTCGCCCTCTCCTGTTCTCCGAGCACTGGTGAGCAGCAGAGTCATGGCGATTTCCGCAGTGGCATCGGTCAGTACGCCAGGGGTATTGGTCACAACCATGCCCTGAGTCTTTGCTGCGCTGACATCTATGTGATTGAAACCCACACCAAAGTTTGCGAGCAAACGTGTACGTACATTGGGCTCTGAGAGTAATTGCGCGTCGATCTTGTCTGTTACTGTGGGGCACACAACGTCGGCATCTAGCAGTGCTTGGGCAAGTTGCTTGCGACTCATGGGCTGGTCATTGGCGTTTATGCGCAAATCAAATAGCTCAGCCATTTTGGCTTCAATGGCTTCGGGCCAGCGCCGGGTCAGCACCACTACGGGTTTTTCACTCACTATTTTCACTCTCTATTTTCACTCTCTCAATGTTCGCCTTTGTGGTTGGCGGTAAAGTTAACAACAGGCTCACGGCATTGCCGGCTGTATTAAATCACCCCGCCCTGCATTTTACCTTTCCTGCAAGATATTATTCTTACGCTGGTAGGAATAAACTAGATCGCATAATTTTTTGTTATTTGCGATGGGGAAGAAAAACAATGAGCAAGGCATATCAGCACTTTATCAACGGCGAGGTGGTACAAGGCACCTCTGGTCGCGCCAGCGACATATACAACCCTTCATTGGGCGAGGTCTCCGGTACGGTTAGCCTCGCCACTACTGGTGAGGTCGACGCAGCCATCGCAGCGGCCCAGGCAGCATTCCCTGAATGGTCCGGCATGAACCCCCAGCGCCGCGCACGGGTTATGTTCAAATTCAAATCCTTAGTTGAAGCCCATGCAGACGAGCTAGCGCTGATTTTGTCTGAAGAACACGGCAAAGTGCTGGCTGACTCTCACGGCGACATTCAGCGTGGGCTAGATGTGATCGAGTTTGCCTGTGGCATACCCCACCTTATGAAAGGCGAATATACCCAAGGCGCAGGCCCTGGCATTGACGTTTACAGCATGCGCCAAGCCATTGGCGTGGTCGCGGGCATTACGCCATTTAACTTCCCTGCAATGATCCCAATGTGGATGTTTGGTGTGGCAATCGCTACCGGCTGTACGTTCATTCTTAAGCCGTCGGAGAAAGATCCCGGTGTACCCATGCGGTTGGCAGAACTGATGCTGGAAGCGGGTGCGCCCCCGGGCGTATTGAACGTGGTGAATGGTGATAAAGAGGCAGTGGATGCCATTATTGCAAACCCATCTGTGCGCGCTGTGAGTTTTGTTGGCTCGTCTGATATTGCCCATTATGTGTATCGCAGTTGCGCAGAACACGGCAAGCGTGTGCAAGCCATGGGCGGCGCTAAGAATCACGGTATTATCTTGCCAGACGCAGATATGCAGCAGGCGGTTCAGGACATCACCGGCGCAGCCTACGGTTCGGCTGGCGAGCGTTGCATGGCCTTGTCCACTGTTGTGGCGGTGGGTAATGAGACCGGTGATCGCTTTGTAGACGCCATGACGAAAGAATTAGATAAGCTCAAAGTCGGTATATCCACTGATCCCAAGGCAGATTACGGCCCGGTGGTTTCTTCCGTACATAAAGAGAAGATCGAAAACTACATTCAAATGGGCGTAGACGAAGGCGCAGACCTCATTGTTGATGGTCGGAACTTTTCCCTACAAGGGTATGAAAAAGGCTTTTTTGTCGGTCCTACGCTTTTCGACAACGTAAAGCCCACCATGCAAAGCTACAAAGACGAGATTTTTGGACCAGTTCTGCAAGTGCTCAGAGAAGACAATTTTGAAACGGCCCTGCAAAGACCATCTGACCACCAATACGGCAATGGCGTAGCCATCTTTACCCGTAGCGGCGGCGCAGCCAGAGACTTCGCGCAAAGAGTGAACGTGGGCATGGTTGGCATTAACGTACCCATTCCGGTGCCTGTGGCCTATCACAGCTTTGGTGGATGGAAGCGCTCGGCCTTTGGCGATGCCAACCAACACGGTATGGAAGGCGTGCGTTTTTACACCCAGACCAAAACTGTGACTCAGCGCTGGCCTGACGGCGAAACGCAAAATGCTGCGTTCTCTATTCCGGTTATGGAATAGACTTTGAGGAATAGATTTTAATGAATAGACGTTAGCAGCACTTATGACAAGGCCCACAAAGTGGGCCTTAAGTTACGGTTAGCGTCGACCGTATAATCAGCTGGTTATGTTGCTGGTTTAAGTTAGGCCATTCACCGGTATCAATGCTCCATGAATGGCTTTGGCGGCATCTGAACCCAGAAAACAAACCACCTGACCCAAGTCTTCTGGGTCTACCCACAGACTGAAATCCGCATCTGGCATATCTTGCCGATTTCTCGCGGTATTGATCACACTAGGCAACACAGCGTTAACGTTAATACCGTGGCCTTTCACCTCTTCGCTGAGCGATTCAGTCAAGCGCATAACGACAGACTTAGACGCCAGATAAGCGCCCATATTCGGCCCGCCTTTTAGTGCACCCACCGCGCCTACGTTTATGATTCGGCCACCGCCGTTAGCCAACAAACGCGGCGTGGCAGCAGATAACACCCTACGCAAAGTGGTGACGTTAATATCAAACAGCGCATCCCAAAGGGCGTCATCGGTTTGGTGAACCTCTGGCCCCATATCAAAACCACCGGCAATGTTGGCAACAATATCGAATGGGCCAATTGCCTCGAAACATGCCTCTACATTGTCCGAGTCGGTCAAATCTACGCTGAAGGTCTGGCCAAGATCTGACTGAAAATCTTCAATCACATCAAGTAAAACCACCTCTGCACCTTGGCGCTTGGCCACTCGGGCAACACCCGCACCTAGGCCACCCGCAGCGCCAGTAATGACCATTTTCTTTCCAGTAAGCGGCATAAAATTTCCTTAACCAATAGATTCAATAGCGTTCTTATCATACCGCCCACTCACCAGATAGTAAGTAGCGATTGAGTAGAGATAATGCGCTTACTGCCGTTGTTGAATTTTTGCTGAGGGCCGACAGAAATTGTGTCTACCAGTGCACTCCGCCAGCACTATTGAGCACATATATCAATCGACCACTGGCTATGGCATGCAGTACGCAATCCACTAGACTGTGCTTTCACTAATTAATGGGAGAGAAATTATGTTGCCACGAATTTTAGCCGGCCTAGTGGGTTTGGTATTAGCGTCTACTGCGGTCACTTGGGTCATTGATCCTACTGCGGCCGCACTCAGCTTAGGTATGCCGCTACTGGACGGCATTGGTCGCAGCACGCAAATTGGCGATATGTCCTCTTTCTTTATTGGCGGCACACTCTTGTGTTTTCTTGGCGCTATTCGTCAGCAGGGGCATTGGCTGCAGGCGGTAGCACTGATGCTCACCCTTGCCGCGATATTCCGCACCCTAGCCTGGGCCGTTCACGGCGCAGACCTCACAGTAGTATTTATCGTTGCAGAGATAGTGATGGCGGCAATTTTATTGTTCAGCGCTATGCAGATGAACAAAGCGCAGGCCTCTCCTGAAGCCGAAGCATCAGCTGAGTAATAGCGTTTAGATCGGGTGGGGATTTCTCGGAGATCACTCTGAGTTTTCTCAGGCATTACTCTGAGGTTACTCTGTATTAAAGAGCGGCTTACTCAGACGGTATTGTCACCACAAGGCCGTCCAAGTCCTCACTCAATCTAATCTGACACGCAAGGCGGCTATTGTCCTCAAGCCCAATTGCGTATTCCAAAAGATCCACTTCATCGCGATGAGGCTTGGCTAACTTTTCAACCCAAGAGGCATCTACCCAACAGTGGCAGGTACAACACGTA
>QXZU01000035.1 GCA_009886205.1 K189A clade bacterium | reverse complement strand
AAAGCTCGGCAGAAAGCTTTGCAAAACGAAGTAATACTAAGACATAAAGCAGCCACCCTAAGACCTTTTCAAATCAGGAGACACAGTGAGTCAGACATCTGTAGATGATCTAGTCGAAGCCCGCAGCGAATACAGTGCTGGGTTCGTCACCGATATCGAGTCCGATACCCTAGCACCCGGGTTAGATGAAGATACCGTGCGTTTTATTTCTGCACGCAAAGACGAACCACAATGGCTCACAGACTGGCGGCTAAAGGCCTTCGCTCACTGGAAAACCATGCCCGAACCGACGTGGGCTCACGTGCATTATCCGCCCATAAATTTTCAAGACATTTCCTACTACTCAGCGCCTAAGAGCCAGGCTGACGGCCCACAGTCGCTCGACGAGGTAGATCCTGAGTTACTTCGCACTTATGAAAAACTTGGCATCCCTCTGCATGAGCAAGCTGTGCTGGCAGGCGTGGTTAATGCCAATGTGCCTCAGACGCCGAACATGGGCTCAAATGTTGCCGTAGATGTTGTTTTTGACAGTGTCTCTATTGCCACCACCTTCAAAGAAAAATTAGCTGAAGCCGGGGTGATTTTTTGCCCTATTTCCGAAGCCGTACACAGCCACCCAGAACTCATCCAAAAATATTTGGGCAGCGTTATTCCGCAAAAAGATAACTTTTACGCAGCACTGAACTCAGCGGTATTCAGCGACGGCTCATTTGTCTATATCCCTAAGGGCGTACGTTGCCCTATGGAGTTATCTACATACTTCCGCATTAACGAACGCAATACTGGCCAATTTGAACGCACCCTAATCATTGCCGATGCGGGCTCACATGTGAGCTACCTAGAGGGCTGCACTGCGCCAATGCGCGACGAAAACCAACTCCACGCTGCCGTGGTTGAATTGGTCGCGTTAGAAGACGCAGAGATCAAGTACTCAACTGTGCAAAATTGGTATCCGGGCGACGAGAACGGCAAAGGCGGCATTTACAACTTTGTCACCAAGCGCGGATTATGCGGTGGCGCTCGCTCGAAAATTTCTTGGACTCAGGTAGAAACCGGTTCTGCCATTACTTGGAAATACCCAAGCGTGGTATTGCGCGGCGACGACTCCGTTGGTGAGTTCTATTCAGTCGCCCTGACAAATAATCGCCAGCAAGCCGATACAGGCACAAAAATGATCCACATGGGTAAGAACACCAAAAGCACCATTGTCTCCAAAGGCATCAGTGCAGGGTTCAGTGAAAACTGCTACCGAGGTTTGGTGCGTATATCGCCAACGGCTGAGAACGCGCGCAACTTCACCCAATGTGACTCTTTGCTGATCGGTGGCCAATGTGGCGCACACACGTTCCCTTATATCGAGAACAAAAATAATTCCGCCATCATTGAGCACGAAGCCAGCACCTCAAAGGTCAGCGATGACCAGCTGTTTGCCTGCCAGCAGCGCGGCATAGACAGCGAGAAAGCCGTGGGCATGATCGTTAACGGATTTTGTAAAGAGGTATTCCGAGAATTACCCATGGAATTTGCAGTGGAAGCAGGAAAACTGTTAGAAGTCAGCTTAGAAGGAGCCGTAGGATGAGTTTATTAGAAGTAACAAACCTACACGCAACCGTTGGCGCTCAAGATCAGCAAAAAGCCATTCTTAAAGGCTTGAACATCAGTGTTAATCCCGGCGAAGTCCACGCAATTATGGGCCCCAATGGTTCTGGCAAATCGACGCTTGCCAATGTTTTGTCAGGAAAACCCGGCTACACAGTTACCGATGGCACCCTGACTCTGGCAGATACAGATCTAACAGAACTGGAACCTCACGAGCGCGCGCAGCTTGGACTATTTCTGGCCTTTCAATACCCGGTGGAAATTCCCGGCGTTTCAAATATGGAATTCCTTAAGGCCAGTGTCGACTCGTTGGCCAGAGCACGCGGCGAAGAACAGCCCAATACTGCAGCTTTTATAAAGCAGGTCCGGTTACTTGCAACATCCGTTGACCTAGACCCGCAGTTCCTCAAGCGTGGGGTTAATGAGGGGTTCAGTGGCGGTGAGAAGAAACGTAATGAGATCATGCAGTTACTTCTGTTAGAACCAAAGCTCGCCATCCTCGACGAAACCGACTCAGGCCTAGACATTGATGCGCTGCAAGTTGTGGCAGAGGGCGTGAACAGATACAAGAATGAACATAACGGCGTAGTGCTCATCACCCACTACCAGCGCTTGCTTGACTACATAGTGCCTGACTTTGTGCACGTTTTAGCTGACGGCAAAATCATTCAATCTGGAGATAAGTCTCTGGCATTAGAATTAGAAGATAAGGGCTACGCATGGCTGACCTAAGCCTTCCGCAAGCGGTTACCCTGCCCAACTACTTTTCTCAGGGCGACCTCGCCCTGCCTGCTCAAATACTAGACAGTGAAGATGTGCCCAGCGCATTGTCTGCCGCACTGAACAGTACCCTGCATAGAGAACGGTGGAAATATTCTAAAACCGCGCCGGTCTTAGAGGGTCTTGCCAGCGCCATGAACCTACCAACTATTGTTGGCGGCGAGCAGGCTGGCGTTCAAATCAGCCAAGCACCACAACAAAACCTAAGCTTTGGCTTTGACCTGTCTCAGGCCCCTGAGGCCTTTGCACGACTTTGCTATGCTCAGGAGGCAGTGTTCATCCATATTGACAAGGCACTAGATGCGCCGCTGGAAATTCATCACGCGGACAGCACTGTCCCCGTACTATTGAGCCTTGGGGCAAATGCCGAAGCAACCTTGTTAGAGAATTTTACTGGTAACTTACAGCCGCAGAATACGCTGTGGATTAGCCTAGCAGAGGGCAGTCACCTCAAGCACTCGCGCAACAGTCTTGAAGCCGCACACCTACATTGGCAGTACCTTGCCGTAGATATTGGCAAGAATGCAGATTACCTGCTGAACAATCACGCGGCAGGCGCGGGTCTCCGCAGACAAGACATTCATATCCGCGTGTCAGGCCAGGGTGCCAATGCCGAATTGATCAGCGCAGCCATGATTAGTGGCAAGTTAGCCCTAGACCAGCAAGTCACGCTAGAGCACTTAGTCGCTAACGGCAAAAGTAAGCAAGTTGTGCACAACATTGTTGCAGATGGCGGCAAATGTACTTTCAATGGCCGCATTCATATTCACGAAGGTGCCAATGGCACTGATGCGACGCTGGCCAACAAAAATTTAGGTTTAGGTAAAAACGCCACCATCAATACCAAACCTGAGCTAGAAATTTATACAGATGATGTGACATGCGCTCATGGCGCGACCATTGGACAGCTCAGCGACCAAGAACTTTTCTACTTAACTAGCCGCGGCATTAGTCCAGAATCTGCCCAAGCGTTACTCAGCGAGGGTTTTTTACGCCAGTGCACTCAAGGCCCTCTTGCAGAGGCAGCACTACCCATATTGATCAATGCCATCAAGCAGGAGCAAGGCGCTTGAGTATTCGTAAAGATTTTCCAATATTGGCCAGACAGAGCCGGGGCAAATCGTTGGTCTATTTGGACAACGGCGCAACAACACAGAAGCCCCAAGTTGTCATAGACGCCATAGATCAGTACTACCAACGGCATAACTCTAACGTGCACCGCGCCGCGCATGAACTGGCGGAAGAGGCTACCCAGATGATGGAATCTGGTAGAAGTCTGTGCCAAGCATTCATCAACGCTGAGAGCCGTAAAGAAATTATTTTTACGCGCGGCACCACTGAGGCCATAAACCTAGTGGCTAACATTCTCACCCAGAGAATAAAGCCGGGCCAAGATATTCTGATTACAGAATTAGAACATCACTCCAATATTGTGCCTTGGCAAATGCTTGCCGAGAGAACGGGTGCCAACATAAAAGCGGTGGCTATTACCGACGAGGGCGAGCTAGACCTTGATGACGCAGCAGCAAAGCTGACGAAAAATACTGCGCTGTTTGCCTTCACCCATGTTTCTAATGGGTTAGGCACAATCAACCCAGCTAAAGTATTGATAAAAATGGCCCAAGACGTAGGCGCGCTGACGCTGGTCGACGGTGCTCAGGCGATTTTACACCTGCCCGTGGACGTGCAAAACCTAGGGTGCGACTTCTACGTATTTTCAGGACATAAACTTTATGCGCCCACCGGCATAGGCGTGTTGTATGGTCGTGAAGCGTTGCTTGAAGCACTGCCCCCGTGGCAAGGTGGCGGCGAGATGATTGAACACGTCACACTGACCTCCAGCACCTATCAGTCTGCCCCCTACAAGTTTGAAGCCGGCACACCTAACATTGCTGGCGCCATTGGTCTTGGCGCAGCCATCACCTACCTTCAACAGCAGCCTATCGCGGAGCTTGTTGCGGCAGAGGACGCGCTGGTTAGTAGAGCTTTATCTGGTTTACAGCAGATTGATGGGTTCAGACTCATTGGTGAGCCAGCTAAGCGTTCAGCGGTGATTTCGTTCTTACTTGAAGGCAGCCATCCCAACGATGTGGGCACCCTACTCGACCAGCAAGGAATTGCGGTACGCTCCGGGCATCATTGCAACATGCCACTGATGACCCGACTAGAAATTCCCGGCACTGTGAGAGCCTCGTTTAGTTTGTACAACAATGACGAGGACGTAGATAGGTTAATTGCAGGGGTGAGCAAAGCGACTACTTTTCTCTAGCCGCCAACACCAAAAGCTTAAGCCGAAGGCTGGCGTCAAAGACGCTCTCTGAAAGGACCCTCACTTGCATTTTGCGCGCAAATAGAGAATAAACGATCTTAGTTGGCAGATAACCGATACAAATATTATGAATACACAAATTACCGTTTCGCCCACAGCATGTGATCACATTCGCAAGCAAGTTGAACTGACACGCTCGCGCTTTTTACGCCTTGGCGTGAAAGAAAGCGGGTGCAATGGCTATATGTATACGCTGGATTTTTTGGAAGATACTTTATCTGACGACATCCAAGTTGAAGTGGCTGATGGTGTAAATATTTGCATTCACCAAGAAGATGTCGCGTTAGTCACGGGCACAGAAATCGATATGGTGACCCAAGGTTTGAACTCCGCACTGGTCTTCAAAAACTCTAATGCCCAAAGCTATTGCGGCTGCGGAGAAAGTTTTGCGCTGTCTGACCAAGATACCAATGATGGTGAGGGTGGTGAAAACTCAGCTAGCGTATCCGACCTCGCCACAGACGCCACTGCGCAGACATAGCTGTGGAGCGGCGTATTGTTACAACCACTCGCGAGTGCGCAGCGCGCTTGGTCCCTACCGGAGACCCGGTAACCATTCCCTCTGGCGCATTTATCACACTGACCCAATCATTGGGCGGCACATTCACCGTTATCCTCAATGGCAACATGGCGCGTATTGCCGGCATGGATGCTGACGCCATTGGCCTACAAATAGAACCTTTAGAATTTCCTGCATCTGCAACTGGCACGGATACAGTGGATGAAGAACACGTGTGGCATGCCCTACGCTCAGTATTTGACCCAGAAATACCCGTCAATATTGCAGATCTGGGCCTCATTTATGGCGTTAAAACGCACAACGGACGCGTGGACATTGAAATGACATTAACTGCACCAGGCTGCGGTATGGGGCCAGTGCTTGTTGAGGAAGTCAAAGACCGCGTCATGCAAGCACCTTGCGTTAATGCGGTGGAAGTAGAACTGGTCCTAGACCCACCTTGGTGCCGAGAAATGATGAGCGAAGAAGCACAGCTAGAATTAGGAGTTTTCTGAACCAATGGCCGTAAGCATGGACCTAGAAGAGCTTAAAGAGACCTTTAGTTTTTTTGACGATTGGGAAGATAAGTACAGATTTATCATAGACTTAGGCAAAGACCTGACGCCTTTAGCAGATGCCGAAAAAACCGAGGCAAACCTTATTCGTGGCTGCCAAAGCCAAGTCTGGCTGACCCACCAACTGTCAGATGGCAAGCTGCACTTCCAGCTAGACAGCGACGCGCATATTGTCAGGGGCCTCAGCGCGGTAGTGCTCATTGCCTCAAATGATCAAAGCCCGGAGCAAATCACAGCCCTAGATTTAGATGGGTTGTTCGACGAACTAGACTTACTCGCCCACCTGTCAGTGACACGGGGTAATGGCTTGAGGTCTATGATTGAGAAAATTAAACACATTGCAGCGCACAGCTGATTGCGCAGCGTGTAGCGAATTAGAGGGCGGGGTCGTGTTTTTCCGAAGGCCCTGGCCACCCACGCTGACTATAGATCCAGCTACCCAACCGAAAAACCATTGCTGGGCACATCACCTCTCACCCTTCTTCTGCCTCTTTCGCCTTTAGCATAAGATAACGCTGCCAATCGTCAGGACGATCTACGTCCCAAATTTTTGGCATTTGGAACACGCTGAGTTGGAGCTTTTCAGCGGCGCGCAGCGTTTGCTCTGCCACAGCGTCAGAGCCCCAATCTATATTCTGAAAAAGTGCCTTATGAGCTTGGCGCATACCAATTAGGCCATAGCCACCATCTTCGGCTGGTCCCAGTACCACGTCATAACCGCGCAAATTGCGCGCAGCCGCATTGAGATAGCGGGCATCAATCCCCGGGCAATCAGTGCCCATTAACATTGCACCTTCGGTAGCTGTGCCACAAAGATGATCTAGACACGCAAACATGCGCTGGCCTAAATCAGCGCCCTCTTGCAAGGCGATTGGCAATTGCCAAGTATCAGCCCACTGCTGGGTTTGAGGCTCAATTTCAGTAACCCACAGACTGGCCTGAATATCCGTGGCCGCAGCAACCTGTCTCAGCGCCCGCTGTACGAGCTCGCGATGGGCAGCCAAGGCGTCTTCCGCACCAAGCATCGGGATGAGCCGGGTTTTACAGCGGCCCAAAATGGGTGTTTTAGCAAAAATACTCAGCGCTTGATCCATATTCATCTTCGGTAGTACTGAACAAAAAGTGCTTGAGGCGACTTACCCAAAAAATATTGAATGCGAAATCGCCACATGCTCAGAATGGTTCTAAGCCAGCCGTTTTGCAGCCAGCGCTGACCACTTGCCTGCAAGGCGACCTTTGGCGCAAAAAACCTAAATTCTTTCCGACGTTTGAGCAGACGACTGATTTCAATGTCTTCCATCAGCGGTTGATTGGGGAAGCCGCCAACTTGGGCTATACAATCTCGATGAAAAAACATGCCTTGGTCACCTGTGCAAATCCGAGTCAACCGCGAGCGCCAATTCATGAAAAATGCGACGCATTCGAGACGCTGATGCGCCTCACGAAAGGCTACATCGAATCTACCCCAACCGCTTGCCTGGTCAGCAATAGTGCTGTGAAGGCATTCAGTCACAGGTGGATCTATACGCGTATCTGCGTGCAGGACCCACAGCCAAGTACCCGTTGCATGCTCACAACCCAGCGCCACTTGGGCGCCACGAGACGCGGGACTAGACAACCACTGACCATCCCGGTGGAGAATTTTCTGCTGACATTGCTCACGTAGGTTGAGTGGGTCCGGCGGGGCTAACCTAACACCCTCTGGTGCTGGGGAAGCCTCCACAACAAGCACTTGCGCAGCTACCCCATCGAGGTCGCCAAGCAAGTCAAATAACTGGCTGAATTGCCCGTATACGGGTATGACAATAGATAAATTCATTCGCTCATGCGTACCAAAGCCAT
>QXZU01000034.1:7125-14115 GCA_009886205.1 K189A clade bacterium | reverse complement strand
ACAGGCGGCGACAATTTTTTCTGCCACACAACAAACATAAATGTTATGCGTGCATTACGAAACCAGAGCAAATACAAGGCAAAGAGACCGGCTATTGCACCGCTGGCCCCTACTCGCGGAATTTCACTTTGCATATCGAGCAGCGTGCTCACGGCACTGGCGAAAATACCCATACCCAAATAGATGAGTAAATATTTTTTAGCACCCAGCACATCTTCAATGTTGTCGCCAATGACATAAAGGAAATACATATTGCCAATGAGATGCATCCAGCCGCCATGCAAAAATGTAGCGGTTAACAGCGTATAAAGTTGCTCGCCGTTAGCAGTAAACACAGGGATATTTGCGAACTTTTCTAACACCCAGAACATGGTGTATTGATCGAAAATGTATAAACAAAAAATCAACACGTTCAGCGCCAGCAGGCTTGTGGTCACCCACGGAAAAATCTTGGGCTTAATGTTGTATTCAACAGGCACTTGAGTAAGAAATTGAAACAGCCAAGTCTTCAAAGAAACAGAAGTATTCAGATTTGAGAGCACTTCCCGAATACGCGGGGAACTTTTTACCTGTTCTATTTCTTCATGATCAATCCAAGCACCATGACAACTTTTGCACACATCAACTTCAATCTCAAAACCCTCCAGCAAATGGTAAGCAGTCATCATGAGTTCACATTCAGGGCATGCTCGGTCGGATGCTTTTATCTCCATACCCAACTGCTTCGAGAAATCAGCGTCATCTTCGCCGTTATCAACAGTGCTCAGTAGGCCGCTTAGCTCATTCCTTTCAAACCACATGCCCGCACAACTGGCGCAGACATCTATCGTCTCGGACATGTAGCGGGTTTCTTCTAATCCTGCGTTTTTGCAATTAGGGCATGTCAGCATGGTTATCCTCTAACACAACAGATTCAACTGGAACGTCGTAATCGGCCAGTTCGCTCGCCAACTTATCAGTATTTGCTTTGATAAGGGGTAAAACATTCTTTTCCACATGATCTAGCTTATCGTTCATTAACTTCTTAACGAAACCGGCACCCAATATACCTGCTTCTCGCTTAGCAATTAGATCTTCCGCCAAGTCATAGAATGCCCGACTCTCAGACAAAAAATGACTAGGGGTTTCTAGCGTAAAAGGCGAAAACTTCATTGTTTCCCAAACGTAGTAGCTGATCTTTGGATGATTTGCCAGCAAGGTTTGCTTTGGCACATTGCGCCCAAGATACTCATCGTTGTACGTGCGCAAAAGAGCTACATTATCGCTTACTTCTTGGTATAGGGATTGGCGCAAATAGTAATTACTTTCTTTGCTGGCAATATCGTCAAAAATGATCGCCTGGCGAAGACCAACCTGGGCCGCCAAAAAAACACCCAACACTGTTGCTACCAGCATGATTGACTGGCCAACCCAATAACTGATTTTTTTTATTTCATCATCTAACATAGATGTGTTGCTTGATTGGTGATTATCACCCTGAGTGCTCTGTTCCATCGCAAATACCTTACCTAAAATTTGTCATTGGCCCGGCCAGAAAGTGGAGGCCAAAAAATACATAGTTCGCGCAGCTGAGCATTGGCAAATATCGAACAAGCAACCACTATATGTTTACGAAACTATCCAAGCCAAGGAAGAGCGTTTTGCTGCAATTAAACACAACTCTACCTCCTATAATCGGCATTTATGACTTGTGTATCCTTTTACTGGCACCATTTCAACTCAGTACCTAGCATCCTTGAAACCAGCGGTAGCATAGAGTCGCCAAGCGGATAAGTTTTACGCGAATAACTTGAGATGCAACTACTGGGATCATAACGAACCCAATTTGCGATGATGTCAGCATTAAAAAAATTGGCGCTTACTTTTTCGCGCAAAACATGCTGATAAACTCGAACTGGGTAACACAACATTCTAATAAGTAACTGCCACGCTCTATCTAACGAGATTAGTCTTATTCACGTACTGCTGCCTTCAGCTTCATATAACCGTGCAAATATGCCAACTAGTTCACACTTTCAACAGTTTTTCTCGCTTCTGTTCGACCGTCTCTTTTGCAACTGTTAGAAACAGATTGAAACATTTTCCCTGTTAAGGGGAATTTCGTACGTGACGCTTTTTTGTTGTTACACACCGCCAAAAAACAGCGCACAAATCCAAACTGTTGATCAAAGAGGGAGAGGTTTATGACCTTATTCAGTCGAGAAAGAAAAAAGCGAAAATTTCGCGCAGATAAAATAAAGGGGTCACTTAGTGCCCTTTATATAGGAGCACTGCTCTTTAACTTAATGGGCATCCAAGGCGTTGCTGCTGAGGATGAAATCATTGAAGAAGTTTTGGTAACTGGATCATTCTTAAAACGGACAGCCCAAGATTCACCCTCACCGCTATCAGTCATTACTTCAGCGGATATTGATGACTTAGGTGCGGCTGATATCGCCGAGGTCATTCAGTCACTACCCTGGCAATCGGGTAGTCAAACCAGAACATCGACCTTCCAGGGCGAGGGCGCAGATGGACGAAGTTCCATCAACCTTCGTAACCTAGGTCACGGGGCTACGCTGCCGCTAGTCAACGGCAAGAGACAGGTGCCATCATGGTTCAATCCTCGGGGTAACTCTTCAGTTAACATTAACGGACTTATCCCAAATATCGCTTTGGAAAGGGTAGAAATAGTTAAGGACGGTGCCTCAGCGTTATACGGTTCTGACGCTATCGCAGGCGTGGTGAACTTTATTACCAAAAAGAATTTTGAAGGCTTTGACCTGCAGTACCAATATTCAACCGATGAAGAAACTGGAGAAGGTGATGCCAATCAATTCGCTGTGATCTTTGGTACGCGCAGTGACAGAGGCGGTATTGTTGCGTCAGCTTCAGTTCTGAATCGAGATGAGATCAATGTAGATGATCGTTATGATCGTTTCGGAGGTTCGTCTGCATCAGGAACGGGTCAACCGGGAAGAATTGTACCTAGGGGTACGCCCGTATGGGCCGCTCATGGCTTAAGACCAGGTCAAGCCGTAGACGCTAATATAGATGGCGGAGCTTTTCCCCGGAACGCTCTAGGCACCTCTTTTGGACAAGCTGACGTAAACTGTGAAACTGCCGCAGCCCAAGAACAGGGCGGCCCACTGGGACCCGTTTTTGGCAACAATATCTGCGCCTATGACTTTGGCTCGTTCTTTTCCCTTCAAGCGGAAGAGTCCCTGCGTAAAGTCCACGTCACAGGTGATTATGATATCTCTGAGACTCTACAAGCTTATTTTGAATTTGCAGGTAACGACTCTGAATTTGATCGCCTGAATTCTTTAAATCCAAACGCGCCTATTCTTACAATAGGCACAAATCATTTTGGCAATATTGAAGACGCTTTCCGCAGAGGTATAGTGCCTATCGAAGTAGGTAACCAAACCCGGTTGATTGGTGGCACCCGAAATACGTCACGCGCAGATCGTCCACTAAACACTTTTACTAACACCACTCGGTCTGACCAAAGATTAGTGTTGGGAGGCATTTGGGATACGGAACTTAGTGGCAAAAGTTGGACAGTGGACTTTTCCTACACTGCTAGCGAGCACGACACAGCTACAACCCAAGCACAAGATACGTTATCCGCACAGTTTGAACTGGCGATAGCGGGATTCGGTGGACCTAATTGCGATATCGTTAACGGTACAGCTGGCGACGGCAACTTGCGCTATGCCCAATCTAATGGTCAGTTCTTTGACCCTAACGGTGGCAACTGCTACTACTTTAACCCCTTCGGTAATTCGAGCTTTGATCGCAACGGAGGCACCCAAACAGATCTTACTTTGGTGAATCCAGATGAGCTTTATGACTTTGTCGCCGGTCGAGTAACAAACGACTCTGTCTTTCGCCAACGGATCATTGATGTCATCGCCAGTGGCGAAATATTTGAATTAGGCGGCGGCACAGCCGGCTTAGCTGTCGGCTACCAACGAAGGGCCGATAGCGGCAGCGCAATTTTTGATGCTGCAACTAACAGTAATAATCTAGACTTTGCTTTTGGCACCCAAGATTGGAGCGGTAGACTTACCACCCAGGCAATATTTGCGGAAATAGGTTTGCCCTTCACCGACAGCTTAGAAGTGAATATTGCCGTGCGCTACGAGGACTTTGATGAAATCGGCGAAAACACCGTTGATCCAAAAATCAGTCTTCTGTGGCGGCCAGTAGAATCAGTATCTCTACGAGCATCCTACGGCACCTCATTTAGAGTGCCATCCATACAACAACTCTACGGTAACATTACAACGGTTCATAACCTTGCGGACACTGGTCTAGGCGGCACGGCATTCAGAGCAGTAATTACCGAAGGTAATCCCGAACTGGCGCCAGAATCATCTAAGAACCTTAATCTTGGCGTGTCATGGGCACCAGAAGATGGTGCACTCGAAGGTCTACAAATTGATTTGGATTTATGCGCCTACGAGTATAGTGACATTATCACCAGAGAAAGCCATAACAACTTACTCAGCGAAGATCTAGCAGCACTCAACGCTTTTGTTACTGCTAATCCTGGCACCACATTACTTGGAGCTGTTCAGGCTGGCGCAGGTAACCGTACTCAAGTCATCCGTAACGGCACCGGTGGTTTGTTACGAGTTCTACCCAATTTTGCCAACGCAAATGGCGCGGATGTCAGCGGCGTAGACTTGTCTACCTCTTATAGCTTTGATACCAAAGTAGGTAATTGGAGAGCTGGTATTCAAACCGCATGGTTAGCTGACTACGAGGTAGAAGTGGCTAACAGGACTGGCGGCGCGCCAACCGTATTCGATGCAGTAGGCGAGTACAATGACGCCAACCCAGTAGCACGACCTCTTCCGGAATGGAAAGTAAATGGCACATTGAATTGGGGCTTGGATCAGCATAGAGCATTCTTGTTGATTAAGTATGTGAGCGGGGTAAATCACAATTTCACTGGTGGCTCAGGATTCTTTGCAGCAACCGCAGCACTAGCTCACGGCCAAGCTTTTGCCGATAGATTCCTAGATGCTTCGATAGATTCTTGGGTTACAGCAGACGCTCAGTACACCTATTCCTTCGGTGATCTTAAGTATCTCTCCGATGCGTCTGTCACCGTAGGCGTACAAAACTTGACCAATGAAGAGCCACCCTTCGTTCCTGTTATCACAGGTTACGACGGAACGCTCCATGATCCACGCGGTCGTTTATGGACCTTAAGAGTTAACGCCAGTCTTTAGTTTCACCCTATAGATTAACTCACTTATGCCCCGACTAGTTCGGGGCTTTTTTTTCCGAGGATCATAATTTCTTGCGCTACAACTCACCACCCTACTTCTGCTACCCTTGTATCCTTAACACTAGGCAGGGCAACGGCGATGTTAGTCACCCCCATCACACCGATTATTGGCGCTGAAATCAGCGAAGTGTCTTTAGCCAACCTCAGCGCCGCTGACGTGGCGCAAATAAAAAAATTGTTTCTAACGCATATGGTGTTGGTGTTCCGCAACCAAGAGCTGACTAGAGAACAACACAAAGCCTTTGGGCGAAATTTTGGAAAGCTACATATTCATCCGTCCAAACGCAGCGCAGACAAAGGTGGTATGGAGCGTGACGAGCACCGTGATCAGAACAAAACTATTGAGAATGACGATCCTGAGCTTTTTATTATCGACACCAAACCAGACGCCAAACAAAGCAATGGCGAGGCTTGGCATTCAGATGTTTCTTGCGAAGAAATCCCCCCGCTGGCCTCGCTCTTATACGTGACTAAAACCCCAGAGAATGACGGTGGCGATACCATGTTCGCCAATATGTATGAGGCCTATGACGCGCTGTCTGATGACCTCAAAACTTTACTCATGAATAAATCCGCCTTTCACGATGGGGAAATAGATCTGCGCAACTACGGTATTAGGCTGAAACCTGGGCAGGTTTATCCCAAAGCCAGCCACCCAGTTATTCCCGTGCACCCTGAAACCAATCGACCGTATCTGTTTGTGAATGGCAGTTTTACCTCGCATATAGAGGGTGTCGAAAAATGGGAAAGCGACATGCTGCTGGAGGGATTGCATAGGTTTGTGGCCGCTAGCCCTAAACTGCAATGTCGTGTGAAGTGGGCCAAGAACACCCTCACCATGTGGGATAACCGCTGCGTGCAGCACCATGCTATACGCGACTACGTGGGTTATAGCCGCTACGGCGAAAGGGTCTCCGTGCTGGCTGAACACAGACCTCGTGCATTTTTGCAGGCTAAATAGATAGCCTCGTACTCCGCTACCTTAAATGGCTTTCAGCTTTTTTTGACGCATAGCGTGTGCAAAATCCGCAAAGCTACCTGTAACCCAGTCAAGGGGATTGGCAGCTTCTGTATGAGCGCCTACATTTCTTAGCTTGGCTTAGTGCCTTGTTATTCGTGTATATCCCTACGCAAAATATTTCTCCGCACTTTTGAATTTTTTGGCAAGGAGCGGCTAAGATGAGGTTCTCCATAAGGTTTGCCAAACATGCAAAACTCTCTCTTCAAAGGCCTTAAAGTCATAGACTGCGCCACCGTAATCGCCGCCCCTGCAGCTGCAATGATCCTCGCTGATTTTGGCGCTGACGTGATCAAAATTGAGCAACATGGCGAAGGCGACATGTTGCGTATGTTGTCCCATATCCCCACAACCCCTGAAGCTGGTAACGAGTGGTTTTGGCAAATGGATGGTCGCAACAAAAAAGGCCTATGCTTGGATCTCAAGTCCGCCCAAGGCATGGAAGTTCTGCACAAATTAGTGGCCCAGTGTGATGTATTTATCACCAACCACCCCAGCGGTGTGCGTGAGTCTCTGGGGCTAACTTACGAAGATTTAAAACCGAAAAACCCAAATATGATTTATGCCTCGCTCACCGCTTATGGAGAGCAAGGTTCTGAACGCAACCGCAAAGGTTTTGATCAACTGGCATATTGGGCAAGAAGCGGCCTTATGGATCTAATGCGTGCACCCAATACACAGCCAACCC
>QXZU01000034.1:0-7115 GCA_009886205.1 K189A clade bacterium | reverse complement strand
CTGAATAGAGAAAAGACCGGCCAAGGCGGCATGGTGCATACCTCGCTTCTGGCCAACGGACTGTGGTCTGCCTCAGGCATTGCGCAGGGCGCTATGGCCGGGGGCGATATGACCGCGTATCGAGACAACAACCTAGTCAATGGCGCCATGATGCGTCCCTACCAAGCGCTTGATGGCCGCTGGCTGCAATTCAATATGATCCGCAACGATGAATTGTTGTCCTTGCTGTTGGCTGGACTAGATGCCATTCACCTACTGGCAGACCCAAGATTTGGTGACCCCGAGGAAATGTGGGCAAATCGGCAGGCCTTTGGTGATGAGATTCAAGCCATTGTAGGCAGTCAGAACTCAGACCATTGGCTGGAGATATTTGCAGCTTTTGAGGTGCCGGTGAATAGAGTCGCCACCATTGAAGAGACCTTATTTGACAAACAAATTGTTGAAAACAAAATGGCCGTTAAACCAAACATAGATGGTGTTGAGATCCCACTGGTTATTACTCACCCGATTAAGGTGGACGCCATAGAGCAAGCAGCTATGACACGGGCGCCTAACCTAGGTGAGCACAGCGAGGAGATACTCCGAGATCTTGGTTACTCGGAAGAGGCTATAAAGACACTGCGCGCAAACGGCACCATTTAGCCCAAATAGGGCTAACCTAAATCAGACTCACTTAAATCAAAGCCAGCTCTCAGCTAGCACTGAGTTAAAAAGTTGTGCTAGAACAACGAAAGGCCTAAGGCCACTCACAAACAGGACATTGGTATGAGCAAGTTAACCGCAATTTTTACACTCTTTATCACTCTCTGCCTATCTCTTAGCCTATCTCTCGTCTTGCCCAGTCTCGTGCAGGCGGGCGACGCGCAAAATGCAGCCACCAATAACAATGACTGGGTAGAGCTATTTAATGGCAAAAACCTAGATGGATGGACTGCCAAAATTGCTGGGCAACCTTTAGGCCAAGATCCACTCAAAACCTTTGTTGTAGAAGATGGTTTGCTGCGCGTAAATTATGCTAACTACAAAAAATTCTCTAACCAGTTCGGTCATCTGTTTTTTGCAGAACCTTACGCTCACTACAGGCTGCTGATTGAATACCGCTTTGTGGGCGCACAAGTCAGAGGCGGCGCTGGTTGGGCTAAGCGCAACAGTGGCGTCATGCTGCATAGCCAAGACCCAACAACTATGTCTTTAAAACAAGACTTCCCAGATTCTATTGAAGCGCAATTTTTAGGTGGCCTGAGCGACGGCAAAAAAAGACCAACAGGCAACATTTGCAGCCCTGGCACAGAAGTGGACTATTTGGGCAAACGCCTCAAAGGTCATTGCCAGGCCTCTTCAGGTGACACCCTTGATGGCGACCAATGGGTCCGCATTGAAATGATCGTTAACGGTGCGGAGTCCGTTGTGCACATGGTCAATGGTATCGAGGTAATTCGCTACGGCAATCTTCAGTTAAGTAAGGGCTCCGCCAGCGCCAAACAACGCCAAGCGCTGAACGGCAAAGCCGCACCACTAACACTTGAACAGGGTTTCATTGCGCTACAGAGCGAATCTCACCCCATAGAGTTTCGCAGAGTTGCCATTCAAAACTTGGCTCAATAAATTTTAGGACCCTAACTGTCCCGCCATTCCTCATTCAATTCGCGAATAAACTCGCCCACTGTTTGAGGTCTCTTGTTCGGGTCTTTTTCTAAACAAGACAAGCAAATTTGTTCTAACCGCAAAGGTACATGCTGTTGGGAAGCCTCACTTGGAGGAATGGGCTTGTCTTCCAAAGTACTGCGAACCAAGTCGTCCATAGACTCGCCAAGTGAAGAATTTATTCCCGTGAGAATTTCGTAAAGCACGGCGCCAAGGCTGTACACATCAGTTCGGCCATCAATATCTTTTGCGCGGTTAATCTGCTCCGGAGACATATAGCATATGCTGCCTTGCAACTTGCCTCGACCGGTCATAGTAGAGTCATCCTCACTCAGATCAAACTCCGTGTAGGCGGATTCGCTGTCGCTGCCATCTGGGTGCCAGACCTTGGCCAAACCCCAATCCAACAACAACACCTCTCCATATGGCCCAACAAGAATATTGTCTGGCTTTACGTCGCGGTGGATAACACCCATGGTGTGCGCGTATTGCAGCGCATAAGCTACCTGCATCAACACCTCAACCATTTGCCCAAGCTCGTATCGCTCACGGTAATCTAACACCTCGCGCAAGGTGTAGCCGTGCACCAACTTCATGGTGAAATAGTAATGGCCCTTGGTATCACGCCCTAGTTCATAGGTAGGCACAGTATTGGGATGTTGTAACAGCGCCGATACTCGCGCCTCGCGCAAAAGCCGCTGCTGCTCCACCGGGTCATCGGCTAATTCTGGGCGCAACGTTTTGTAGCAAACCACGCGGGAGAGGTGCAAATCTTTGCACGACTTAATAAGCGATTTACCGCCTTTGGCTATGGTTTTGAAATAGGCATAACGCGTTCCAAAATTAACGCTTTGTGGTAACGGAGCGTCAGTGTCTTTAAGATAGACCTGAGATTCAGCGAGCGCTGTCTTACCGTTTTTATCGGAATCATGACGCTGAGGAAATCGATTCATTATTGGTCCAGTAGCCAAGTTTTGTATAGCTTACACCCGCTAAAGTGCTGGGTGTAGGCGTGATTAACCGGCTACGTGAGGGCTATTGATGATGCTTGTCCTCATAAGTTAAAGCATCGCTAACAAATAATTGATTGAGAAGTAATTGATCACCGTACCTTTAGACAGTCCCACAGATTACATTGCTCAAATGCGCACAGCTGCGCCTTTTAACCGGGATCAAGCAACTGCTACACACCCGCCCAGCGGCGCTGACTATTGGCTAAATTTGACCTCTTCAATGACTCAAGCCATTGCCGACAAATTTACGCAGATGCCGCAGGTCAACGTTTTAAGCGAAGAGGTAGAAGAACCTACCGCCATTGAATTACAGCGCTTTGATCAGCCGGGGCCCGTGTTTGCACGGCACATCTTGCTCTGTGTAGACAATAAACCACTGATGATGGCGCGCACAGTTACGCCAGCCTCAAGCCCAGATGTGAGCGCCTTAAAAGGGCTGCTGGAGCGCCCCCTAGCCGAACTACTGTTCTCAGATAGAAGCTGGCAACGACAAGACGCCCTACAACCCCTTGTGCTGGCAAATGGTATGTTAGGTCGAAGCTGCTTGTGGCGTCATTCCAACAACCCTGAGAGTGGCTTGTTAGTAGAAGAGTTTTTTCTACCGGGACTGTATGAGCAAGCTTTCTGAGCAAACTGCTTAAGTGAGCTTCTTAAGCAAACTTCTTAGGTAAGCTACCGTAGTCAACTTCCGAAATAAGCTACTTTGCCCGCCCAAACCTCCACCGACAGAACTTTGAGCATAGACGCCAAGCGATGCTAGGATGAGCGCTCATGAAGCATTTGAGTGGAGGGCAATATGCCGCGTTTTGTAGATCTTTCCGTTTCAATAGATAACAACGAACACAGCGATCATCCGGGCGGTAGCCCCAAAGTTACATACCGCACACATGCCGAAACAGCCGGTGGCCTGGCACACTTTTTCCCTGGCCTTAAACCCGAAGACCTGCCTGATGGCGAAGGTTGGGCAGTTGAAACCATTACGCTGTCTACCCATAACGGCACCCATATGGACGCGCCATGGCACTTTCACTCAACCACTAATAATGGCGCAGATCCGGCACCGTCAATTGATGAGACGCCACTAGACTATTGCTTTCGCCCCGGCGTAAAACTGGATTTCCGTCATTTACCTGACGGTCACCTTGTTAGCCCAGCGGAAATTGAAGCGGAGCTTGAACGCATTGAACACAAACTTGAGCCGTTAGATATTGTGCTAGTGAATACTCGGGCTGGGTCGGTTTATGCACAACCCGGCTACGTGGACGCAGGGTGCGGCATGGGACGCGATGCCACCCTGTTTTTGACCGAGCGCGGCGTGCGCGTGGTAGGTACAGATGGCTGGTCCTGGGACGCGCCGTTCAATCACACAGCAAAAAAATGGGCAGAGAACCCAGACCCAAGCATGATCTGGGAAGGACACAAAGCGGGCCGAGAAATACCCTACTGGCAGATGGAGAAGTTACACAATTTGGAAGCCCTTCCCGCTAACGGGTTTACTGTAGCGTGCTTTCCAGTGAAAATTGCCAAGGCTTCAGCCGGTTGGACACGATGCGTTGCGCTGATCAACGACTAATAGCGAACCCCGCATAGTTCACATAAGCGGCATAAAATAGGATGGGCGCCGAAATAGCTTAGGCGTCTATCACTAGTCTACTTAACTAAGTTCTTAGCTAGCTCCTTGCTCAAGCTCCTTGCTCAAGCGCCTGACTAATACTCAAAGCATCACTTTTCGTCGTAATGATACTGGGGTTGCCACGCATTACTGTCGAAATCGGCCAAACTCATTAGCCCATAAAATGCATTGAACTGATCGCCGCCACCAAATGCCGCGCGGTTCAGGCGCAAGATCTTGTTACCCTCTTTGCGGTAGACCACTGCGCCAGGATAGTTGTCGGCCTGGCCAAATACACACTGATCTTTTATGTATTGACCGCCGCCATGACTGGCTAGGTTAAATCGCCAACCGCGATCCATTGCAAACTTGCGCTGATATTCAGGGGTCTCATGGGAGACCAGCGCCACTGAGAGCACCGATTCTAAGTGCGGTAGATAGCCATTAATGCCGTCTGCCCACAGCGTACAAAACGGACACTGACTGCCCATATTGTGAATGAGCAGCAACTGCTCTCGCTGACCAAATAGATCCATTAGAGTGACTTCACCATTAAGGGTTTGAAATGCATAATTTTCTACCTCAACTGGCGTCTGCTCTGCCCTGACTTTTTCAATTTCGTTGTTAAGCGCTACAAGCTGGGTTTCTAGCTCCCTGAGTTTAGCGGCTGAATTTAAATCCTGCATAATCTACTCCCCGTTTGGACAGCAAAATTGTTCTGAAAAATTTCAGAACAATTTTGGCTGATCGTTTTAGCCGATAGCTTTGACTATCGATTCTGATTATTTACCCAAACGGAAGGACCACACTTGCTAGACCGAACAAGCGTGCAATTTGTAGAGATGAGCGCAGCAAATGACGGCTAAAAACCGGCGTCAAACCCACTTCAAACTAACTTTAGACAGTTGAGTATTTTGAGCGTGGCCTAAGCTTCCCTTTTATGCAGCTCCTTCTTATGCCCCGCGCTCTTACGCCCATGGCTACTTTAGATTTTCTTGCGAAAACGGCGAACCAGCACCCAAGGAATAATAACAATGAGCGTTAAGACCGCTAGTAGACCACCCACGAGATAAACTAAAAGTATTGGTCTGTTAGCGAAAACTTTACCCAACATGACTTGCCCTTGGTCGTAATCAGGCCGCACTTCCACAACGCCATTTTGTTTTGCCCATAGGACATAAGCGGCTTTCAGCTCAATAAATAATTGAGGCTTTGCAGAAGCTAAATTCTGAGTTTCGCCGGGGTCAGCGCTGATGTTAAACAACTGCCACTGAGGTTCTTGGCCGCGAAAGCGGTTATACACAAGCTTATAGTCGCCTTGAAAGAGTGCCTTATTACCGCCCAATTCATAGCCAATAATTTCATCCGCCAAACGCACGCTAGCGCGTTCATCTTGCAACACTGGGATAAGGCTTTTGCCTAGCATATCCGAGGGTAGGTCAACTGCACCGGCAAGCTGCAAAACGGTGGGTGCTATGTCTGTGATCCAAGCGAACGACTGAGAAACTGCGCCAATATTCGCAGTTACAGGCTGACCGTTTACTTTTCCGCCGATGACCAATGGCACACGCATACCGCCTTCGCTGGCAAAAAACTTGTACCACGCCAACGGTCCAACGGCTGCGCTGGCCCAGCTTGGGCCAATATCATGGTAGCTGTCTATCTCGCCCAACGTTTCTATATCGGTGTTAAAGCCGCTGGCGCGCATCCACGCATTCATTATAAACGCCGGCGCAGCAGGGCTATCACCTTGTTGTCGGGTGGCCAATGAGCCTTCGGCGCCATTGTCAGAAAGAAAAATGAATACCGTATTGTCTAGCTTGCCCTGCCGCTCTAAGTGCGCGACTAGACGACCAATGTGATGGTCCATCGCGTCTACCATGCCTGCATAGACCGCCATACCTTTGCTCTCAAATGCTTGAGTCTGGTAGTCCAAGCTGTCCCACGGCACCGTCGTGGGCGCCACATAACTGCGAACGCTGGTGGATAAAATGCCCTTATCCAACAGCCCCTGAGATCTTTGCGCGCGCAGCGTAGACCATCCATCAGCATAGGTTTGCAGATATTTGTCACGGAATTCAGCCGGGGCTTGTACCGGAATATGCACCGCTTGAAAGGCGAGATAGGTGAAGAAGGGTTTGCTTGCGTCTTCGTCTGTCGCGCTATCAATGTACTCTATCGCTTTATCAACGAGGGTTTTGGACGAATAAAAGTCCTCGGGCAATTCCGTGGGTTGACCGTCTTCATACCAATTGGCATTTTCGTAAATGGGTAAATAGGTGCGCTGCCGCCAATTGTCTGCGCCGGTGTCACCCAATGAAAATGCGCGATCAAATCCGCGCTTGCTGGGCAGTTGTTCGGGGTTTTGGCCTAAGTGCCATTTACCCGACATGTATGTTCGGTAGCCCTGATCCCGCAGACGCTCGCTAATCGTCGCAACATTTTTATCTAAAGCGCCCTGATAAGCCGGGCTGGTGGCTTGGTAGTCTGGAATGGCCTCAATAATATTGGCCACGCCTGCGACGTGACTGTCTACCCCTGTGAGCAACATTGCCCTAGTGGGTGCACAAGAGGCCGCCGTGTGGAAATTGGCAAACCGCATACCTTGGGCTGCAATGCCGTCTAGATTGGGTGTATCAATTTCGCTGCCGTAACTGCCGAGATCGGAAAACCCAAGGTCGTCAGCCAAAATTAGAACAATATTTGGCGGCTGAGTTGGCTGGGTTGTAGGGGCCGCATGCACCGCATGCGCCAAGGAGGAAAGCACGCCAAAGAGCAATGCAACAGCAACTGAGTAGTTAGTTTTTTTAATGGACACGCGCACAATTCAGCCTTTGGAGATATCA
>QXZU01000033.1 GCA_009886205.1 K189A clade bacterium | reverse complement strand
CGCACTTATGCTTGCTGCCAAGTGCGGATAACAAAGTTAATATAAATACAGCAACTGCTGAGTTTCTATATTCATTAGACGCGGGCATCTCCTTTGATGATGCTCAAGGCTTGGTTGAATCTGAGCGCAGTTTTTTAGATGTGAAGAGCTTTGTTGATGCCAACCCTGATTTTGAAATTGTTGCGCCGCTGTTGAGCGTAACCAGCGAGTATTTTGAAGTGCAAGCCAAAGTGCAGGTGGGTGAGAGTACAATGAGTATCGCCAGTCTATTTTTTCGTAATGCGGACACGGGCGAGGTAACATTACTGCAACGAGATTTTGCCAAAATTTTCAGTCCAAACTAGTGGTTGATATAGATGCTGATAGCTAGAGAATTATAGTGCCTAAGTTATTTGTCAGAGCGGAAGTTCAAGAGCGCGATAGCCAACTTGCGATCTCAGATGAGCAATCACTGCGATTACATTGGCGGTTGATTGGTGAGTCATCGGTTGAAGCGGGCATAAGCTCTGTACAAGAGTTCCCTTTACTCAAGCATGATCACGCCAATTGGCCTGAATCTCCAGAGCATATTGTCGCCATTATTCCCGGCGATGAAGTGTTGTTATTGGGCTGCGAAGTGCCTGGTCGAACGGCTGGAACAGTGAAAAAAGCTTTGCCTTATGCGCTAGAAGAATTTGTTGCCGGGGACATTGAAGACCTCCACATTGCTCACGAAAAAATCCGTCCAGGGCAGCCGGTTAAGTGTGTTTTGATCAGTAAACAACGGCTGAGTCAGTGGCAAGACTGTTTCAGTCGCGCAGAAATATATCCCGGAAATATCATCTCTGAAGGGCAATTGCTTACCGCTGAAGTGAATGCTTGCACATTGGTTTTTAATGACGGCGAGGTCACGATTGCCACAAATGATGAAAGTGCCAGTGTGGCGAGGTCTGAAGTTTTGGGCCTTATATCAAACATAGCGTTAGATAAAGTCGTCTGTGTAGACGGCGAACTCACCGATATTGAGATCAGCCAACTTGATGCCGGCGTGGTGATAGAAAATGACCTAAGCGGTGGTTTTGAGTATTTGGTATCACGTTTTAATACAGCAAACTTAATCAATTTACTCCAAGGTGAGTATAAAGTTACTGCATCTGCAAATGGCTCAAGCAGAGCTATTGCAGGCATTGTTGGGTTGTTAGGTATTTGGCTCGTTGTTGCCATGGTCTCATTTGGTGTTGAGGGTTATTGGGCGGAGAAGAGGGCAGATGAACTGTCAGCAGAGGCCACCTCACTTTATAAGGCCTTTTTTCCCGGAGACAGTGTGCCAGTAAGCCAAGGTCAATTAACCCGTAGGCTAAAAGCTAAGTTAGGCGGTGAGGTTGCTGGAGACGAAAATGCGCAAGGTTTTATTGACCTTCTGTCGAGAGTTTCAGGGGGCATTACTGCGGCAGACAAAATACAATCGCTGCGCTTCAACCACCAGCGCATGGAGCTCACGTTTGAAATACTTCTGCCCGGCTTTAACGAACTCGACCCTCTGAAAGAGCGCGCGTCAGCTCAAGGTGTATTGCTTAAAGTGACCAACGCAGATAACGATGGCAATGGCGTTAGAGCAAGATTGTCCGCAGAGTATAAATAGAGACAAGTGATGAACAGATTTACATTTATTTCTGAGCAGTTCCGTAACAGCAGTGTTGGCGCTTGGTATGCCGAAAAAAGCCCAACGGATCAAAAAGTCATTATCGCTATTGTGCTGCTTTGTTTAGGGTCAATAGTCTACCTAGCGATGTGGAAGCCGTTATTGGAATATCGTGACAGCCAAGCGTTGCGCTATGAGCGGGCGCAATCTTTGATTGATTGGGTGAGCCTGAACAAGAGTGCGTTGCAGGCCAGTGGCCAGAATCAGAGTGCGGGACCTCAGCAAAAATCGCTTATTCCACTTGTTACAGCCGGCGCTAATCTAAGGCAGTTAAAGCTCAACCGGCTGCAGCCGGAACAGGACGGAAGCGTTAGCATTTCTTTGCAATCGCAATCTTTTGATCAGTCGTTGCGTTGGATGGTGGATTTAGAAACCAACAACCGCCTTTTGATTGATCGCATTAGTGTTGATAGAACAGAGAATGTGGGTTTGGTGAATATTCAGTTGCGGGTGCAATAAAGCTAAGTGATCGTGCGCAGCGTTGCCTAGAAATCCTCCTCCTAGCAAAAGCGGTGTCGGTTATCTCGGCGTTTTAATGTGATCTATAACCTGAAGCTTTGCATACTCAAATCGCTCTAGGGTTTTTGACATCGAAAAATATCGACTGGGTGCGGTAGACATGGGTTTACGCCTAGACCGTCCGTAATCGACATTAAGAATTTCGAAATGTCGCTGTGCAACCCTGCTGGCAATTCATCTAAGCGGGTTTGTACGATGAAATCTAAGATATTTCGACCGACTTCAGTCGCTTCCCCGAAACACCCTTTAGCATTTAGAGTGGCACCAATGCGGGTTTCGCCATAATCCAATCCACGTGCATCGAAGTGGGCTCTTACGTCATCGCTAAACCAACTTTTCTGCTCCATTTGATGTTGCCACATGAGATTGGCAACCGTATTCAGTGCTTCGTCAGGCGCTATTACTATGATCAACTCACCGCCCGGTTTTAGCGCTTTCAGCGCAGCATCGATGGCGTCATTCCTATCTTCTAGATAGTAAATGGAGTGTACAAAAAGAATCAGGTCGAACTGGTCTTCA
>QXZU01000032.1 GCA_009886205.1 K189A clade bacterium | reverse complement strand
AGCAATCCGATGCGAGTTCTCATTCGTCTGACAGCACCAAACTCTCTCTTAGTTTAAGCTGCTAATGGTGCCAAAAACCTTGACGACGGACAGGGTCGAGTTATGCTTGGTTTGTGAATTGCTAATTCTGAAATAGGGAGCAATTAATGAAAATCTTTTTTACCGCAATAATAGTGACCTTAACCTTTCTAACAATGTCTTTGCAAGCGCAGCAGGCCTCAGATGGAGTGGCGCCTGAAGCAGAAACAGCTTTGGCAAAAAAGTTTGAAGCTCTTTCGCCGGAAGTGGCAACTTCGCTTGCAGCGAAGGCCAAGGGTGAACCGATTTTGGCAAAAGATTGGATGGTTGCCGTAGCTAATCCCCACGCTGCAACCGCAGGTGCTCGCGTTCTGAAAGAGGGGGGTACGGCAGCTGATGCAATGGTGGCTGTGCAGGCAGTTCTCGGTTTGGTTGAGCCACAGAGTTCTGGTATGGGTGGTGGGGCTTTCCTCGTGTGGTTTGACGCCATCAGCGGAGAACTAACAACGTTAGATGGACGTGAAACCGCTCCCATGGCTGCCACACCGCGACTGTTTCAAAATGCAGGTGGCGAACGACTTAAATTTTGGGATGCGGTCGTTGGTGGTCGCTCAGTTGGAGTGCCAGGCACACCTGCCCTAATGGAAGCTGCGCATAAAAAATGGGGGCAAAACGCGTGGAGCGGTTTATTCGCTGAGGCTATTCAGTTGGCGGAGAGTGGCTTTGCGGTTTCTCAGCGCCTTGCCGCGTTGGTAGCCGGTGATACCGAGCGATTGGCGCAGTTTTCTGACACAGCAGCTTATTTTTTTAGGGACGGCAAACCTCTGGTTGAAGGAAGTCGGCTGACTAATGAGGAATATGCCGAGGTAATGCGCCGAATGGCCAACGAGGGTGCTAAGGTGATCTACTCAGGTGATATCGCCCAGTCGATTGTTGATACTGTTCGAGGTGCAGAAGGTAATCCGGGTGTGATCAGCCTCACGGATCTGGACATCTACAAGGTAAAAGAACGCCCTGCTGTTTGTGCCCCATTTCGAGGGTATCAAGTCTGTGGTATGGGGCCACCATCGTCAGGAGCTCTAACCGTTGGCCAAATTTTAGGTTTATTAGACCAGTTTCCTGTGGGTTCTAAAGACAATCCGCAAACTCTGAGACTTATGGGTGATGCTTCGCGTCTAGCTTTTGCTGATCGTGGACGCTACATGGCTGACAGCGATTTTGTGCCTATGCCGACCAAGGGTCTTGTCTCAGCTGATTATATATCTGAACGTGCCAAGTTGCTCAATGGCTCAACGGCTCTCACTGAAGTCTTGCCTGGTAATCCCGAATATTCGCATGCATCGCTTTGGGCGGATGACGTGAGCCTGGAATTGCCCTCGACTTCGCACATTTCAATTGTAGACAGCTACGGAAACGCTTTGTCGATGACTACTACAATTGAAAATGGGTTTGGGTCCCGTTTGATGACCAATGGATTTTTGCTGAACAATGAGTTAACTGACTTCTCCTTTCGTTCCCACATCGACGGGGTGCCTGTTGCTAATAGAGTTGAGCCAGGAAAGCGCCCCCGATCTTCAATGTCTCCAACAATTGTCCTAAAAGACGGATTACCAAATTTAGTTATTGGCTCGCCAGGTGGGTCGAGAATAATCGGTTATGTGGTTCAAGCAATCGTCGCCCACATAGACTGGGGCATGGATGTGCAAGCTGCCGTATCTATACCTCATGCGGTTAACCGTTTTGGAACCTTTGACCTTGAAAAGAATACTTCGCTCAAAAACATGGTAGAACCGTTGGAGGCACTTGGTTACAGGGTCAACTTGCGTGCTTTAAACTCTGGTCTCCATGCGATTTCAATCGCAAAAGATGGTCTTGCCGGGGGAGCCGATCCCAGACGCGAAGGTATAGCGTTGGGTTCTTAGTGGAATCTTTTTTCTTTGTAAATTTTGTCGGGCAATAAAACCGTCGCGATTGTATAAGCCAATTTGTTCTTTAGTAGTTGGGACATCAACCCCCTCCTAAAGAGACTGTGCCTCAATTCATGCAGAACATAGCCAGCGTCTATGACGGCCTTTGAGGAATAGTCTTTTATTCAAGATGGTGATAATAAGAGATTTCATAATCACCCCAATGGAGACAAATTGATGGCAAAAGCACCAGCAGCAAAGAAGAAAGCAGCAGTTAAAAAAGCAGCTACAAAGAAGAGTGGTCGTCCGGCTAACACTGCACCAAAGGTTGCGCAGGCAGCTTTGGCTCAGGTCCCTCACAAGAACGCCTTCGAAGAGAAGTTTGGCGAAGGTACAGCTTTTGACTTGGATTATGGTAAGCTGCTGATCATTGCATTGTGTGTCTACATTGCAGTTCAGGTTAGCTAAAGCGTGAATATATTCAACACCATTACTGAATTATTTGGTGGTGAGCGTGTATCACACCTAGACACATTTATACTTGCTTGAGTGGTCTTTGCCTTATTTGTTGGCATAAGGTCCTTTCTCAAAGCGTATGCAGAGCAAAGACTAAATTAAGCTCCATCAGTTAATGCTGGTGGGCCTTTTCGTAAAATAAATATCATGCCCTGCAGTGATGTA
>QXZU01000031.1 GCA_009886205.1 K189A clade bacterium | reverse complement strand
TCTCTAGATCCACAGATTAATGAGAAAACACTAGGTGTAATAGGTAGGTGTAAAAGGGGTGGTTATAGGTGTAGTTTACCTATAGAAATAACGCCCTGTAGGGGCCTAAAAGAAATGGCGGAGGGACAGGGATTCGAACCCTGGAAGGTTTTAACACCTTGCTGGTTTTCAAGACCAGTGCATTCGACCACTCTGCCATCCCTCCAGCGAGGCGAATGATGAAGAAGTAGGCGCGGAATCTCAAGAGCTATAGCCATTTCTTGGCATTTTATTTTCACACTGCCTAAATCTCTCTCTCCACAACCGACAATTGAGTTCAAACACCCCCTTCACACAACCTCTGGGTGGCGTATGATCCTTGCGATCCAAACCTAAACCTTCGTACCTTTGGGGAGATGTTCGATGAAACGTGTGATTAAAATTGTCCTAATTTTGTTTGTTGTCTATGTCGGCGTAGTTGCCACTTTTGAATCTTTGCTCGGCTACTTTCAACCTAAGGGCGATGGCATGATTGTCATTACCACGACCAATTCTGAGGGCGTGCGCAAAGACCGTGTGGTCTCGCGCATTGACAGTGCAGATCAGCTTTACGTTGCTGCGAACCATTGGCCTAGAGCTTGGTACCGCCAAACTCTGGCCCTGCCCAATGTGAGTGTCACTGCTGGCAATGCAACCGCTGAATATCTCGCCGTGCCCGTTGAAGGCGCTGAGCATGACAGAGTGAATGCAGACCACCCCTTACCGCTCAGCTTTAGAATTCTAACTGGATTCCCGCCTCGCTATTTTATTCGACTGGACCCTAAATGAACCCTAATAAATAGACCCTAAATAGACGCCTGATCAAATCTAGCCGGGGCATTCACGCCCATCGCAGCAGGACTCAACCTGCTGCATCTTTGGTTGCTTTTGAGCCTCATTACTCTGTGTATTCACGCATTACTCACAGCCCTATCTTTAGCCTTCTGCCTTTATTTTACTTCGAGACATTGCCGTGCGACTTTTACTCAAGAACACTCTGAAAATTGGCGGGTTTGGCCTATTTATTTTGCTGATGACGGGCTGCTCGCTCGTTGTTCCCAGGCTACTGCCCTTCGATGACTTGCCTGAACCCGCAGGCCCTTACGCTGTTGGCACCCAGACCTTCACTTGGCAAGACAACTCAAGAGAGGAGGCCTTCACCGCCGAGGCTGGCGACAAGCGGCGCTTAGTGGTGCAAATATGGTATCCCGCAGAGCCAACTTCAGGCCAGCCGGTTACCTACTTACCGGACCCTGAGTTACGTATGGGGCCTTTTGCAAAGTCCTCTGGCCTGCCTAAATTCTTGCTCAACCACATGCAGTGGGTTGAAACCAATTCTCACGAGGACGCGCCAATAAAAACAGCGCTTACCGAACTTCCCCTGGTGCTTTTCTCTCACGGCCTTGGCGGCATGAAAAATCAAAACTCTGTGCAAATGGAAGAACTGGCCAGCCAGGGATACTTTGTAGCTGCAGTAGACCACCCCTATGACGCGTACCTGACTATTTTTGACGACGGCACCACGGCCGACTACCGCTCTAGCCACGATGGCATAGATTCGGAAGAGGCATTTTGGGCATTCCGCGGCCCGCAACTCAATACCCGCGCCAAGGACATGTCTTTTCTACTTGATCAAATCCAAGCAAGAAAAAGTCAGGGCGAAGCAATTTGGCAAAACATCAGTACTGACCGGGTGGGCATCTTTGGTCACTCATTTGGGGGTGCCACCAGTATTTTGGCCGCTGCCCAAGACCCCCGTTTTTCCGCCGTCATAGCGCTAGACGGATGGATGGTACCTGTGCCGCCGGAAACCATAGAGGCCGGCCTAAACGTACCTATGTTGTACATGGGGCAGCCCCAGTGGGAGGGTACGCCCTTAAACTATGAAAATTTGGATTCGCTGATCAGTAACAGCGCGGGGTTCACCAAAAAGCTTTTGATTAGCGAAACCAAGCACATGGATTATTCAGACGCACCGCAATTCTCCAACTTTGCTAAGCGAATAGGCTATGCTGGCAAAATCTCCAGCATTGAACTGAAAGAGATACTCAACAGCGAAACCTTACAATTTTTTAATACCCATGTTCGTGGGCAAGGCCAATAATGCAATTATTCTCCCGCGCTAATGTGCTAGCAGCGCTTATCATCCTTGGGGCCATTGGTTATACCGCCAGCCAAATGCTTAACCCCAGCGCGAAGCAGTCGGCGGCAGTCGCACCGCCAGCCAGCGTACCTCACTCTACAGCGCTCCCAGATTTCTCTACCTACACCGACGTAAAAGCCAAGAAAACCGCGTTTTTTGGCTACATGCTGCCTTTGGTTGAAGCAAGAAATCTGCACATTCAAGGGCAGCGACAGCAGCTTTTGGCTGTTGCTGAGCGCGCACAAGATGCTTTATCTACTCAAAATGCTTTATCTACCCAAGATACTAAGACCCTAGCGGACTTGGCTGGCGTTTACCGATTGGTGGATGCAGACCTGTCATCACCAGAACTCATCAAAGAATTACTTATACGTGTAGACACCGTGCCGCCTTCTCTGGCGCTGGCGCAAGCCGCGGTTGAATCTGGTTGGGGTACCTCAAGATTTGCGGTTCAAGCAAATAACCTATTTGGCCAATGGAGTTATGAGAAAGGCTGTGGATTGGTGCCTGGCCAACGAAACTCTGGGGCAAACCACGAGGTGGCAAAATTCAAAAATGTGAGTGACGCGGTGTATTCCTACACGCGCAACATCAATACCCACCGGGCGTATAAAGATTTACGTATGAGTCGCGCGGCACTCAGAGCAGACGATGAAACAGTCACCGGACACATTTTAGCTGAGGGTCTGTTGCGCTATTCAGAACGCGGCGAGGATTATGTGCATGAACTGCAGGCCGTCATCCGCATCAATAAGCTGGCGCCTTATGATGAGCCCAAGGCGGCTACATCGAAGGGCAGCATTTAGCTGCTCTGGACAACTATTATGGCAGCCATTCAAAGGCACTCTTTCAACTAACGCCCTCCACCGCTACGCCCGCGTTGCCATTGATTTAAGTCATAGACTGACCTGCACAGTTACCGAGCAGCCCGCAACGTATTAGATTTTGGCTTCTAGCCAATGACCTGCCCCTTGCGTGCATCGGTATAGCCAGTACTGCTGTTATAAGCCACCGCGCCGCCGATAATCACAGTATCTACACCTATGGCATCACGTACATAACGGTAGCCCTCGCCGGGTACATCTTGCACGTAATATTCTGGGCCTCGACCAATATTCTCATCATCAAATATGGTGATGTCCGCGGCAAAACCACGCTTCACGAAACCGCGATTATGCATGCCCCACAAGCTTGCGGTATCTGATGTAATTTTCTTCACCGCTTGCTCTAAACCCAACGCATTGCACTGACGCACAAAGCGGGAGAACAGATAACCTGTATCGCCATAAGTAGAGAAGGACAAAATGTGCGCACCGCCATCACTGGCGCCAATCATTACATTGGGGTGCGTTAAGAAACTTGCCACCAACTCATCATCGTTATGGCCCATATCGCTGGAGAGAAAGTGCGCATCCAACGACTCTTCCAAGGACAGGTCGATCATCACATTGAGTGGATCAGAGTCGCGCATCTCAGCGATCTCCGCCAAGGTTTTACCCACATAGATCTGATTAGCATCGGTCTGCACCTGACGCAGCACTAAGCGCTTCCACAGTGAATTCATACGCTGGGCTTCACCCACCAGTTTGGCTCTGGCTTCTGTATTTTGCAGGGTTGCCATAATTTGCTCTGGCGTACTAAAACGCATCAGCGCATACCAACCGGGCAAACGTATAAACAGCAGACTAGGCACAGCAAAGGTAAAACTAATGTCTATGGGCCGCGTTTGAACTTGGGGCCAAACTCGTGCGCCCCTAGCAGTTTGCTCCACAACGCGCTGCATAATTAGCTTGGCGCCCTCTGCGTTATCCTCACTGACAAACAGCGGCGACAATGTGGTTGTAATGCCATGCTTCAGGCTTATCTCCGCCAGTTGATCCACACGCGCCAACGTAAGGTCGGTGTCGTAAAACTCGTGTACTACCTGAAGAATCTTATTGTGCTCAGCCAAAACGTCACACAATGCAGCCAGTTCAACGGTGTCTGAGTATCGGCTAGGTACGGGCTGGAGCCGCTCGTCCATATCTACAAAACTGCTAGAAAGACCAATGGCTCCGGCGCTTAAACATTGGCTAAGCAGGTCTTTCATCGCATCTATTTGAGTCTGATTTGCCGGGCCTTGCATGGACGCATCACCCATTACCCACAAACGTAAAACACTGTGCCCTACTAAGGGCGCTACATTAATCGTTAGATCTTTTTCAATGCGGCCAACAAACTCTTCAAAGGTCTCCCAATTCCATTCAACCCCTTCTTCGAAAGCCTTGTGCGGCATTTCTTCTATTTGGTTGAACATGCCCACCAACTTCATACGGTGCTCGGCCTTTAACGGCGCGAGCGACAGCGAACAGTTGCCGGGCACAATGGTAGTCACGCCGTGTTCAATGGCCGGTTTGGCGGCGCCATCCCACAAGAGTTGCGCATCAAAATGGGTATGAGGGTCAATGAACCCAGGCGCGACTATTTGGCCTTTGGCATCGTATTCTTCTTTCGCCGCTTCTATGACTTTGCCTACGGTGACAATTTTGCCGTCTTTAATGCCTACATCAGCGGCATATAAAGGCAAGCCCGTACCGTCCACTACTCGACCATTGCGAATGACTAAATCTAACATTTCCTCTCCCCTACTAAATTCTGTTGTACGCATTGGTCAATGCGCTGCATGCAATACGATTTATCTAACGCGCG
>QXZU01000030.1 GCA_009886205.1 K189A clade bacterium | reverse complement strand
CCCTTAAGTCTTTTTTGCTCTCTGAGCATTAATAAACTCAATCAAAGTCAGCGTTTCTGCTGCGTCCATACGCCCTACGGGTGAGTTGCTGTAAGTGGAGGCCATGACCTTGCCGCTCTTGGTGAGGATGAATTCGCTTGGCTGAATAAAGTCTCTACCCTCATCCCACCACGCGCCTAGGCTGTCGCCTTGTGCTCGTGTGACCCCATGGGCTACTGGAAAGCCCAGTGGTTGTGCTACCTCACTGGTTTTCTCTAACGAGTCTACGGCGGCGGCAATCATCGTTACCCCTTGTGCTGCAAGCGCTTCACGGCGCTCTTCATAGCCGGCTAACAGTCGGCGGCAGTAAGGTCACCAATGGCCGCGGTAAAACAGCACTACGGTAAACGGGCTGGTGAGATCAGCAGGGAGGTTTATTTCACTGCCGTCTACACTTGTGAGGGTAATGTCTGGAAACATATCCCCCGGTTGAAGTTTTTCGACCATCATTGTTCCTTCTTATTTTTCCCGAATCTTTTCTAACCTATCCTAAACTATCTTAAACAAAGGCCTTTAGACGCATAAAGCCCTTTAGATGTATTACGCTGAGTCAAATGCCCTTTGTCCAAAGTCTTAAAACAGGCTGTCGAAGTCTCTGCGCTCGTTACTGCCGCGGCAGCTTTGAATACATTTAGCCAGTATCGGAATGCCGGCGCTGATTTGTTCGAATGTCAGATGGCCAAAAGCCAATCGTAAATAAGCCACGTCTTTGCGTTGGTAGTGGAATGACTGGCCCGGTAGAAAGTTAAGGCCTTCGCCCAATGCCATGTCGCGCAGCGCTTTTCTGTCTACGTCTTCAGGTATGCGTACCCAAATAAACAGTCCGCCAACGGGTTCAGACCAAACACAGATATCGCTTAACTCGCTTTGCAGACCGGCAATGGTCAGATCGCGCTTTTCTTTGAGTACAGGATTGGTGGCTTTGGCGTGGGCTTGAATACCTCCTTTATAGAACTCTGCGGCGATGGCGGCAGCCAAATAGTTACTGCCGGCGTCGTGCCTGCGCGCCATGATTTTTTCTAACATGGGAGGGCGTGCGTAGATGTAACCTAGTCTCAGTCCCGGGGCGAGAATTTTTGATAAAGAGCAGAGATAAATCTGATTTGGGTCGTCATCCAGCGCGTAAAATGCAGGTTCTAGTGGGCCATCGTAGTGCACGTCCGCGTAGCAATTGTCTTCAACAATGGGCACGTTGTAGTGCTTGGCCAGTTCTATAATTTGTAGGCGTCGGGCCTTGGGCATAACAAAGCCCGTGGGGTTTTGGTAGGTGCTGATGGTGTAAATAAACTTAGGCAGGCGCTTTTCTTTGGCTAGCCGAGACAGCGCTGCTTCTACAGCGTCTGGACACATGCCACCCTCATCTAAGGGAATGCCCACCATGTCGTACTTCAGGCTGCGGTAAGCACTGAGCGTACCCGGGTAGCAGTACTCTTCTACCAATACAGTGTCGCCTGGATTGTCTTGCAGCGCCTCGGCTGTGAGCGTGACGCCCTGCATGGATCCGTTGGTGAGCAGTAGGTGGTTGGGATCAATGGTTAAACCCTCGCGATCTGCTTCGCGCTCAGCCATGGCGATCCGCATGCCTTCGTGGCCTAAATTGCCCGGATATTGGGTCAACGCCTCTGCTTGTTCTTCAATGACTTTTGTTGCAGCGGCTTGCAGCGCCGCTACTGGGAATGTGGCCGGGTCAGAGCGTCCGCTGCCGAAATCGTATTTTATTTTAGACATTGCCTTCAGCCAATCCATTTTCAGTTAAGTATTTGTAGCTGCGTGCTATAGCGGTGAGCATGTCTGTGGCGCAAGCATCGAGTTCCACCACTGCCCATTCAAAAACCTCGGGATCTGCTGCGGCGAATACTTTGGCAATATTCATTGCACCAGAACCCACAGCCACGTGGGGCATATCGGGTTTCAGCGGGCCATCTTTGATGTGCATCAATGGCGTACGCTCTTTAATGCGGGTTAATTCTGCGGCGGGGTCATTGTTGCCAAAGTTAGCTGCCCAGTAGGTGTCTAGCTCAAAAGTCAGTTCGGGAATGGCGTCCTGTAAATAGTGATAGCCGGGGCGACCCTGAATTTCGTTGAACTCCCAATAGTGGTTATGCAAGAACAACGTCAGATCATAAGGTTTGAGCTGGTCGACAAAAGCTTGGGTGGTCTCAATTGTGCGATTGACCGCGTCCATATCTTTGAAGTCATCTGGACCATAGCCACCGGGTACGCGGTTGAGTCCCAGCTCTTTAACAATGTCCGCTACTCGGCCAATGTCAGGGTTGCGATTGACCCAAGGGAAGTGCGTGGAAGACACTTCCATGCCTAGGTCTTCTACCTGCTTTTTGAATTCGGTCGGGGTTTTGCCAAAGAGGTGAAAGGGTTCTACGCCCTTAAAACCGAGTCGCGCAATAATATCTAGCACTTGATCAAAGTTCTCGGCGGAGGCGTCTCTGACGCTGTAAAGCTGTACCGAAATAGGTACTATTTTTGTACTCATAAGTTTCTCCCAATACCGTATCCTAACCTGTACTTTATAATCTGACACCCAGAAAGAAAAAGAGGCCAAAACAATTAAATCGAGAAAATTAAAGTTTGGTTTAGTAGGCGGCGGTATTGGTTCCTTTATTGGTCCAGTGCACCGTATGGCTGCTGAAATGGATGGGTTGGCCACGTTAGTGTGTGGCGCTTTTTCATCTAGCGCACAGCGTTCCATAGCGTCTGGTGAAACGATTTATCGAATACCCGCTGAGAGATCATACGGGTCATACGAGCAGATGTTTCTAGCGGAGCAACAGCTGCCGCAGGACCAGCGCATGGACTTTGTGGTGATTGCCACCCCCAATCATCTGCACTATCCCGTAGCGATGGCAGCGCTGGCGTCTGGGTTGCATGTGGTCTGTGACAAACCCGTGGCCTTTGACGTTGACCAAGCTTTGGCGCTGCAAAGCAAAGTGGGCGAGAGCGGTCTGCATTTCGCGCTGACTCATAATTACACCGGTTACCCAATGGTTCGGGAAGCCCGAACGCTCATTCAAGAGGGTAAGTTGGGGACTATACGACGGGTAAACTGCGACTACTTGCAAGGTTGGTTGGCCCAGCCAATGCCGGACAATAAGCAAGCAGATTGGCGCACTGATCCAACTCGCGCTGGTGCTGCCGGTTGTTTTGGTGACATAGGCAGCCATGGTGAAAACCTGATGAGTTACGTTACCGGTCTTGAGATTGAAGCCCTCTGCGCTGACACCACAACCTTTGTCCCCGGCAGACAGCTAGAAGACGATGGCAATGTATTGCTGCGCTTTGCTGGTGGAGCTAAGGGCGTCCTTAGCGTCAGTCAAATTGCGTTAGGCAAAGAGAATGATTTAACGCTTCAAGTATTTGGTGACCGAGCCAGCATTGAGTGGCGTCAGGATGACGCCAATTCATTGATCGTTAGATATGCAGACGCCCCCATGCAAGTTTTGCGTTCGGGTTGGCCGGGCACTGGTCTTCATTCCACCGCCGCCACGCGACTGCCGCCGGGACATCCAGAAGGTTATTTGGAAGCTTTTGCCGAAGTGTATAGAAATTTTTGCAAACACTTATTGGGTGTTGTGGACGTTGCCGACTACCCCAGTATTGCTGAGGGAGTGCGCGGTATGCGGTTTATTCAAAGCGTAGTTGCCAGCGCTGAGCAGGGCGCGCAG
>QXZU01000003.1 GCA_009886205.1 K189A clade bacterium | reverse complement strand
TTGACGACTAATTGACTGCTAACTAGAAGAGCGAAAAAATCAGTAAGCCTCTACCGTGTTTTCAAATATGAATCCGCCTTCGGACATGACCAAACGGTGACGATCACCGGCCACTTCGGCATCCCAAGCGTCATAACCTGCGTCACCAACCCACAGGGCCACTCGATCACCGCTGGCTGCTTTAACTACTCGCGTATTATAGGTTTTGCCCTGATTTTCTTTGAAGTGAGCAATTACAGCCGCTGCGGGCGCGTATTGAGACAAGTGATACAAGGTAATCCACGTGGGCGGCACCAAGTCGATTTCACCCTTTGCATGGCGCTCCAACGCTTTAGCTGGGTTCAGCCACGCATGTTCTTTGATCTCGCCATCATCAATAGCAATGTCTTGGTCGCCCTCTACTTGAGCGGTAAAAAACCAAGTAGCAAAACGCTTTTGTGGTCCAGGCGGTGGCGTCCAATGGGCTAAAAACTGAAAGCTCTCTTGGCTTACTTCTATACCGGCTTCCTCAAATGTTTCACGTGCAGCAGCCACCCGAGCCGCTACGTCTACATCGCCGTCGCTGGGGTAATCCTCTGGGTCAATTTTGCCACCGGGAAAAACCCACATGCCACCAAAGGTGATCTTCGAATTTTTCTTTAGCATGAGTACTTCTACACCCTCACTGCCGTCACGCAAAAGCACCACAGTGGCTGCGGGAATCGTCTTAGACACCCCCTCTTCACCCTCGCCTCTAGCATCAATATTGCCGTACATATCGTTACGGTGTTGAGTTTCCTTACCGCCTGAATCCTTACCTTGCTCTGCCATTAGGCTTCCTTAACTTGTTATTTTTCATCTTAATTTTTGTCTACCGACCCGCTTTTTCAAGCCGGTTTTGCCGCTAGCTCGCGGCCAATGAGGTCGCAAAACCATGCAGTGCGCGCGCGGTTTCTGCATAAATATCTGGCGCAAAATCCGGAAAGCTCATGTCTCCCGCATGCGGGGTGCCATGGACAGTCTTTCCAACAGCGCTTACACCTGCCGCCAACAATTTGCGATAAAACACCAGCCCTTCGTCGCGCAGAGGATCAAGTTCGTTGACCGAAATGATGTGTGGCGGTAAACCGGTCAAATCCTCTGTGCTGGCCTGTAACGGCCATGCCAAAGGATTAGCCCCATGCTCACCGTTAGGGTCATACACTCGAACCATCGTCGCCATCATGGCGCAGTTCAGCATGTAACCGTCGTTTTCTTTTAGAGACACCAGCTCGGCTGGCGGATTGGCATAACTGCCAGATATGTATGGACACATAGCGTAAACGCCATCAATCTTGTCCACCCAACCTTCTTTCAGCGCCTTTAAAGTGGTGGCAATAGACAAATTACCGCCGCCGGATTCACCTGAAATGACCATGGAGGAAATATTCAGCGCCGCGCGGTTAGCATAGGTCCACTGTGCGGCGCTGGCGCAGTCATTTAGGCCCGCTGGAAAAGGGTGATTACCCAACGAGCCACCGCCATTGCGAAATTCAACACCCACTACAACCATGCCCATGGCGGCCAAAGAATTGCGCCACCTAATGTAATCTGGGTCTGCGGCGGTCATAACCACCATACCGCCACCGTGCGTGTGCACCACGCAAGGCAGAGGTCCACTAAGAGGTCCACTGCGCTGGGCGGGTTGATGTATATACAGACTGATGTCGTTGCCATCGACACCCTTAATCACTTGGGAGGTCACTTCCACAGAGGGAAAATCGGGCATCATTTCCATTTGCATTGGGTGTGTAAGCGCGGCGGCTTCCTCAAAAACTTGGGCGTAAGCCAAGGACTCCTCATAAGTTGCATCAGCTGCAAGTTCTTCAACACCGGGGGCCAAATCTCCAGCCATTGCCATAACCGCGGCAATACGCGGGTCCGCTCGACGGTCCGTTTCAAAGACCGCATTAGGGTTGCCCAACTTTCCTGGTAATGTCTCGTCCATTGCTTTGTTCATTGTCCTCTCCCACATTTTACATCTGTCTGATTTGTGCTCATTCACCGCGGCGGCTGGGCAATTTCACCTCAGAGAACGTTAACTACACGCGCTGATGAGCCGCGAACGCCTCTGAGTAGTCGCCATCACTCAACTGTACCTGCTCGGACCAGTCTCGCCACATATCGCCTTGCGCTGACGTGGTGCGAAACTGATCTAACTCTGTTGTCCAAAAATCTGCCAGTACAGCCTGACGCATCTTGTCCGTGTAGTTATGCCCAGCCATGTGCGCAAGGCGATGATGCCAAAACACAATATCACCTGCCGCGCCCCAGCACTCAACCGGGGTTACCTCGCTGTTGAGTTTGTCCACCGCTTGCAGGTACTCAGGGCTATGCACAATGCCTTTATAACTGGGCAAGTGCTCGTAGTAAGGAATACGCGGCTGGTCGTAACGCAGCGCGAAGGTGGGATACAACGTGTTGTGAGAGCCAGGCCAAACCTTGAACCCGCCACCGTCTTGGGGGCAATCGTCAATCAACCCAACAACCCCCAGCTGAAAGGGGTGACCGTCGGTATGGCACTGGTCAGGCTCTTTCGCTTTGTTGCCGTAAGGCAATGTGCAGTAAACCCCGCGCGCGCCGTCATTGCCGGTGGCCGGATCAGTAGGACCGCCAGGCCAGGCGTTACCATAACTGCCCATGGGTAGACCATTGGCGTGCGCTTGGCGCAACTCACCGCCCAATAACTGCTGAGCCATGGCACAGATCGATTCGCTGTAAATCAGGTTAATTACGTCCGGACTCACGCCCAAAAATCTATTCAGCCAGCGGTAACCCTGACGCAAATGGCGCGCGTCAGACGCCTCGTCCTCTTTCTTAAATGGGCCAATTTGACTGACCAAGTCATCTGCTCGAATCGCTGCATCATCAGGCAGCGCCTGCCACATCAGCTCACGCACCTTGCGGCACAAATCCTGCGCCATGGCTCCGGGCACAATGAGATAGCCGTTGGTTTTAAAAAAATTGATCTGCTCTTGGCTAAGCATAGTTAACCCTGCCCCCTGATTGTCCCTTATATCCCTAAGCCTCTAGCGACTCATCCTACCCATGCATTTGCTTCAGGCAAAGCCTTGGCAAAACACGCCCAAAATTTACCCTGAAAATCCAGCGGAAGTTCTTACGCTGGCGGCAGACATGGGTTACTTTCCCTAACGAGAAAAGTACATAAAACACTACATCAGTAGCAACACTTTGGGGGAACCATGGCATTAAAGGGTGTGAGGGTCATTGATTTGACCGATGAGCGAGGCATTTACGGCGCAAAATTACTCGCTGATCTTGGGGCTGATGTTGTTCGCCCAGAGCCTACTACTGGCGACCCTTTGCGCGCTCGAGGCCCACATATTGAGAGTCAAACCACTCAAACCTCCTCGCTGTGGCACGCATTTTTTGCTTCCAACAGACGCTTTGTCAGCTTAGATCTGGCAACCAGCAATGGCAGCACACAACTACAAAACCTCATTGCCCACGCTGAAATCGTTTTACTCTGTAAAGACGCCTTCGCAGTTAATGAAGCTGATTTGGCTGCGGCCAAACTTGCCCGTCCAGAACTTATCGTTATTGACGTCTCCTCTTTCGGAACATCAGGCCCGTGGGCAG